>NZ_JYOQ01000179.1:0-438 GCF_000960545.1 Vibrio sp. S457-15 | reverse complement strand
AAAAACTTACCGCGAACTTTAGAACATGAATTCCTTAGGACAATAATTAAAGACTAATGCTTTTTGGGGGTTCTAAAATGTCCTTGGCCAGGAATGGAGCGATTATGCATCGGCAGACGCACTACCCGGCGACTGTAAGCATTGGGAGCAAAAGAGAGTGGTCGAGACATAGTGGCATCCTGCTTTCTTAATTCAAAGTGACTTAAACGACTAAGAAAGAAAGGTGCGAACTTTGCGATTACAGTATTGGTTGTTAATAGCGGTTAAATGAAACAGGCGCAGTGCGTTGATCTCTTTCTGCCAGATGTCCGGATCAATTGTTTCTAAAATCAGAGGGATCCCATCAAAGCGAGGGTCTATCGCAATTTACTCGAAACAATCCCACCCGATCTCTCCTTTATCTAAAGAATGGTTACGAGCCACTTTGCTAGCAACCTC
>NZ_JYOQ01000178.1:0-385 GCF_000960545.1 Vibrio sp. S457-15 | reverse complement strand
TGCTCTACTTATGGATCTATCGGTGTATTCCCCACTTCCAGATTCTTTGTACAAATACTCCAGATATGGTAGTATGTCGTAAACTCCGTCTATTGTATTTCGTTTGCGGCCAGCCCTCCTCCTCCCACGACAGCTGGCTATTCGTCTGCTGCGTCAGATGTGTATAAGAGACAGACTACATTTAATGACTGTTTTTTTATAAAAATAATTAGGAAGATAAACTGTATCCCAGCGCCAACTCAAACACCCGCTTCAATCATTGCAATTATCCCCTCTTACCTTAAGATAATCCATCAACATCGCAATGTTTTCTTATTATCGAAAAAAAGCCCACAACCCCCCAATTGCACTTTCTTCTCTTTTATGTCCACCGAGCCAAACCGCA
>NZ_JYOQ01000177.1:0-529450 GCF_000960545.1 Vibrio sp. S457-15 | reverse complement strand
GAGAGGCCCGAAGGTCCCCCTCTTTGGCCCGTAGGCATCATGCGGTATTAGCCATCGTTTCCAATGGTTATCCCCCACATCAGGGCAATTTCCTAGGCATTACTCACCCGTCCGCCGCTCGACGCCGCTATCGTTCCCCGAAGGTTCTGATAACTCGTTTCCGCTCGACTTGCATGTGTTAGGCCTGCCGCCAGCGTTCAATCTGAGCCATGATCAAACTCTTCAATTTAAAGTTTTGTTCGGCTCAATGAATACTGAACATTACATAAAGTAATGTTTGAATTGACTGTGCTGAATCCGAAGATTCAATGGTCACTTCGTTTCATTGAAACCTAATTTGATACCGAAGTATCTAATTGGATTATCATCAACGAGTACCCACACAGATTGATAGGTTCTTATTTTTAAAGAGCACACTTTGAAGTTCTCTTCAAAGTGGACGGCCATTTTAGCTAGATAACTTATCGTGTCAAACACTTTTTTAAGTTATTTATCTGCGAGTTAATTCTTAACTCACTGACCTTGTTGACCAGGCTTCGCTTAACTTGCTTTCCCTTGGCAACGGAGGCGCATTATAGGGAGTTCATTGAGGAACACAAGCCTATTTTTCAAAAAAACTCTCCTTTTTAGTTCATTCGTATAGAAAACATTCAAAACGAACTAAAAGCGCATAGAAAAGGGGCCCGAAAGCCCCTTAAATGTGATTTTAATCTCACTTTTTGTGTCAGTGCAATTACTGATGAGCGAGAATTTGGTCATTAGTAACGATTAGCTGCACTTTCTTGTCAGGAACTATTTCACCAGCAAGAATGGATTTAGCTAATGGGTTCTCGACATTCTGTTGAATTGCACGTTTTAAAGGACGTGCACCGTATACAGGGTCGAAACCGACTTGGGCGATCAAGTCGAGTGCTTTATCAGAAACCTCTAATTGATACCCTTTTTCTTCTAGTCGTTTTGCCAAGCGTTCTAATTGAATAGAAGCAATGGACTTAATATGCTCTTGACCAAGTGGGTGGAATACCACTATTTCGTCAACACGGTTCAAGAACTCTGGGCGGAAGTGTTTGCTAACCACATCCATCACTTCACTCTTGATACCTTGATAGTCCAATGTGGCGAAGTTCTCTTGGATTCGAGAGGAACCCAAGTTTGATGTCATGATCACGACAGTGTTACGAAAATCAACCGTACGACCTTGTCCATCTGTGAGTCGGCCATCATCAAGCACCTGCAGAAGAATATTGAACACATCTGGATGTGCTTTTTCTACTTCATCCAACAAGATCACTGAGTATGGTTTACGACGAACCGCTTCAGTTAGATAACCACCCTCTTCGTAACCAACGTAACCTGGAGGCGCACCCACTAATCTTGCCACTGAATGTTTCTCCATGAACTCCGACATGTCGATACGTACCATTGCATCTTCACTGTCGAACATGAAGCTCGCGAGTGTCTTACATAATTCCGTTTTACCGACACCAGTTGGGCCTAAGAATAAGAAGGAACCAATTGGTCGGTTTGGATCAGAAAGCCCAGCTCGGCTACGACGAATCGCATTCGATACCACTGTAACTGCTTCGCTTTGCCCTACAACACGATTGTGAAGTACATCTTCCATGCGAAGTAGTTTCTCTTTCTCCGCTTCTAACATCTTAGATACTGGAATGCCGGTTTGTTTAGAAAGCACTTCTGCGATTTCGTTATCTGTTACTTTGTTACGAAGCAGCGTCATTTCTTGCATTTCAGCCTGAGTCGCCAAATCTAGTTGCTTCTCTAATTCCGGAATACGACCGTATTGAAGCTCAGACATTCGGTTTAGATCACCAGCACGACGCGCAAACTCCATGTCCATGCGAGCTTGCTCTAGTTCAGATTTAATATGCTGAGTACCAGAAAGTGCGGCTTTTTCTGTATTCCAAACCTCTTCTAACTCTGCGTATTCGCGTTCTTTCTCATTCAACTCATCATTCAATGCTTGCAGACGCTTTTCACTCGCTTCATCGTGCTCGTTACTTAGTGCTTGTTGCTCAATTTTTAGTTGGATGATTTTACGCTCAAGCTTATCCAATGATTCTGGTTTTGAATCGATTTGTAGACGAATGCTTGAAGCCGCTTCATCGATCAAGTCAATGGCTTTATCTGGCAACTGACGGTCCGAAATATAACGGTGCGACAAACTTGCCGCTGCAACAATCGCTGGGTCAGTAATTTCTACATGGTGATGAAGCTCATAACGCTCTTTCAGACCACGAAGAATAGCCACCGTATCTTCTACTGTCGGCTCATCCACCAGCACTTTTTGGAAACGACGTTCTAATGCAGCATCCTTTTCGATGTATTGACGGTACTCATCCAATGTTGTTGCACCAACACAGTGAAGTTCGCCGCGAGCCAATGCTGGTTTGAGCATGTTGCCCGCATCCATTGAGCCTTCACCTTTACCAGCGCCGACCATAGTGTGTAGTTCATCAATGAAGAGGATGACGTTGCCTTCTTCTTTAGCAAGTTCATTCAATACTGATTTTAAACGCTCTTCAAATTCACCACGGTATTTCGCGCCAGCAACAAGTGCACCCATATCCAGTGATAGAACACGGCGACCGCGTAGACCTTCTGGCACTTCGTTATTAACGATTCGCTGCGCCAAGCCTTCCACAATTGCGGTTTTACCCACGCCAGGCTCACCGATGATCACTGGGTTGTTTTTGGTGCGACGTTGCAATACTTGAATCGTGCGACGAATTTCATCATCTCGACCAATAACAGGATCCAATTTGCCCTGCTCAGCTCGCTCAGTTAAATCGATGGTGAATTTTTCAAGAGCCTGACGTAGCTCTTCAGCATTTGGATCATTGACCTTTTGACCACCTCTGATCTTTTCAATCGCTTGACTCACTTTTTGCTCGGTCAGCCCAACTTCTTTGAGTAGTTGCCCTAAAGGACCACGATCTTCTAATGCCGCAAGCAAGAAGACTTCGGACGAGATGTAGGAGTCTTGACGCTTTTGAGCCACTTTGTCACACAGATTGAACAAAGTCCCCATCGAGCTAGAAAGCTGCACATCACCACCGATGCCACTCACCTTTGGTAATCGATCAAGCATTTCGCCTAGCTTTGAGCGGAGATGAGTTACATCCACGTCCAGCATTGTCAGCAATGGACGAATTGGACTGCCATTTTGATCAAGCAAAGCCACCATTAAGTGAACTGGCTCGATGTACTGATGATCGCGCCCTAACGCTAGTGATTGAGCATCAGAGATAGCGATTTGAAACTTACTGGTAAATCTATCAAGACGCATATCGACCTTCCTAACCTCGATTAAAGAGAATTCTTTTGACAGTAGAAAGATGGATACTCAGTGGGGGAATTTCAAGGGAGTGAATAAATAAAGATAGCTTTGCAAAAATAGAACTATGCATCTCAGCTCTTTTGAGCTTTATGGGGCTTACTCTTCAATCCAGATAAACGTAGCTTGTCTTCCTGTCACACCATCTCGGCGGTAAGAATAAAAGGACTCTTTATCTTGGTAAGTACACAAACCGGAATCGAAAACTTGCGAGACGCCAGCCCTATTGAGACGCTGCGTCGCTAATTGCGACATATTGGCAAACCATTTACCTTCTATATTACGAGCGGTAAATGCGCGCTGAGCTTTTGAGTCAAAATCGACAAACGCTTGTAGAACATCTTCGCCCACTTCAAACGCCTGTGGACCAATAGCAGGCCCTAACCATGCCATCACATCACCCGAAAATAATGCGAGAGCATTTTCAACGATACCATTTGCCAAACCACGCCAACCAGCATGAACTGCTGCTACTTGAGTACCTTGAGTATTCGTCAGCAATATAGGCAAACAATCAGCGGTCATGGCAGAACACACAACATTACTCGCCGATGTGAAGACGCCATCAGCATCAAGCACTATTGACGTAGGAGCATTTGCATGGGCAACGACAGTAGAATGAGTTTGGTTTAACCAAATTGGCGCACTTGGCATATTCGCTTGCTGCGCCAACCAATGACGATTCTTCGCTACGATAGAAGCATCATCCCCAACGTGTGCACCAAGATTTAACCCTTGATAAGAGCCTGTCGAAAAGCCACCAACTCGCGTAGAAGCAAAGGCTTTGACATTTTTAGGTGCAGACCAGTTAGGAATGATTGCCTTCATCTTAAAACTCGTCCGGTAGACCGTATTCTTCAGTGTCTTTACGCAACGCTTCAGTCATTGCCACCATATCGTCTGGCACTGGAGCATGGAATTCCAGTTCTTCACCAGTGATAGGGTGTTCAAAACGAAGCATTACGGCGTGTAGCGCCTGACGATCGAAACCACGAATCATGTCCGTAAGTTCCTGCGATGCACCAGTAGGAATACGAGCACGACCACCGTAGGCAGTATCACCTAACAGAGGATGCTGTAGGTAAGACATATGAACACGGATTTGGTGAGTACGACCCGTTTCCAAACGCAGACGGATACGCGTGTGCTCACGGAAGTGTTCTGCTACACGGTAGTGCGTTACCGCAGGTTTACCCAAAGGAGCTACAGCCATGAGTGTGCGTTTAGTCGAGTGGCGACCAATTGGTTGATCCACTTTACCACCCGCTGTCATACGACCGATTGCAATCGCTTCGTACTCACGCGTGATGTTGCGTTTTTGCAGGGCACGAACCAAACGAGTTTGCGCTGGAACGGTTTTCGCCACAACCATCAGACCTGTGGTGTCTTTATCAAGACGATGTACGATGCCCGCTCGCGGTACTTCTGCGATATCTGGGTAATGATGTAGCAATGCATTCAGCACGGTACCATCTGGTGTACCAGCACCAGGGTGAACGACGAAGTCACGAGGCTTATTGATTACGATGATGTCATCATCTTCGTAGACGATATCTAGTGGGATATCTTGCGCTTCCCAGCGTTCTTCATCTTCCAGCTCGGCTTGCAAAGTAATTTCCTCACCACCCATAACTTTGGTGCGAGGTTTAGTGACAACTTCACCATTCACTTGAACTTTCCCGTCCAGCAACCATTCTTTCAGGCGCGAACGAGAGAAGTCAGCGAACAATTCGGCGATAGCTTGGTCTAAACGTTGACCTAACTGGCTATCTTTTACGGTATTTGTTAATACAATCTGCTGAGCCATATCGAACTTTTTTAAAAACTGTGAGACTAATGCTCACGACTGTGGAAAAATAGACTATTACGTCATTGTATCTGTTACTGGAAAGAAAGTAACGGCAGCTTAAGAAATATTTAGATTCAAGGAACAGACTCCTGATATGAAACGTCAGACTTTAACAGGCCTTTTAGCGGTATCTCTTCTGTTTGGATGTGCAAGCAAAGAAGAAATCGTTCCTGATGTGCCACCTTCGGAACTGTATGCAGACGCACAAGTCTCACTTCAAAGTGGCAACTGGCTTTCTGCGATTGAGAAACTGGAAGCGTTAGACTCACGTTACCCATTTGGTGCCTACTCTGAACAGGTGCAACTTGACCTTATTTACGCATACTACAAAAACGACGACCTAGCGTTAGGCTTAGCAACCATCTCTCGCTTTATGCGCCTAAACCCTACCCATGAAAAAATGGACTGGGTGCTTTACATGCGTGGCCTGAGCCACATGGCTCAAGATCGTAACTTTATGCACGACCTGTTTAGCATCGATCGTAGCGACCGCGACCCAGAGCCCGTGAAAAAAGCATTTGATGACTTTAAGAAGCTGCTTCAACGTTATCCAAACAGCCCATATGCGGAAGATGCACAAAAACGCATGGTGGCCTTGAAAAACCGCTTGGCGAATTACGATTTAGCTACCGCTGATTTTTACCTTCGCCGTGAAGCATGGATTGCTGCCATTAACCGTAGCCAAGAGCTTCAAAAATCATTCCCTGATACAGAAGCAGCTCGTAAATCGTTAGAAATTCAGCTGGAAGCCTACAAGCAGCTGCAACTAGAAGATGCCGTTGCAAGAACAGAAGCGCTCATTAAGCTAAATCCTGTCAAATAAACGCCTACCGCCACAGCTCAAACTGTGGCGGTTTTGTTTTCTACCACCAATTCCTTCTCTTTGAACAATCTTGATGATTTTTTGAGCACAACTTATGCTTAGAGTTCTACTCCACCATTAAACTGGACGTGAACGTGACCATATCTAAGTTTTGGGCAATGCTGTTCTTTCTGTTGTCGGCGTCCGTTTACGCTTTGGAAATCTCACCATTAAAACAGCCTCCGTACACGGGTGACTTAGATGTCATCAAGGAGAAAAACGTATTGCGCGTTTTAGTCTCTGCCGATTTAGGCTTCTACTATATCGAAGGAGGAACACCAAAAGGGATTGGCGCAGAGCTGCTGGCTCACTTTGAAAAAGATTTACGCAAAATCAAACCCAAACTGAACGTACAAATCATCCCTCTAGCACGAGACCAATTGCTCCCTTCTCTCGAAAACGGCTCTGGTGATTTAGTGGTGGCAAACTTGACGATCACTGAGGCCCGCAAACAAAAAGTCGACTTCAGTACCCCAATCTTATCCGGCATCGAAGAGTGGGTGATCACCAACAAAAATACTCCAACCATCACTAAACTTGAGCAGTTGAGCGGTAAGGAGATTTGGGTACGTGCCAGTTCCAGCTACTTTGAAAGCATTCAATCCGTCAATAAAACACTGAACAAGAAAGGCTTACCGCCAATTATCGTGCACTTCATCGAAGAGACTCTGCAAGACTACGAACTCGTCGGCATGCTCAACAATGGCTATATCAAAGCCATTGTTTTAGATAGCCACAAAGCCAAACTTTGGCTCAATGCGATGGATGACATCAAAGCGCATAAGAAAGTCCCTCTTCGCAAAAACGGCAACATCGCTTGGGTAATGCGACAAAACAGTCCTCAACTCAAAGCAGTGGTGAACAAATTCATCCAAAAATCTCGCTCAGGCACTCTCCTTGGAAACGTCATATATAGCAAATACATCGACAATACCAATTGGCTCAATAAGGCACTTAACCCTAAGAAAATTGCCCAGCTAGAAAAACTGTCGGCGCTTTTTTCACGCTACGGGGAGAAATATAACTTGGATTATTTGCTGATTGCGGCGGTTGCGTATAAAGAGTCCGGATTTAATAACAACTTAGTCGGCACAAGAGGCGCAGTGGGCATAATGCAAGTCTTACCGAGCACCGCGCGCGATCCAAACATCAACATCAAAAATGTTCGACAACTCGAAAACAACATCCACGCAGGAGCGAAATACTTAGCGTTTTTACGTCGGCAGTACTTTGGCGATAAGGCCATTACGGCTGAGAACAAAATTTACTTTACCTTGGCGGCTTACAATGCAGGCCCAGGTAATGTCGAGAAAATGCGCAAGCGAGCCGCACAGCAAGGCTACGACCCCAACGTTTGGTTTAATAATGTCGAAGTGGTCATGCGAAAAAGCTTCAGCTCAACGGTCAGTTATGTGACCAGCGTGAACCGTTACTACGTCATATATAAGCAACTAGAGAGTTTAGACCTAGCCAAAACACTAGAAAATGTGCTGCTGATTCCTGATGACCCAGTCTTTATGACACCAATAAGGAAAATCACTCAAACGCCAGATACAAAAATGCCGCTTGTTAATTAAGCGGCATTTTTATTATTCAGTGTACTTTGAAATTGCAGAGTGATTAATGTCACATTTTCATTCTAGTTAAAATTTAACCACTCTAAAAAACAGGCTGAACAACGTCCCTAAAAACGAAGGCGTTTTCAGCTGAGTACTCTATCCAATCTAATGATTTGCTAACCGATAACAAGCAATTTTGCGATAAATCTCAACAGATCTTGAGTGAGATCACATTCATTTTTCATCATCAAAAACACAACTTAAAAGGTGATCTAAATCACATTCTTTTATCCTTAAAGCGGTAATCTGAACTCAACCCATGAGGGATGCAACAGAGGAAAAACACTTATGACAATGAATATCACTGGCAAAAACATCGAAATCACCTCTGCAATCCGTGCTCATATTGAGAGCAAGTTTAAAAAACTGGAGAAATGGCAAGTCGACATTATTGGATGCCAAGCAACTTTCAGTGAGGAACCGAATAAACAGAAGAAATTCGAAGCGGTAATTAAAGTTCCTAAAGGCCAACTTGTCGCCTCAGCAACTCACGAAGATCTTTACGCAGCTATCAATGAAGTGGAGCAAAAACTAGAACGACAACTGAATAAGCTGACCCACAAACCTGAAGCTCGTCGTGCCAATAAGCCTGAGCTAGTGGAAGAAGAAGAGTAAACCGACCAGATTGAGGAAGTAGCGCCGAAAGGCGCTATTTTTTTGCTTGACGCTCCCCGCCTGCTTGCTTATTGTGTTTAAACACTCATAAATTAAGCACTATTTATGCACTTAACCTCACTGTTTATTTTTGACTTCTTTTTCCTTCCATAGTTGGAGGGGCTAACTCGTTTGTGAAAGAAAAGTCAAAAACAAACAGAAAGCCTCCCCACTCGGGAGGCTTTTTTTATAAGGAAAGAATTGATGACTGACCAACCTATTTCCCTTGAAGAAATTCGTTTACGCTTGAATGAGCTTGATGACCAGCTCCTTAGCTTGCTGTCTGAACGCCGTAAACTCAGCATTGAAGTAGCCAAAAGCAAAGTACAAACCTCAAAACCAGTTCGTGATGCCGTTCGAGAGCAACAACTGTTGGTTAAGCTGATTTCCAACGGCCGAGACAAATACGAACTCGACGCTCAGTACATCACCAAACTTTTCCACACCATCATTGAAGATTCGGTCTTACTTCAACAAGGTTATCTGCAAAACCTTGTGAACCCACAACAAAGCCGCAAGCCACTTGCACGCGTCGCTTTCTTGGGAGCCAAAGGTTCTTACTCGCACTTGGCAAGCCGCGAATATTTCAGTCGTAAAAATACCGAGCTTATCGAGCTAAATTGTGAGCATTTCAAAGAAGTGACTCGAACGGTGGAATCAGGCCATGCTGATTACGGTGTGCTGCCCATCGAAAACACCAGCTCGGGCTCGATCAATGAAGTATATGACCTACTACAACACACCACGCTGTATATTGTTGGTGAGCTGACTCAACCTATCGAGCACTGCTTAGTTGCAACGAAAGACATTCGCCTCGAAGACATCAAAACACTGTACTCGCATCCGCAACCGCACCAACAGTGCAGCGAATTCTTAAGCCGTATGAAAGGCGTGAAACTTGAGTCTTGCGCAAGCACAGCAGACGCGATGCAAAAAGTCCAAGAGATGAATCGTGATGATGTGGCCGCAATTGGTAATGCTTCAAGTGGTAAGTTGTACGGCCTGCAAGCGATCCAAGGCAACATCGCAAACCAAACCGAAAACCACACACGCTTTATTGTCGTCGCGCGTAAACCAGTTGAAGTCTCAACACAAATTCCAGCCAAAACGACGTTGATTATGTCGACCTCCCAAGAGGCGGGCTCATTGGTTGAAACTCTACTGGTACTGCAACGCTACGGCATCAATATGACTAAGTTAGAATCGCGTCCAATCATGGGTAACCCGTGGGAAGAAATGTTCTACGTTGATCTAGAAGCGCACCTAGGCTCAACCGAAATGCAGCAAGCATTGCAAGAGCTAACAAAAATCACTAAACACTTGAAAGTACTGGGTTGTTATCCAAGCGAAAACATCAAACCAACGCAAGTAAAATTGAGCTAATAGACATCGATGAGTAAAAAGATCATGGCAACCCAAAAAGTCGTTATCGCCTCTCTAAACCCTGCAAAAATCAATGCGGTAAAGAGTGCATTTCAAAGCGCATTCCCTCAACAAGCTTTTGAGTTTGTCGGCATCAGCGTTCCGAGTGAAGTCGCCGATCAGCCGATGACTAACGAAGAGACCCATCGCGGCGCACTCAATCGAGTTAAAAATACCAAAGTGGAAATGCCAACCGCAGACTTTTATGTTGGCTTAGAAGCTGGAATTGAAGGCAATGTGACGTTTGCGTGGATGGTGATTGAATCAGATACCCATCGTGGAGAATCTCGCTCAGCCAGTTTGATGTTGCCGCCAGAAGTATTAGCTCAACTTGCAGATGCTAATGAACTTGGTGATGTGATGGACAAAGTGTTTGGCACTGAAAACATCAAACAAAAGGGCGGCGCAATCAGCTTGCTGACCCAAAACCAATTAACTCGTAGCTCGGTGTATCATCAAGCGTTAATTCTGGCGCTGATTCCATTTACGAATCCAGACCACTTCCCTGCCAATCTTTAATTCGAATTACCAGATACGAAAAAGGGCGGATATTTCCGCCCTTTTCTGTTACTTCGCGACTTGAGCTACTTGCTCTAGTAAGAGTTTCAGCTTGTCTTTTTCCGCCTCGGATTTCGACTTCAACTCATTTGAACCACGAGTGATCGTGGCAATGCCAACACCAAGCATCTGACTGATCTGACGTTGAGATAATTCCCCTTTGAGAAGCTCATTAAGAATGTTAACGCGTGCAGTTAATGATTCCCTCTCATCAGGTGTCATCAGCATGGTTAACAGCATCTCATGTTGCTGACTATCCACGCTGGATCGGATTAGCTCGACAATCTGTTGCCAGTCTCTGTACTCGGGTTCGTGTGACATCAAGTTACCTCACTCAATACTTGGTATTGATCTCGTGTTGATTCAAGAACGCGCCGTCGATACCCAAAAGATCACGATAGTAGGTTTCAAACATTAGAATGTTTTGCACATACCCACGAGTTTCGTTAAATGGAATCGCCTCAATAAAGGCGTATGCGTCCACTTTGCCTTGGGTTCGCTCTCGCCACGTTTTTACTCGGTTAGGGCCAGCATTATAAGCGGCGAGCGCAAAAATACGATTATTATCGTAATCCTCTAGCAAACCTTGCAGATAATGGCTACCGATCTCGATGTTTTTGCCGACGTTGTATAAATCATCGCTACCTTGATAAGTCAGCTTGTATTTACGTGCCGTGTACTTCGCAGTCGCTGGCATGATCTGCATGATACCCCGAGCCCCTACCGGAGAACGCGCCTCTGAATCCAATGCACTTTCTTGTCTGGCTAACGACATCATCGTAATCGGGTCGATGTCATGCTTCTTCGCATAAAAGTTGAACCACCAGCGGTGCGCAATGGGGAATCGCAGTTCAATGTTGTCCCACATTTGCGCTTGGATACTGGCTGTGACCGTTAGGTGATGCCAATTCTTGGATGAGGCATACGCCGCCAACATCGCCTTTTCATCTTTACCTACTCTACTCAGCAAATGCGCCCACTCACTTTTCGCTGCCGCAATTTTATCTGTCGTAATCAACTCTTCAATACGAGTGAGAGAGCTCTGATACGGGTGAATAACCTTAGTATCGAGCTTAATACGATGAGATGGATATTTGATTGACTGACCAATCGCATTCGCCGCAGCCACGCTGTAGAAATTGCGCTGACCAACTAAGGTCGCCAATCGCTGTTTGCCTGCAATATCATCACCCAGCGCAATCTCACTTCGACCTAACCAATATTGCCAGCGAAGCGAGGCTTGCTCATCTTTGTTGAGTACGGCAATCCATTGTTGAACACCTTTCCAATCTGCATTTTGAATTGCTAGACGGATACGATTTTCGATCAAAGCGACATTTTTACTGGTTTTCGTCTTATCATCTCGCCATTTGGCTAGTGAATCAGATTCAGTACGAATCAGACGAATCGCAATGTAGTCCGCAAGTGCTTGGGCTTTTTCTGCTGAGAACTTTTGTCCTTTCACGACTTGCGCATACGCTTTTTGAGCTTGATTGACATCCATGCGAGCTAGCTTTTCTAACGCATATTCACTCTGAGCACGATAAAAGTCGTTGGCTGGCTTTTTCTTAGCAAACTCAGCCACCGTCGCAGGTTTATCAAACAGCGCTTTCATTTCTTGCGCTTGTTGTTTCGCTTTTGCAGAGCTTGGCAGCTTTTGCAAATAAGCCATCAAACTACCGTTACGAGCATCAAACGCCAACAACATGCGTTGCAGAATCAAATCATCTGTACGTCCACCCGCTTTATCCCAAGCATTAAATAACGGGTCACACTCACTCGCGATGCTAGAACCGCTTAGCCACATGTCTTCTGCGCCTTTAAAGGCTGCAACTTGTTTGCCTTGCTTTAACTGAGCAACGTAAAAAATACACTGATAACGCTCACCACTTGGAATGACTTTTTGAAACTCAGTGATGGTTTTCCAATCTTTCTGTTTGTACAAGTTATCGAGATAAGGCGCACGAATGCGACGTGAGAAAGGGAACGCCTCATGCTCATTAATGAAAGCATCCACTTGTTGTGGTGATTTCATGGATAGCTGTCTGATGAACGTTCGGTAATCCACATAAGGAGTCAGTGGATAATCAGCAATTTTTGGACGAATAGATAAGTATCCGTCAATGTCATTCTTATCTAATAAATCTTGAGCTTGTTCATATGCTTCGCGCTGCTTTTCTAAGCTGAGCGACGCGTTTGCCGTCATGCTCACTGCACATAACGCAGCGGCATAACACACGTTTTTAGCCAATTCAGATACGTTGAATCTCATTTGTGTCATTTTCCCCAGACATTTACTGCCCCAAAGCCTAGTTTTCTTAGAGTTCAGTGTTTTGAAGGCGCTTTGAATCCATGCATTCATTCGTTTGGAATGCGGCTATCACTGTAAAACAACTTGGTGTATTAAAATTTGTACTCGTGAAACTTTTAAGACAATAGAGGCATGATGTTCCCAATAAGCAATGCAGACGCTCCTAAAATCAAAGCGAATAACAAAAGTGTATACCCTAACCGTGTAAGTTTCCGGTCAGCTGAAAATAAGAAATCTCATCCATAGGGAAATTCTTGCAATCCGGTAACAAAATAAAGGGAGTTGGTATAAAATAGTGGGTTTGAATGACAGTTAATTTAGGAACGATCGGCAATGGCTGAATACGTATATACCATGTCGCGGGTGAGCAAAATTGTGCCACCTAAGCGTCAAATTCTTAAAGACATCTCTCTGAGCTTCTTCCCTGGTGCGAAAATCGGTGTTTTAGGTCTGAACGGTGCAGGTAAATCTACCCTGCTACGTATCATGGCTGGTATCGACACGGATATCGACGGTGAAGCACGTCCACAACCGGGCCTAAATGTTGGCTACCTACCGCAAGAACCAGTACTCGATGAATCGAAAACCGTTCGTGAAGTCGTTGAAGAAGCAGTTGCTGACGTTGCTGACGCACTGAAACGTCTTGATGCTGTGTACGCTGCATACGCAGAACCAGATGCAGACTTTGATGCCCTAGCGAAAGAGCAAGGTGAACTAGAAGCTTTGATCCAAGCAAAAGACGGTCACAATCTAGAAAACACGCTAGAGCGTGCGGCAGATGCACTTCGTCTACCTGAGTGGGACCAAAAAATCGCTCACCTATCTGGTGGTGAACGTCGCCGTGTAGCAATTTGTCGTCTGCTTTTATCGAAACCAGACATGCTACTACTCGACGAACCAACCAACCACTTGGATGCAGAGTCGGTTGCATGGCTAGAACGCTTCCTAGTGGATTACTCTGGTACTGTTGTGGCGATCACCCACGACCGTTACTTCCTAGACAACGCTGCGGGTTGGATCCTTGAACTTGACCGTGGTGAAGGTATTCCATGGGAAGGTAACTACACCTCTTGGCTAGAGCAGAAAGATGCACGTCTACAACAAGAAGCATCACAAGAAAGCGCTCGCCAAAAGACCATCGAGAAAGAACTTGAATGGGTACGTAAAAACCCTAAAGGTCGCCAAGCAAAATCTAAAGCACGTATGGCGCGCTTTGAAGAGCTACAAAACACTGAGCACCAAAAACGTAACGAAACCAACGAGCTGTTCATCCCACCAGGTGAGCGTCTAGGTGACAAAGTGATTGAAGTGAAGAACCTGACTAAGTCGTTTGACGGTCGCGTTCTGATTGATGACCTATCGTTCAACATGCCTAAAGGTGCGATCGTGGGTATCATCGGTGCCAACGGCGCGGGTAAATCAACGCTATTCAAGATGCTAAGCGGCACTGAACAACCTGACTCAGGTACCATTGAGATGGGTGACACAGTGAAACTCGCATCTGTTGAGCAGTTCCGTGATTCAATGAACGATAAGAACACGGTATTCCAAGAGATTTCTGAAGGCGCTGACATCATCAAGATCAACAACTTTGAAATCCCTGCGCGTGCGTACTGTTCACGTTTCAACTTCAAAGGCTCAGACCAACAGAAAGTGATTGGCGAGCTATCTGGTGGTGAGCGTAACCGTGTACACCTAGCAAAACTGCTTAAAGCGGGCGGTAACGTACTACTACTCGACGAACCAACCAACGACCTTGACGTTGAAACGCTACGTGCTTTAGAAGAAGCACTACTAGAGTTCCCGGGCTGTGCAATGGTTATCTCGCACGACCGTTGGTTCCTAGACCGTATTGCAACGCACATCATCGACTACCGTGACGAAGGCCAAGTTAACTTCTACGAAGGTAACTACACTGAGTACATGGATTGGTTGAAGAAAACGTTGGGCCCTGAAGCTGCAGAGCCGCACCGCATCAAATACAAACGTATTGCGAAATAATGATTACGACAGACTGACACCGAAACTTACGCTTTCTGGAAAGTCTGTTGGTAATTTATACAAAGGCCGCTATCATAGCGGCCTTTGTCGTATACCCCAGCCAGTTAAAAGCGCCTTTCCGGGCCATATTGATTGGCGTTATTACGGTATTTGATGATTTGAGAGTCATTGGGTCAGTGAAAAATATGACCGTGTACTTACGTAACTCTGTAGCGTTCCCGACAGTTTTTAAACAACATTCGAACACTTTTTGTTCTTCTTGATATACTATTCAATCTGTTTAAATGCCTTAGAGAGCGCAATATGACGGAGAAAAGACGCTTTTCACGCATCATCTACCAAGCTCCAGCTCAGTTAGAACAACGTGATTTGAGACTTAACGCTACGATTCAAGATCTTTCCTTGCATGGCTTGCTCTTACAAGCCGAAGGCTTAGATACATTGAATCCTGCACTTTTGGTTGATGTCGGTTTCTCGTTCCACCAGTCTGAACAAGAGATTACGTTAACGGCACAAATCGTAGACGTCACTCAAGACCAAATACGGCTCAAGATCACCAACATCGGCATTGAAAGCATTAGCCAATTAAAACGATTTATCGAATTGAATGTAGGCAATAACGAACTTCTGAATCGAGAGTTAGACCATCTTTCCGATTTAGGGGAAAAATAAATCAACGCCTATTTAAGTAACAATAATTATGTCTAAAAAAATCATCATGCAGATCCCCACTAAAAACGGTGATCAGCAATTTTATTTGGGCCGCGGTTCGGTCCTAACCATATTGACTTCGATCATCGCCTTACCTGCCGTTGTCGGTGGGGCTTGGTATTTGAACCAGCAACAGATTCATAATCAGACAACGCTGGCGCAAACCATTACCAAACTAGAAAGCGAGAAAGCGGAAATCACAGCGCTCTATGAAGAGCAATTGGATACCAACCACTCACTCTCTCAAGCTTTGACGGACAAGAACAACCAGATTCAGCTGCTCGGAAAGCGCGTATTTGATGTGGAATCGGTACTCGGCCTTGCTGATGAAGAGCTGTCTATCGATGAGAACAACCTCGCCTTAGAAGAGCGAATTGATGCAGCAGCTATAGATTCTGCGGTTCGTGCGACCATGTTCCGTTTAATTCCGAATGATAGCCCAGTAACGTATCAACGAATCTCTTCTTCTTACGGCAGTCGGATCAATCCTATCTCAGGTAGAAGACACGTGCATACCGGTATCGATTTGACCTGTAAGCGCGGTGAAGAAATCCTCGCTCCTGCAGACGGTGTGGTTGAAACCGTACGTCCAGGAAACAAAGGTTATGGTAACTACCTCACCCTTCGTCACTCTTTTGGTTTCTCTAGCTCTTTCGCTCACTTGAACAAGTTCAATGTCAAAAGCGGCCAGTTTGTTAGTAAAGGTGATGTCATTGCGCAATGTGGTAACTCAGGAAATTCAACCGGCCCACATTTGCACTATGAAGTGAGATTTCTAGGTCGCACACTTAACCCTCAATCACTAATGGAGTGGACGCCAGAAAACTTCAACTACGTGTTTGAGAAAGAGAAGATGGTGAAATGGGGTCCATTAGTTCAGTTGATTGATAATGTAGTGCGTCTACAAATCAACTTAACTAACTCACCCTACCGCGACACAACGATTAATACTGTTTCCAGTGAAGACAACAACGAAACGATTATTAACTGATGTCATTCGCTTGAAATAGAAAGAGCAGCCTAGAGCTGCTCTTTTCTTTTAAGAGGATAACATTATCCACGATGGATATTGTCATTCGCCTGTTTCAGTAAGTTTTGGCTCTCGTTCATAAATTGCTGAGAGTATTGGCCAAACCAATCACTCACCTGCTCAAAACTTTCTACAAATTTGGCTTTGTCTTTGCTGTCTAAAATCGCAAGCGCTTCCCCAAAGCGTTGATGGAAACGCTTGATCATATCGATGTTCTCTTGCGATGCGAGAATGATGTCACCGTAGAGATTTGGATCCTGACCAAACAGACGCCCCACCATTGCTAATTCAAGACGGTAAATTGGCGAGCTCAGTTTCAACAGTTGCTCAATATTCGGGTTCTCTTTGCTAAGGTGCATTCCGTAAGCAAATGACGTGAAGTGGCGCAGCGCTTGAATTAACGTCATACCATGATCGTGCTCTTGCGCATCAATCTGACACAAGCTCGCGCCCCAAATACCAAACTGTTGCAACAACCATTGGTATTGCTCGTTACCACGCCCATCACAGTACACAATCACCTGCTTGGCAAGACTAGGAACATCAGGGCCGAACATTGGATGTAAACCAACCACAGGTCCAGCGTGCACATTCAACATCGCTTGCAGCGGCTTTGACTTGATAGACGTCAGGTCACACAGAATGCAGTCTTGTGGCAAGTTGCCCAGTTTTTCAATCACCCCTTCCGTCAGGTGAATCGGTACGGTGACAACCACTAAGCCTGCGTCTTTGAGAATCTCATCCGCACAATCCCAATCTTTGCTACCCAAAACTTTCACTTGGTAACCTGATAGCTTGAACATGCGGCCAAACAGACTGCCTAACTGGCCATTACCACCAATAATGACCACTGAGCGTAATTCTGGGTTCAAACACTTAAAACCGGAATCTTTCTCACTGGCATAAGACTCACGCATGGTACGACGAAGAATGTCTTCGATAAGCTGAGGGGGGACACCCATTTTCTCAGCTTCTGCTCGGCGAGACGCCAGCATCGCCGCTTCACGATCAGGGGCATAAATAGGCAAACCGTGTTCGCTTTTTACTTCCCCAACTTTTTCTACCAGCGCTAAACGCTGAGCCAAAAGCTCAAGCATTTGTTTGTCGACTGCATCAATCTGATCGCGTAATGCGTTAAGTTCAACTGCCATTGATGTTCCTTAAATAAGTTCCGTTTTAGCCTTTAAGGCGGTTTTCTAAGAAAGGCACCAGCTCTTCGTGTGCATGACGTAATAGTGCCTCAGTTGACTCCCAATTAATACAAGCGTCAGTGATAGATACGCCGTATTTCATCTCATCCAACGCCAGATCAGAAGATTGATTACCTTCATTGATGTGGCTCTCGATCATCAAACCGATGATCGACTTGTTCCCTTCACGGATTTGGTGAATCACATCTTCTGCGACCAATGGCTGACGACGGTAATCTTTGCGTGAGTTTGCATGGCTGCAATCCACCATCAATGACGCTTCAAGACCTGATTTCGCCATCTCCTGTTCACATTCCGTAACGGATACTGAGTCGTAGTTCGTCTGTTTACCACCACGTAGGATCACGTGGCCATTCGGGTTACCTTGGGTTGTGAGCAACGCAACTTGACCTTCACGGTTGATACCCATAAAGCGGTGGCTAGAAGAGGCTGCCTGCATCGCATTGATTGCGGTTGCCAAACTACCATCTGTGCCATTCTTAAAGCCAATCGGCATCGAAAGACCACTAGCCATTTCACGGTGTGTTTGTGATTCTGTTGTGCGTGCGCCGATCGCTGCCCAACTAAAAGTATCGGCTAAGTATTGTGGGCTAATTGGGTCAAGTGCTTCGGTTGCAAGTGGGATTTCCATTTCCGCCAGTTCCACCAGCAGTTCACGTCCTACATGCAGACCGTGTTCAATGTCGAAGCTGCCGTCTAGGTGTGGGTCATTGATCAGGCCTTTCCAGCCGACCGTGGTGCGCGGTTTCTCAAAGTAAACACGCATTACAATATACAGTTGGTCACTTAGTTGTTCAGAAAGAGCTTTTAGACGCTTCGCGTAATCCTTTGCTGCTTCAATGTCATGGATAGAGCATGGTCCACATACGACAAGTAGGCGATGGTCTTTTTTGTGAATGATGTTGGCGATGGTTTGGCGAGACTCTTGAATGAAACGGCGCGCCTTTTCACTAAGAGGAAGCTTCACTTTTAGCTCATCTGGCGTAATAAGAACCTGTTCATCGCTGATGTTAATATTGCTCAACTCACTTTTTTGCATAATTCAAACCTGTATATTTATTTTTACACCCAACCAAATCCTTGGCGAGACAACTAAGCTTTAACGACAAGATAACAGGCTAAAAAAGAAAAACAAGCGTACACAATAAAAAACATTTACTGTAAAAATAAATTTACACACAAAAAAGCCAAAGTCTAATGAGCTTTGGCTTCTAATTGGTGTTTTTAACAGTTTACGAGAGGTTTAGCTGGTCAAGCGTTTCATCGCTTCACTCGCCGCTTTCCACTCATGAGACAATTTGAGATCGCTTAAAGAAAACGACTGTTTTTTGAGTAGCGCATCCGCCAGTGGCACGGTTGAAACAGGCAAGTTATCCAACACTTCAACTTGTGCTTCACGCTTATTACACATCAATAGCATATCGCAACCGGCTTTCATGGCTTGAGCCCCACGCTCGGCGGGGCTGCCCATGATCGCTGCGCCTTCCATCGTCAAATCATCGGAGAAAATTAAGCCTTTAAAACCAAGCTGTTGACGTAAAACGTGTTTCAACCAGTATTCAGAACCACTTGCGGGCTGAGAATCGTAGTTTGGGAAAATCACGTGAGCAGGCATCATGGCATCTAAAATACCGGCATCAATTTGCGCTTTGAAGATAGCCATGTCTTGTTCAAAAATGTCGCTGCGTTCGTCGTATGGCGTTTCTAAATGTGAGTCAGCAATCACACCACCATGACCCGGGAAGTGTTTTCCGGTCGTCGCCATTCCTACGCTCTTCATACCCTGCATATAAGCGGTGCTATAACGAAGGATGGTATCGGCATCTTCACCAAATGCACGGTTACCGATCGCTTTACATTGATGACCTTTGTCGAGCACGGGTGCAAAGCTTAAATCGATGTCGTGAGCAATCAACTCGGCTGCCATTAGCCAACCGCCCATACGTGCTAGCTCTTCGCCATTGTGATGTTTGGCGTATTCGTCGGCGGCAGGGATTAACGAGAAACCTTCACGAAAGCGTTGTACTCGCCCGCCCTCTTGATCCACACCAATCAGGAATGGGCGTTTCACCGCTTTGCGAATAGATTGAGTAAGTGCTTGAAGCTGTTCACTATCATGATAGTTACGAGTAAATAGGATCAAGCCACCAACCGTAGGATGTTCCAGAATTTCTTTGTCTTCTGCGGTCAGTTCATAACCCGCAACGTCAACCCATAACGGTCCCATTTTTTCTCCTCAAAATCGGCTGAATATCTCGTATTCGATGAGGTTATTCGCTTCAGATTTGCTTTACAATAAGTGAATGAAGAATTGACGAGATCGGCTATGAAATTTAACGAACTGTACATTGGTGTGATGTCTGGAACCAGTATGGACGGCGTTGATACCGCTCTGGTTGAGATTACAGATAATCACGTTCGCTTAATTGCGCACGACGACTATCCAATGCCTGCGGCGATGAAAGAAATGCTGTTATCGGTTTGTACCGGTCAAGCGACAAACTTAAAAGCCATCGGTGAACTTGACCACCAGCTCGGCCACCTATTTGCAGATGCCGTGTTGCAGCTACTCAATAAGTCTGGTTACGTCGCAGAACAAATTCGTGCGATTGGTAATCACGGTCAAACGGTATTCCACCAACCTACTGGAGAGTTACCCTTTACCACTCAATTGGGCGATGCCAACATTATCGCGGTCAAAACAGGCATTGATACGGTAGCGGATTTTCGTCGTAAAGACATGGCGCTAGGTGGACAAGGTGCCCCACTGGTTCCCGCTTTTCACAAAAGCATCTTTGCCATGCAAGATTCCACAACGGTCGTGCTAAACATCGGCGGCATTGCCAACATTTCGGTTTTGCATCCGCAGCAACCCGTGCACGGCTACGATACAGGGCCGGGCAATATGTTGATGGACGCATGGTGTGAGCGACATACTGGTCACGGTTTCGACAAAGACGCGCAACTTGCCCAGCGAGGCAGCGTCAACGAAGCATTGCTGGCTCATTTACTTAAAGAGCCTTATCTCGCAATGTCAGCCCCGAAGAGTACTGGACGTGAACTGTTCAACATGGATTGGCTACATCACCAGTTAGCCAATTACAATGTATCCGTCGAAGACGTCCAACGCACCTTGTGCGAATACACCGCGATCACTATTGCGCATGACGTAACAAAGTTCACGTATGGCGAGACACCTCAGCTGTTGGTTTGCGGCGGCGGTGCACGCAACCCACTGTTGATGCAACGTTTAACGGAACTTCTCCCCCAATGGCATGTGTCAACCACTACCGATAAAGGCGTTGATGGCGACTACATGGAAGCAATGGCGTTTGCTTGGCTTGCGCAGCGCCATATTCATGGCCTCCCTAGCAATTTACCGGAAGTCACAGGGGCAAGTCGCCTCGCTTCACTTGGTGTGCTCTATTCAAAAAATTAAGGGCAATAGACCCTAAACAAAAAGGCTTAATTCATTATGACGAACGATGCACTTATCGCAGCTTTATCCCATCTGGTATCTGAAGGGCGAAATCCAGATACCATGGACATCGACTTGCTGCCTTCTCTCGATATTGTTCAACGCATCAACCAACAGGACAAACTCGTTCCGCTTGCCGTTGAAAAAGTGCTGCCTGAGATTGCTCAAGCGGTCGATAAGATCACCGACGCCTTTAAAGTGGGTGGACGCTTAATTTATATGGGTGCAGGCACGAGCGGCCGTTTAGGTGTACTGGATGCCTCGGAATGCCCACCAACGTTTGGCGTATCGGACAAAATGGTGATCGGCCTTATCGCTGGTGGCCCAGAAGCGATACTAAAAGCCAAAGAAGGTGCAGAGGACTCACCTCAACTTGGTGAGCAAGATTTAAAGGATATCGACTTCAGCAGCAATGATGTACTGGTAGGAATAGCAGCCAGTGGTCGTACACCTTATGTGATTGGCGGTTTGGAATACGCGAATACGATTGGATCAACTACCGTTGCGTTGTCGTGCAATCCGGATTCTCCTATCGCAGATATTGCTGATATCGCAATAAGTCCCGTTGTTGGCCCAGAAGCCTTGACGGGGTCCACTCGCTTAAAATCAGGCACCGCGCAAAAGTTGGTGCTCAACATGCTCACTACAGCAAGTATGATCCGTTTAGGTAAGAGCTACCAAAACTTGATGGTGGACGTGAAAGCGACCAACAACAAATTGGTCGCGCGTGCTGCTCGCATTGTTATGCAGGCGACGGAGTGCACTAAAGAAGAGGCAACCGAGGTACTTAAGCAGACCAATTATGAGGTGAAACTGGCGATCTTAATGATCTTGACCGATCTTGATATCGAGTCCGCGCGTCAGCACCTTCATCATCAAGACGGCTTCTTGCGTAAAGCGGTAGAAAGCCACAAAGCAAGCTGACCTAATGTAAGAAGGTTGGACAGTAAAAAGGTGGCTCATGGGCCACCTTATCTTTTTGCCGGAGCTGATACATCAAGCATCAATCCTCGTCATACAACCACTCATCAAATTCGCGATTTAACTCGTTATTCACCTTACGCTTGATCTGGTCTGGATCAGTGGCATTTTTAACGCGTTCCACTTTATTCGTGTACTGGCTTGTCGCCTCGTTTACTTCCCGTTTCATTTTGTTTTGCACGTAAGTCCCGTTGGTGAGATCTTCAATATCCCGCTTGGTATTATTGAGCGTATTCGTAATCTGATGCTTGTTATGGTCGTATTTGCGTTTCGCTTTGATCGTATCTTTCAGCACATTGCCGGCACTTGCGGTTAGCGGCAGTAATACTAACGCAACTAAAAAGTACTTTTTCATATTTCAATATCACTTATTACTCAATCTCAATGAGCCAAGTAGACCAAAGCGATCCGATAGAATTGTCAGAAGTTCAACAAGCCAAACTATCGTCTTGATTATGAAACACAGTGAGTCTTGGCGTTAATTGCTGTATTTATTAATTACTGTATTCGTTCCAGCCTCGTTGCCATTCCATACGGAATTTTTGCGCTTGCTCAGTGCCCTCACAGACCCCCTCATAATATTGGCCAGATAGACCCATTTGATAAGCAAAATCTGGATTGCAATATTCAGCGACACCTTCCAAATAGCCACGATCATAATCACCAGGGTTGGCAGTGCCCAACGTTTTCAGCTCTTTTACACTACGAGAAGTGTGTCCTGCGATGCCATCTTGATAACCAATCTGATACCAATCACCCGATTTGGCGAGATCTTCCGTGGTTGCAGCACACCCAGCCAATAATACCAGCGCCAACCCCAACGTCGCTTTTTTCATAACTCTTCCTTAACTGATTGTTTTCAAAACAAGCTTATCACTAATTCTCAGAATCTGCCGCTCAACACCCAGATTTCGCCACTCACGCAGCCGTTAAACCACTTAATGATGAAACGCGCCACTCACGAGTATCACAAACCACTCAATCGGTATATCGACCACTCGCTACTCTATTCGACCACTCATCTACTAAGCGAATGCATTTAACAAAAGTAGCGCATAACATGCACCCTGAGATTAAAAAATTACCCTACCCAACCAAGGACAATTGCTATGATGTGGTTTCTAACTTGTGTCGCTGCCCTCATCGGCGGATACTTCATCTACGGTGCTTTCGTTGAGAAAATTTTCGGCATCAATGAGAAACGCCAAACCCCTGCACACACCAAAACGGATGGTGTTGACTTTGTTCCAATGTCAACAAAGAAGGTTTACCTAGTTCAGCTACTTAACATCGCTGGCGTAGGTCCTATCTTTGGCCCAATCATGGGTGCACTTTACGGCCCAGCCGCAATGCTTTGGATTGTTGTAGGTTGTATCTTTGCAGGTGCCGTACACGATTACTTCTCAGGTATGCTTTCAGTGCGTAACGGCGGTGCATCAGTGCCAACGATTACTGGTCGCTACCTAGGTAATGGCGCAAAACACTTTATGAATATCTTTGCCATTGTCCTGTTGCTTCTTGTTGGTGTGGTATTCGTATCAGCGCCAGCGGGCATGATCACAAACCTAATCAATGATCAAACCAGCCTAAACGTAAGCATGACAACAATGGTTGTGGTTATTTTTGCTTACTACATCATTGCGACAATCGTTCCAGTAGATAAGATCATCGGTCGTTTCTACCCCCTATTTGGCGCACTACTTATCTTCATGTCGGTTGGTCTAATGACTGCGGTTGCTCTATCTAGCGAGCACACAGTGATGGGTGATTTCCAAGTAACAGACATGTTCTCTAACCTAAATCCAAATGACATGCCTTTATGGCCTGCGCTGTTCATCACTATCGCTTGTGGTGCAATCTCTGGCTTCCACGCAACTCAGTCTCCACTAATGGCGCGTTGTATGGAAAACGAGAAAAACGGTCGCTTCGTATTCTACGGTGCAATGATTGGTGAAGGTGTTATCGCTCTAATCTGGTGTGCTATCGCACTATCATTCTTCGGCTCTCTAGAAGCGCTTTCTGAAGCAGTGAAAAACGGTGGTCCTGGTAACGTGGTATACAGCGCGTCATTTGGCCTACTAGGTGTATTCGGCGGTATCATTGCTTTCCTAGGTGTGGTTATCCTACCAATCACATCAGGTGACACAGCATTCCGTTCAAGCCGTCTAATCCTTGCTGAATACTTCAACATGGAACAGAAAACACTACGTAACCGTCTACTAATGGCTGTGCCGCTATTCGTTATCGGTGGTGTGTTGACTCAAGTAGACTTTGGCATCATCTGGCGTTACTTCGGCTTCGCAAACCAAACAACAGCAGTAATGATGTTGTGGACTGCGTCAGCTTACCTACTGCGTCACAACAAACTGCACTGGATTACAACTATCCCTGCAATGTTCATGACCACAGTATGTGTGACTTTCATCCTAAACAACAGCTCACTAGGTTTCGGCCTACCAATGCAAGTGTCGACTATCGCGGGTGTCATCTTCTCCCTAGTCGTTACAGGTTACGTTATCAAAACCTCTAAAGGTAAAGGCGAATCTGAACTGGCGGATGAAGAAAAACCACAAGCAGTAACAGAAACTGCGTAAGCCAACCTCATATTGACTGGTTAAGACAAGGAGCCTGCCGTTTGCAGGCTCTTTTTGTTTTATACCTAAATGACTTTAAAGGCCGATAAAACCTTGAGGTTGTTTAGGTATACAATAACAACATTAATTTCAGGTTAGGTTCGCTATGGAACTGGTTATCTCTCTCTTGCAGCAAATGTGTGTTTACTTAGTCTTGGCTTACATGCTGAGTAAAACACCCATCATCTTACCGCTACTGAGTATTTCGTCTCGCCTTAGCCATCGTTTGATTTGCTACGTGCTCTTTTCTGGCTTTTGTATCCTCGGGACGTACTTTGGCCTGCACATCAATGATGCGATCGCCAACACGCGTGCCATTGGCGCTGTCATGGGCGGGTTGTTCGGCGGGCCAGTAGTCGGTTTTGCTGTCGGCTTAACCGGCGGGATTCATCGTTATTCACTTGGTGGCTTTACCGACCTAGCCTGTGCTATTTCAACCACTGCTGAAGGCGTGATTGGTGGCTTGTTACATGTCTACCTTATCAAACGCAACAAGGGCGCATTGCTGTTCAACCCAAGCGTGGTGTTCAGCGTGACATTTGTTGCCGAAGTTGTGCAGATGATTTTGTTGTTGGCGGTAGCCAAACCCTTCGACCAAGCCTACGAACTGGTGTCAGCGATTGCCGCTCCGATGATCATTGCCAACTCGTTCGGTGCCGCACTTTTCATGAGCATCCTACAAGATAGAAAAACCATTTTTGAAAAGTACTCCGCTACCTTTTCACGCCGCGCGCTTACCATCGCCGATCGCTCCGTAGGCATTTTGAGCAACGGTTTTAACACCGAGAATGCAGAAAAAATCGCTCGTATCATTTACGAAGAAACCAAGGTTGGCGCAGTTGCAATTACTGACCAAGAGAAGATTTTGGCGTTTGTCGGTATTGGCGATGACCACCATAGACCGAATACACCTATTTCATCGCAAAGCACATTAGATTCGATGGAAAAAAATGACATCATCTACCTTGATGGTACAGAGCGTCCGTACCAGTGTTCTTTGGCGAAAGATTGCAAACTCGGTTCGGCGTTGATCATTCCATTGCGAGCGGGTAAGGCGGTCATCGGAACAATCAAACTCTATGAACCTAAGCGTAAGCTGTTCTCAACCGCCAACATGTCAATGGCAGAAGGGATAGCTCAGTTGCTCTCCAGCCAAATTTTGTATGGCGATTATCAACAACAACAAGCGCTGTTAGCGCAGGCAGAAATCAAACTGCTGCACGCGCAGGTAAACCCTCACTTTTTGTTTAACGCGCTCAATACCATCAGTGCAATTACACGCCGCGACCCAGATAAAGCCCGTGAGCTTATCCAAAACTTGTCGCATTTCTTCCGCAGTAACTTAAAACAGAACATCAATACGGTGACGCTGAAAGAAGAGCTTGCACACGTCAATTCTTACCTCAGTATCGAAAAAGCACGCTTCACGGATCGCTTGGAAGTAGAAATAGATATCGACCCAGAGTTGCTCGATATCAAGCTGCCAAGTTTTACACTTCAACCCTTGGTGGAAAATGCCATCAAACACGGCATCTCCAATATGCTTGAAGGTGGAAAAGTTAAAATTTACAGCGAAGCGCACCCTCAAGGACACCTGATTACGGTCGAGGACAACGCAGGCAGTTTCCAGCCACCAAAAGACAACCACTCAGGTTTAGGCTTGGAAATTGTAGACAAACGTCTCACTAATCAATTTGGGCGTGACTCAGCGCTAAAAATTGCGTGTGTGACGCATCAATTTACTAAAATGAGCTTTATCATTCCCCCGAAATCATAAACCCAATCAGCAGCAATAAAGGTAATGTTGGATGTTAACCGCACTCGTCATTGATGATGAACAGTTTGCTCGAGAAGAGCTGGCAGAGCTCTTGGATGAAACAGGTCAAGTGGAGGTGGTCGGTGATGCGTCCAATGCCATCTTGGGCCTCAAAAAAATCAACGAGCTCAAACCTGATGTGGTGTTCTTAGATATCCAAATGCCTCAAGTAACTGGGATCGAGCTGCTTGGCATGCTCGACCCTGAAACCATGCCGTATGTGGTTTTTGTTACCGCTTATGACCAATACGCAATCCAAGCTTTTGAAGACAACGCGTTTGACTATCTCCTCAAACCTGTCGACCCATGCCGCTTGAACAAAACCGTTAAGCGCCTAAACAAGGTGATCAGTCAATCAGCGTTAACTCAACAACTGTCTGCGATTACACCCGATACTTTGGATCAAATTCCTTGTATTGGACACAATCGGATTGTGATCATGGCAACCGAGACGGTGGAATGTGCTTATAGCGATATTAGCGGTGTGCATGTACGTTCCACCAGCCAAACAGCAAGCACTCAGCTCACGTTAAAAACACTGGAAGAAAAAACGCCCTTAGTGCGTTGTCATCGCCAATATTTAGTGAGCATTAAGGCCATCAGTGAAATCAAGCTGCTGGAAAATGGTCTAGCCGAAATCATCACTAAAACAGGCTTTGAGATTCCAGTAAGCCGTCGTTACCTCAAAGTACTCAAAGAGATGCTAGGTATCAGCCATTAAGTGCCGAATATGAGCGAAACATGCGATCAAAAAAGGCGACCTTGAGGTCGCCTTTTGAATATTCGATAAATGGATATCAGTCCACTTGCTTGATTTGCAGCTCTTTTGGTACTTCGAAGAACATGTTTTCTTCTCGACCTAAGACTTCATCGACTGAACGTGCACCCACTAGCTCTTTGATACGCTCAAGAATCTGATTCACCAACTCTTCTGGCGCAGAAGCACCCGCTGTCACACCTACTTTTGTCTTGCCTTCAAACCACTCTGGCTTGATATCTTCAGGACAATCAGTCAAGTAACCAGGCGTGCCAAGTTTCTCAGCCAACTCTTTAAGACGAGTAGAGTTTGAAGAATTCTTAGAACCCACAACCACCATTACATCCACATCACCAGCCAGCTCTCGCACGGCATCTTGGCGGTTTTGTGTTGCGTAACAAATATCGTCTTTACGTGGACCTTGGATGTCAGGAAATACGCGGCGTAGCTCTTCAATCACATCAGCGGTTTCATCGACAGACAATGTGGTTTGGCTTACATAGTGCAGATCCGATGGATCTTTCACGATCGCTTTTAGTTTCTCAACGTCCGCAGGAGTTTCCACTAAGTACATGCCGCCAGTTTCGCTTGAGTACTGACCCATGGTACCTTCGACTTCTGGGTGACCAGCATGACCAATCAGAACCACTTCCATATTGCGGCGGCTTGCACGCGCAACTTCCATATGAACTTTCGTTACCAATGGGCAGGTTGCATCAAATACCGTCAGATCACGCTGTTTTGCTTCTTGGCGAACCGCTTGCGATACACCATGAGCAGAGAAAATCACGATGTTGTTGTCAGGCACTTCATGTAGCTCTTCAACGAAGATAGCGCCTCGTTGCTTTAGCCCCTCAACCACAAAACGGTTATGTACCACTTCATGGCGAACATAAATCGGTGGCTGATACAGCTCTAGCGCACGCTCTACGATGCTAATCGCACGGTCAACACCAGCACAAAAACCGCGTGGGTTAGCTAATAGGATTTTCATTTCATTGCTCATGGAAATTATCTTTTATTGGGTTGGCTATTCTACTGACAAAATTTCGACTTCGAAAGTCACGTCTTGTCCCGCTAGAGGGTGATTAAAGTCTACCGTTACCGAATCGCCAGCAATCTCAGTAATGATGCCCGGAATTTCCATACCATCAGGGCCACTGAAAGCCATGATAGTACCGACTTCAACTTCCGCTTCACCAACAAATTTGGTGCGATCCATATGATGAATATGGTCTGGATTAGGCATACCAAAAGCATCTTGCGCTTTGAGTTCAATCGCTTTGTTCTCACCAGATTGGAGCCCCACCAAGCACTGCTCGAAGTTCTCACTCAGGCTGCCGTCACCCATCACAAATTTCGCTGGTTTGCCCATATTATGAGTGCTGTCTGCCACCGAACCATCTTTCATTTTGATCGTAAAGTGCAGGGTTACTACCGAATCATTCGTTATTGTTGTCACGTTACTGCTTCCTTGTTCTTGGGTCATTACGTCTATCCGCTTTGTCTTTTTATACACTGATGTGCGGATTTGCGCTCCAACATAATAAAAAGCGTCGTACGAATCAACGGACGACGCTTAGGGTTATTCGACTTTTCCAATATACATGGCCACGATTTAGGCTTTTGCTGTGTCTTTCTTGCGAAAGCCGTCTAGGATAATCATCGCCGCACCAAGACAAATCGCCATATCAGCAAGGTTAAATGCCGGCCAGTGATAATTGCCCCAGTAGAAGTCTAAGTAATCGACCACAAAACCATGGATCACGCGGTCAAATACGTTGCCAACTGCACCGCCAATAATCATGGCGTAAGCAATGTTGTTCCACTTTTCTTTTGCAGGAAGCTTACTCATCCAATAGGTCAAAAGACCTGTGACTATAAATGCGATACCGGTAAACAACCAACGTTGCCAACCCGCTTGATCGCTCAAAAAGCTGAAAGCTGCGCCATAGTTATGAACATAGAGAAGGTTGAAGAAAGGCAAAATTTCAATTCGGTTTGCCCAACCATATCCCATGTTGTTCATGACAACGTATTTAATACCTATATCGGCAAAAAAAATCACAATCGCTAGCCACAGCCAACGTACACCTGATTGCTTTAACGTCAGTGCTTTTTCACTCATTACTTTACCTACAAACAGCCCCAGTAAATACTGGGGCTGTTAATTTTAAAAAAAGTTCAGTCGTTCTAGGCAATTACGCGAATTTACGTACTTCACCTTCGCCATCAACGTTAGATACACAGCGACCACAAATCTTCTCGTGACCCGCAATTGTGCCTACGTCTGGCGTGTGGTGCCAACAACGATCACACTTCTCAGCTTCTGTCGCTTTCACTTCAACAAACAGACCTTCGATGTCTGTTGCTTGTGCCGCGTCAGATTTCTCGCTTAAAGGCTTAACTGCTGCTGCAGACGTCAGTAGCACGAAGCGTAACTCGTCTTCTAGCTTGTTGATTTTCGCCGCTAGTGCGTCATCAGCAAATAGAGTTAGCTCAGCTTGTAGTGCACCACCGATGGTTTTCTCTGCACGCGCCGCTTCAAGAAGTTTGTTCACCGCACCACGAACTTTCTGAATTTCAGTCCAGAATTCGTTGTTCAGCTCTTCACCTTCCGCTAGACCAAATAGACCATCGAACCACTCACCTGTGAACACGAATTTTTCGCGCTCGCCAGGCATCTCGTTCCAGATCTCATCTGCGGTGAATGACATGATTGGCGCCATCCAACGAACTAGTGCTTCTACGATGTAGTAAAGTGCAGTCTGACAGCTACGTTGAGCGTGGCCGCCCTGCTTCGCTGTGTACTGACGGTCTTTGATTACGTCTAGGTAGAATGAGCCCATCTCGATAGAACAGAACTGCATTAGACGCTGAGTTACGGCGTGGATGTTGTATTCATCGTACGCTTTGATGATCTCTTCTTGCGCAGCAAGTGCACGACCAACAGCCCAACGGTCTAGCGCCACCATTTCTTCAGCAGGAACGATGTCTGTTGCTGGGTTGAAGCCATTTAGGTTCGCTAGGAAGAAACGCGCTGTGTTACGGATACGACGATACGCATCTGCAGAGCGTTTTAGGATTTCATCAGAAACCGCAACTTCACCAGTGTAGTCTGTAGAAGCAACCCATAGACGCAAAATGTCTGCACCGAGTTTGTTCGTTACGTCTTTTGGCGCAACCACGTTACCGATAGATTTAGACATCTTACGGCCGTGACCATCAACCACGAAGCCGTGCGTCAGAACTTGTTTGTATGGCGCTACACCTTTCATCGCAATTGATGAAATTAGAGAAGACTGGAACCAACCACGGTGTTGGTCAGAACCTTCAAGGTATAGGTCGGCACTGTTACCGTTGTACTCTTCACGAGCATCAACAACTGAGAAGTGCGTAACACCTGAATCGAACCATACGTCTAGCGTATCGAGTACTTTTTCGTACTGCTCTGCTTCGTCGCCTAGTAGTTCAGCTGCGTCTACATCCCACCATGCTTGGATGCCTTTTTCTTCAACAAGCTTCGCTACTTTTTCAATTAGCTCTAACGTGTTTGGATGAAGTTCTGCTGTTTCTTTATGAACAAACAGAGCGATTGGAACACCCCAAGTACGTTGACGAGAGATACACCACTCAGGACGACCTTCGATCATACCTTCGATACGGCTTTGACCCCACTCAGGCATCCACTGAACACCTTTGATTGACTCTAGTGCTTTTGCACGTAGGCCAGCTTGGTCCATTGATACGAACCATTGCGGTGTTGCGCGGAAGATGATTGGAGTCTTATGACGCCAACAGTGCGGGTAGCTATGCTCGTAAGCGTGATGATGTAGTAGCGCACCTTTTTCTTTTAGCGTTTCTACTACAGCGTCATTCGCTTTGAATACGTGCTGGCCAGCAAAAAGCTCAGTGTCTGGTAGGTAAACACCGTTTGAGCCCACTGGGTTTGCCACTTCTAGGTTGTACTTTTGACCAACCGCAAAGTCTTCCTGACCATGGCCAGGTGCCGTGTGAACAACACCAGTACCTGAGTCAGTCGTCACGTGATCACCAAGGATCGCCGGAACTGTGAAATCGTAGAATGGGTGTTGGAACTGAGAAAGCTCTAAATCCGCACCTTTCGCAAAACCAAGGTTATGGAAGTGCTCGATACCCGCGCGATCCATCACATCTTTTGCCAATTCAGCAGCAACGATAATACGCTCAGGGTTGTCACCCTCAACTTGGATTAGCACGTACTCAAGATCATCACGTAGACATACTGCGCGGTTTGCCGGCAGAGTCCAAGGAGTGGTTGTCCAGATAACGATTGAAACGTCACCCTTACCTTCGTGACCTTCAGTCAATTCAAATTTAGATAGCAGCGCAGCTTCGTCCGCTGTTTTAAAACGTACGTCGATAGATGGCGATACTTTATCTTTGTATTCTACTTCTGCTTCTGCAAGTGCAGAACCACAATCCGTACACCAGTGAACAGGTTTGAAACCTTTTAATAGGTGACCATTACTTGCGATTTTACCAAGCGCACGAATGATGTTCGCTTCAGTTGCGAAATCCATAGTGCGGTATGGCTTATCCCACTCACCCATGATGCCAAGACGCTTGAAGCTTTCTTTCTGACCTTCAACCTGACCTGCTGCGTATTCGCGACATTTTTCGCGGAATTCCGCTGCCGTTACTTTTTGGCCTGGTTTGCCTACTTTCTTTTCTACCATCAATTCGATTGGCAGACCGTGGCAGTCCCAGCCTGGGATGTAAGGTGCGTCAAAACCTGAAAGTGTTTTGGATTTAATAATAATGTCTTTAAGAATCTTGTTTAGTGCGTGACCAATGTGAATGTCACCATTTGCGTAAGGAGGGCCATCGTGCAATACGAATGACTTTTTGCCTTTTTTAGCTTTACGGATTTCACCGTAAAGATCTTCTTTGTACCAACGCTCAAGCATTTCTGGCTCACGATTAGCCAGGTTGCCGCGCATTGGAAACCCTGTTTCAGGTAAGTTCAGGGTATCTTTATACTCACTCATCGATTCTTAATTCCGTTATATTGGGCGAAAATTAGACATTATGTCGAACGGTGGAATAAACCGTTCAACTCTTAAGCTGACGCAGCCACACCCTTGCTGCTTCAGCATCCAATTCGATTTGTTGTTTAAGTGCTTCAAACGACTCAAACTTTTGCTCATCTCGAAGTTTGTGCAAAAGTTCCACTTCTAGTTGCTTGCCATATAAATTGGCATGAAAGTCAAATAAGTGTACTTCTAACTGTTGGCGAACGCCATTTACTGTAGGTCGTTGGCCAATATTAGCCACGCCACCGACTGGCTTATCACCCAAGCCTAGCGCTTGAACAACATAGACTCCGGAAACCGGAGAAACACAACGTTTCAGTGGAATATTGGCCGTCGGGAATCCAATGGTTCTTCCTAACTTTCTTCCGTGTGAAACGCGACCGCTGATGCTGTAATCTCTTCCCAGCATCTCTTGTGCGGCATGCAAATCGTCACGAGCTAGTGCTTCCCGAATCGCGGTGCTACTCACTCGTAACTGTTGTAAACAAAAGCTTTGGGTACTGACGACTTCAAAGCCGTATTTTTCCCCAGCTTCCTGCAACATAGCAAAGTTACCTAAACGGCCTTTGCCAAAGCAGAAATCATCACCAACGACAAGAAACTTAACACCCAAACGCTCGACCAACAAGTCGCGGATAAACTCTTCCGCTGTCAGGCTGGCAAAATGGCGATTAAAGTTGACGCAAAGCAAACGATCGATGTCGAGCTTGCTTAATTGAACGAACTTGTCGCGCAGTCGCGTCAACCTTGCGGGCGCTTTGTCTTTGGCAAACAGCTCCATTGGCTGAGGTTCAAAGGTCATCACAACCGACGGTAACGAAAGTTTCTCCGCTTGCTCAGACACTTGCTGCAATACTTGTTGATGGCCTTTGTGTACGCCATCGAAATTGCCGATCGTCAACACACAACCATAATGGTGTGGTGCGATATTATGAATGCCTCTAATCAGTTCCATTGGATACTGCGTTCTGCCTCTGTTTTTACTTTGCACTGTGTGAAACTGACGGATTATATACTAATCAACCTCAATCTGTCCCAGCTTTTAGGTCTTTTAAACGTACGCCTGTCAAAAATAGAACCGCCAGGTAAACTGCGGCGCCTAGACCAATTAACATTCCTAACATGCCGCTACGGTGAGCAAAGCTCCACTCTAGCCAAACCGACATGTCTTCCAATTGCCATAAGATCGCAGCAACCATCGCAGCACCAGCAATAACCAAACGTATAATAAAGAAGACGGTACGCTTAGTGATTTGATAGACACCTGCAATGTGCAGACCTCGGTACAACAGCGCCATGTTGACGAACGCTGACAATGCCGTAGCAATAGCCAAGCCGACGTAACCGTAGAAATAGGCAAAAATTGCGTTGAACACCATGTTAGTCACCATCGCGATGATGCCGTATTTCACTGGCGTTTTTGTGTCTTGACGTGAGTAATAGCCTGGCGCCAACACTTTAATTAACATGAAATTCAATAGGCCAGATGCGTAAGCGAGCAACGACAGAGACGCTTGGTGCACATCTTGTGGAGAGAACTCACCGCGCATAAATAGCACCATCAACATCGGCTTCGCCAACGCCATCAAACCCAACATCGCCGGAATCCCGAGCAGCGTTACCATGCGAACGCCCCAATCCATGGTATGTGCAAAACCTTCGCTCTGCGAGTCCACATGTTTACGAGACAGCGCAGGCAAAATCACCGTCGCAATCGCAATACCAAACAGCCCCAGCGGGAACTCCAACAAACGATCGGAATAATACAACCAACTGATTGAGCCAGTTTGTAGAAAGCTGGCAATAAAAGTATCAAATAGCAGGTTGATTTGACTGACAGAGACGCCAAACAAAGCGGGAATCATCAACGTGCGGATTTTTACCACCCCAGGATCGCGCCACCCCCACTTAGGCTTAACCATCACGCCCGCTTTAATAAGGAAAGGAATTTGGAATAAGAACTGAACCAAACCACCTAAAAACACACCGATAGCCAGACCGATTTCCAGTTGAGACATCTGTGGCGAGATAAACCAAGCCGCCAGAATGATCATGACATTCAAAAAGACCGGAGTGAATGAGGAGACGGCAAACTTGCCGAGTGTGTTAAGAATGGCTCCGGAAAGCGCAACAAAGGTGATGAACCATAAATAAGGGAAGGTAATTTTGAGCATCAGACTGGCTAGCTCAAATTTCTCTGCGGCAGGCCCACCATGCATCCAATCTAAAAACCAGCCAAAACCAAACAGCGCGGTTACCACACCAGAGCCCAGCACGCCCAGCACGGTAACAATAGAGACAATAACCCCTAACGTACCGGCAGCACGAGCAATCAACTCGCGTGTTTTGTCCATATCACCTTGAGCGTGATTCTCCGTTAAAACAGGGACAAACGCTTGAGAAAAAGCCCCTTCAGCAAACAAACGTCGTAAGAAATTCGGAATTTTGTTGGCGAAGAAAAAGACGTCAGCGCTTGCTCCTGCCCCCATTAAATTTGCCACTACAACATCGCGAACTAAACCCAGAACACGGGAAATTAATGTCATAGCACTGACGATCATGCCTGACTTGAGTAGTCGTTTACTCACTGTAACCTCGGAATATCACTATAAGACAGCCAACCCTATACTGTTAAGCTCGTGGAGGCTCTAAATAGACGTCAAAAATATATCCGTTTATTGTTAGTTCTAAGCGGATAATTATTAGCATTGGTATAAAAATGCTGTTAGAATCCCCGCCATCTTAACCGCGATAACCTTTCATACCAAAATTTGTTTTGGTTTAGATGGGTTTTTGCACAAATCATTTGACATTTAGGCGCAAATGAGGGATATTCCTCGCCCTTAAATTGTCACAGAACTAAGTTTTTGGGAGTTAGACCCTTGGCAAATAGTAAATCTGCTAAGAAGCGCGCTATCCAAGCTGAGAAACGTCGTCAGCACAATGCTAGCCGTCGCTCAATGATGCGTACTTACATGAAGAAAACTGTTGCTGCTATCGAAGCAGGCGACAAAGAAGCTGCAACTGCTGCATTCGCTGTAGTTACACCTATCCTAGACCGCATGGCAACTAAAGGCCTTATTCACAAGAATAAAGCAGCTCGCCATAAGTCTCGTTTCGCTGCACAAATCAAAGCTCTTTAATAGACACTTGATTTTACAGTGAAGAAAAAACCGGCTTTATGTCGGTTTTTTTATATATAAAATTCGTCAAATCACGAATCCAAGATAAGAAAAAAGCTGGCACTGCCAGCTTTTGTTATTTAGAACGACTCAAATCTGCCAGTTACCTACCGTTGCCTAAACAACACAGATAACCCTAACGCATTTCAGTCTGTGCGATCAGTTTGCGCAATAAAGACCGTGAAGGGTTTGAATCAATGTCTTCACCTCATCACTTTTTAACGTGTAATACACCGTTTGCGCTTCTTTTCTCGTCGCGACCAATTCGTCACGACGAAGCCAAGCTAAATGTTGCGATAACGCCGACTGGCTTAATTCCAGTTTGGTACACAGCTCCCCAACGGACAACTCTTGGTTATGCAGCATACAAAGAATTTGTAGGCGTCTTTCGTTTGCCATCGCTTTGAGCAACACGACGGCTTTTGCGGAGTTTTTCTCCATTTCTTGTAGATTCATGTGTTGGACCTCTAGCTACAACTTACTTATTCCAACCCTGGCCAGCTTGTTGTGTTGCACTGATTTAATATCTCTAAGGACATCAAGATTCTTCTCCAGAGTCTTCTTTATTAGAACCTCTAAATTTGGCTTTAAAGCGATATATCAATTTAACCCACCAGCAGTGTTTACTGGGGCTTTATCGACGAGAAATAATTTTGCTCACTAAACCAAGTATCTTGAATTACTTAGGTATCATTTAGATTTATATTTTTATCGATAGTAATCTATTTATTTGAGCAACGATACGGGTTTACTCAAACATTTGACTGAAATCAGCATCACATACGTTTTTTACCGCAGGATGCTGAATCATTCGCTCGGCGAAAATAACGTAATACTCTTCTTTCAAATCCTCAACATGACCGATCAACTGTAGGCTGCGGTCATCTTCGATTTCTGACATGTAAACCGTCGGCGCCAAAAAGATCACATCATCACGGTATCTCGCAAAGGCTTTCATCAACGCGACGTCATCAAACTCTCCCAAGACATCAGGTTGTAATCCTTGGCGATCAAACCATTGAATGACTTTTCGCCCCATCGCCGTTCGACTTGCTGGGATCAACAGCTTTTTCTTTTCCAAAATTTCAGGGAACTTCACGTCTGGAATGTCAGAAGATGCAAAGAAACTCATGCTACTCTCGCCAAGCTTCTTACTATAAAGGCCTGGGCTTTGCGTCGAGTCCACCGGGCAATCAGAAAGAATCATATCCAACTTGTGCTGCGATAGCCGTTCTAATAACAGTTCGTGCGTCGACTCGTAACAACGTAAGTGGATACTGTTGTCTTCAGGCACGGTTGTCATCAGCACTTTACTAACTAGCCGTTTTGACAGCGCATCGGCGACACCAACTTCAAACAAAATATTGGAGTGCTGACTGTAGTTCACAATATCAAGCATCTCATAGCTTAAACCAAACATACGATCCGCATATTTGAAGACCAATTGTCCGAGTTCTGTTGGTTCGACAGTACGGCCGTTTCGCTTGGTTAGCTTACCTTTCATCCGCTCTTCAAGCGCTTTAATTTGCCCGGTCACCGTTTGAGGAGTGAGAAAAAGCGCATCCGCGGCCTTGGTAACAGAGCCTTGCTTGCACACCATCCAGAAGTAATAAAGATGGTTGTAATTTAGATGTGACATCGGCCAATTCCAGAAAAGAAGGTGATGCTTTTTATACCAAATGTGACAGAGACAGACAAGATATTCGGCAAAACCATCACTTTAACCAACTAAAATTAAGTTTTACCGAAAATACAATCTCACTACTGTCATAAAACTTGAAGTAAAACGCACTTTTTATCGAATTATCATCAAAAAAATCTCAGTTTATAAAACCAATAAAGCCTATATTTTTCAATAAATTAAAACAGGATAATCCGCTATTTTTTTTGAATTATTAAAAAGCACAATAAAAAGTGCCCACAGAAATCAATCTGTAATATTACTGAAATATTTGTTCTCTAACATCGCCCGAAGTTTCAACTTAAGACCGAAAAACGAACTTAAAGGTCAACGGAGAAAATTATGATGAACCAAGCTACTTCAACAGCAGCGCCAATCTCGAGCACGACTCGTTGGTTACGCTGGGCTAACTTGGCATTCATGCTGTATCTGCTTCTTCTAGCAGTATCTATGGTTGGTAGCGGTTTCAAATGGGCAACTGGCGACCAAGCAAAAGTATTGTTTGAGTTTGCATCTCACCCTATCGCTGGTCTTATGATCGGCCTAGTAGCAACAGCCCTAATCCAATCCTCAAGTACTGTAACTTCTATTATTGTGGGCTTAGTTGCAGGTGGTCTACCTGTAGAGACAGCGATTCCAATGGTAATGGGTGCCAATATTGGTACCACGGTGACCAATACTTTGGTTTCACTAGGTCACGTACGTTGTAAGGAAGAATTCAAGCGCGCATTTGCTAGTGCGACGATCCACGACTTCTTTAACCTTCTTGCTGTTCTGATCTTCCTTCCTTTGGAAATGATGTTCGGCATTCTAGAGAAAATTTCTCACTGGTTGGTTTCGCCACTATTGAACACTGGCGACATGAGCATGAAGGGTTTTGACTTCATCAAGCCAATCACTAAGCCTGTTGTTTCTGCTATCAAAGAACCGCTATCAACATTTGGTGACACCATGGGTGGCGTGGCTCTAATTGCTTTAGGTATCGCTACAATCTTCGTTGCTATCACAGTAATGGGTAAGCTAATGAAGAGCCTAATGGTTGGCCGTGCTCGCGATATTCTGAAGAATGCAATTGGTCGTGGTCCTATCCACGGTATCGTATCAGGCTCGATCGTGACGGTGTTGGTACAATCTTCATCAACAACAACAAGCTTGATGGTTCCACTTGTAGGTACTGGTGTTCTTAAAGTTCGTGACATTTACCCATTCACTCTAGGTGCGAACATCGGTACATGTATCACTGCGCTACTTGCAGCTACCGCAGTATCTGGTGAGTTTGCTGTGTTTGCTCTTCAGATTGCGCTAGTACACTTAACCTTTAATATTTTGGCGACACTGTTTATCTTTGGTATTCCGTTCTTACGTGAAATCCCAGTAAAAGGCGCTGAAATGATTTCAGAGCTTGCTATCAAGAACAAAGCCGTTGTGGGTGGCTACCTGATGTCTGTATTCATCATTCTGCCAGGCGCAATCCTTGCTCTGACAACCTGATAATACCAACCATCGCTTATTGTTTAAGGCTCCACGTTGTGGGGCCTTTTTTGTATCTGTAACCATGATGCAAAAATGAGAGCTGATGTAACTCCGATTGAGACTGAGAAATATTTGTTGTTCAAACCAAACACTCAATGATAATTTGGCTCCACCTCTTTCAATACAATCACCGTTAGCCAAAAGTACAGAGACGGTCATATACACAGTGGATAACGGCTCTTGCCTCCCATAGTTATCTTCGATGACTGACAGGTACTCTGCGCGTTGTTGAAAAAGGTCTTACCTTCACATGGAGTTGAACGACATGGCTCAGTTTAATGAACCAATTTCTAGCCAGCTATTAGCAATAGATGAAAACCTCACTCAGTTAGTCACTGATATTGATATTCTTAGCAGCGTAAACCCGCTTAATTACGCCCAAGAGCGAGAAAGGTTCATCAGTAATAAATACTCGCAAGAACCTAACTTTCAGTACCAGAAAGCGCCTCTTGACACTCATCAGTCAAAACGCCGTTTGTACGAATTGCCTTTGGAACACATCGAAGATACTCAGCTGCAAAAGCTTTATGAGGATGTCATTCAGTCTTACGCCGACAAACTTGATCAAGTCAACACCATAGGTACGCAAGAGTTCCTATACAACTCTCTGCGCTATTACGGTGAGCCAAGTGCGAAAGACATTGCTAACGCACATTTCATTTTGCATCTGCCGACAGAAGAAGAGAGCAAACCAGAGCATGATAGCCGCTCCATAGCTCATTTCATGCAAAGCTTCGCCGATAAAAATGGTTATGAATGTGAAATTCAAATCTTAGATGGCATGCTAGCAAACGCTTTGGTGTCAGGCTCTCGAGTGAAGATTAACAGCGCTGCGCACATCACAACTGACGAGCTTGAAGCACTCGCACACCACGAGATGGGCGTGCATTTGCTAACTACGCTTAATGGCCGTCAACAGCCACTTAAAGTGCTTAGTTTAGGTTGCCCTGCCAATACCAATACGCAGGAAGGGTTGGCAATTTTGTGTGAGTACCTCTCTGGACACTTCAGTATCAAACGTTTAAGAACCTTAGCTCTTCGCGTGCTAGCTGTAGAATCTATGATTAAAGAGCGCGATTTCCGCCACACCTTTATGTTGCTGAAGGAGCAGAACAAAGCGTCTGACGTTCAAGCCTTTACCATTACTTCGCGCGTATACCGCGGTGGTGGCTTAACTAAAGATTATTTGTACCTGAGAGGATTTAGAGAAGTGCTCAACGCGTACGATAAGCTAGGGGATGATTTTTCACTGCTGCTATGTGGTAAAACGGAATTAAAGTATTTCGATCTGATCCGTTCTCTCGTTAATAAAGGGATTTTCACACAACCGAAGTTCATTAGCCCTGCGTTATCGACTCCGAAGCAAACTAACCCGATTCATCGCTATATCGTTAGCGCATTGAAGTAACGAAACTCAAACGCATCGCAAAAGCAAAAAAGCTCCATTCGGAGCTTTTTGTAGTATCAAGAATCAGCGTGATTACACTGAGAATGGATAACGAATTGGATCGTGGTGTTCGTACCCTTCTACCCAAAAGTCATCCAGTGTCACCCAAGTTTCCAAATCTTCTAGAGATTTAATCTCCGGATTGATATGGAATGTTGGTGCTTGTAACGGTTCACGCTTCAACTGAACATCACGCATCAACTCAAGCTGATCTTCATAAATGTGCGCGTTAACGATTTTATGGAAGGCCTGACCTGGCTTCTTACCCGTAATTTGCGCCATGATTGCTAAGAACACATAAACTTGAACCATGTTGAAGTTCAATCCAAGCGGCACATCGCACGAACGCTGTGTACTGTTGAGATACAAAGTGTCATCCAGTAGCGAGAAGTGATGACTGTACATACAAGGTCGCAAGCACCCCATATGGAACTCGCCAGGGTTGTAGAAGTTCAAGATTTCACCACGGTCATCAACACCGCGAGTCAAATCATCCACAATCTTGCGTAGCTGGTCGATATGACCACCATCAGGCTTTGCCCATGCACGACCTTGAACGCCGTACACACGGCCCATGTCGTCTTCACCCTTACGGTATGGGTTATTCAACCAAGCGTCGTTTAGGTTGGCGTTCGCATCCCACGTTTTGGTGCCTAATTTACGGAAATCTTCAGCATTATCATAACCACGAATGTAGCCAAGTAGCTCAGCCACTGCTGCTTTCCAAAAACTTTTACGCGTCGTTACCAATGGGAATTGATTGTTCGCAACATCGTAGGTTAAATCCGCGTTGATTACCGTCAGGCAACGCTTACCTGTACGTTCATTTTCAACCCAAACACCTTGATCAACGATGCGTTGACACAAATCTAAATACTGTTTCACACCAATACCTTACTTCGTTTTAACTTGAGCTTTGTCTTGGTAAAGACCACGTTTGTAAGCCCAAACCATCATCAGAATACCCAACACGATCATTGGCGTTGATAGAATTTGTCCCATCGAAATATAACCACCAAATAGACCAAGCTGAGCATCCGGTTCGCGAACGAACTCGACTAAGAAGCGGAATGTACCATATCCAGCTAAAAATAGCCCTGATACCGAACCCAATGGGCGAGGCTTTTTGATGAACCAGTTCAAGATGAAAAACAGCACTACGCCTTCTAACAGCATTTCATACAGTTGTGAGGGGTGACGTGGTAAAGGCCCGCCATTTGGGAAAACGATAGCCCAAGGAACGTCTGTTACACGCCCCCAAAGCTCGCTGTTCATGAAGTTACCCATACGGCCCATACCCAAGCCAAATGGCACTAACGGCGCGACAAAGTCCGCTACACCAAAGAAAGTTCGACCGTTCTTGTGTGCATACCAGAACATCGCCGTAATCACACCCAACAAACCACCGTGGAACGACATACCGCCAGTCCAAACTTTGAAGAGATACAAAGGATCATCTAAAAACAGTTCAAAGTTATAGAAGATAACGTAACCGACGCGACCACCGATGACGACCCCTAAGAAGCCCGCGAAAAGTAGATCAGAGACTTGCTCTCGAGTCCAGCCGCTGCCTGATTTGTCAGCACGACGGTTCGCCAACCACAATGCAAACATGAAACCGACGAGGTACATCAAACCGTACCAACGAATTGAAACAGGACCAATAGAGACTAAAACCGGATCAATATTGGGAAATTGAAGGTATCCCTGAGACATAAATCATTCTCTTCTTATTTACAAATAAAACCAATATACCCAAGTCACCTCAAATGCTCGGTTCAGCGTGAATAACTTGGGAATAAACTTACAGCAGCATTGTTGCTGCAACAAACATTAAGAATATTGCGAATATTTTCTTTAATACCGCAGTAGGAAGATTGGTCGCGAGCTTCGCCCCCACTTTCGTAGTCAACATCGAAGTCATTGCAATCGCAAGTAACGCAGGAAGGTAAACATAACCAATACTGTACGCAGGTAAGCCTTCAACCTTATAGCCGTGCAAAATAAAGCCGATCATGCCAGAGATGGCGATGATGCAGCCACAAACTGACGATGAGCCGACCGCTTTACGCATTTCTACGCCGTGCTTGTTGAGAAAAGGCACCGATAAAGAACCGCCACCGATACCAGCTAAGCTCGAAACCACACCAATTCCCGTTCCGTACATCATAGTGACCGGACTACTCGGCATTGGCTTCTCACTTTTTACTTTAATGGATCGGAACATCTGCACAGCTAGACACAGTACAATGACACCAAATACTTTCGGCAAGTAATGAGTTGGGATCCATTCGGCAATGTTGGCACCAACAAAGCCGCCAATCACCACTCCGGGCATGAGCCACTTCACAACAAACATATCTACGTTGCCAAGTTTAAGATGGTTGAGAGCAGAAGAACCTGATGTGACGATGATGCTTGCCAGAGATGTCGCAAGCGCCATGTGCATGCTCATTTCTGGAGAAATGCCCGCCCAAGGCAGCAAAAATAACAACGCAGGTACGACGATTAATCCGCCCCCAATGCCGAGTAGCCCCGCCATCACACCAACAAAAGCGCCCAGCGCCAGCAATAACAAAAATAAAGAGACGGTCACGATTACCTACTTTTTCCCTGCACGAACGAAGCCTGCAAAACCTTGTTGGATAAAGAAATCATGCATCATTTGATGAATCTCCTCTCCGTACGATTTTGTCATCGCCTGTTCCGCTAGTTTTTCTAGTTCCTGTTGTTGGCTATGACGAATCAAATACTTCACCTTAGCCACGTTAGATGTGTTCATACTTAAGCTGGTGTATCCCAACCCAAGTAATAAGAGCGCACCAAATGGATCACCGGCTAATTCACCGCAGATGCACACTGGCACATGATATTTATCGCACACGTCATGAATCTGTTTGAGTGCTAACAGCACTGCCGGATGCATGGATTCATAGACATCAGCGACGCGGGAATTGTTCCGATCCACCGCCAGTAAATACTGAGTTAAGTCGTTAGTACCAACAGAGACAAAATCCACTCGATGCGCGATGGCAGGAAGCAGATATACCATCGATGGTACTTCGATCATCACCCCGACCTTTGGAGCCTGGATACGCTCATCAAGCAAGACAACTTCGCTGTAGGCTTGGTTGATCAGCGTCATCGCATCATCCAGCTCTTTAATACCAGATACCATGGGTAACAAGATACTTAAATTACCACTTTCAGCACTGGCTCTTAGCATCGCACGCAATTGAATCAAAAAGATATCAGGATGATCTAACGTAAAGCGAATCCCGCGCCAACCTAAAAACGGATTGTCCTCTTCGATTGGCAGGTATGGCAATGGTTTATCACCACCGATGTCCAGAGTACGCATCACCACGCGTTGGTTCGAGTAGCTGTTTAATATTGCTCGATATTGATGATACTGCTCATCTTCCGATGGAAAGTGATGTTGAAGTAAAAATGCAATTTCAGTTCGATATAAACCGACACCATCGACGCCCGTATTAATGGCAATGTTGCTATCGGCACTGAGACCCGCATTCAGCATCACTTCAATATGCTGGTTATCTAACGTTACGGCAGGTAACGCGAGATCTTTATTGACCATCGCGAAGAGCTCTGACTCTTCACTAACTAAACTGCGATACTCACGCAACAGCTGGCGGTTGGGCTCAAGAAAAATCTCGCCCGTATAGCCATCAACGATGCCTAATTTACCGTTAACCACATCCGTATTGATGTTAGCGCCCATAACGGCCGGCACACCCAATGCGCGCGAAAGAATTGCAGCGTGTGAGTTTGCGCCCCCTTCAAGCGAAACGACCGCTAATAAATGTTCTTTCGGCACCGATGCTAACAAAGTCGCAGTAAGCTCATTGGCCACTAAGATGATAGGACGATCGATGGCCGCATTCTCTTGCTCACTGTTGTGCAGAAAATACAGCAACCTTTGCCCCAACTCTCGGATATCTTGTGCTCGTTCACGCAAATAGACATCTGACATACGAGCAAAGCGGTTTGAATAAGTTTCGACTACCTGACGCAGCGCCCAATCCGCTCGATCGCCTTTTTCAATCTGTTTCTTAAGATCGCCTCGCAACATTGGATCATTGAGCAAGTGGGTAAACAAATCGAATATCGCTAACGCATCTTTATTGATTTCGCTGTCGAACTTTTTCCGCATCCGGCGGAAGTCATTCAGCGCACGCTCAATCGCCACTAGCAGCAGCTCTTGCTCTCGCTCTTTATCCAGCGTGGAAGACGGGAATACGTCCGACAAACTCGGCTGCGTGTTGTCAAACCAAAACTCTCCGATGGCGACACCTGTTGATGCAGGCAAGCCTTTAAGAACCGTCGGTTTTGAGGCTAATTGCCAATGACCTAAACTTTGCGCGTGAGCGATGATCACGGCTAACTGCGCAGATAAGGTCACTAAGAAAGATTCTTCCATCTCACTAAACAATCGTGGCGTCTTTTGCTGAATGACTAATACACCTAATACTTGTTTGCGATGGATGATTGGAGTGGCGAGGAAAGAGTGATAAACCTGTTCACCAAGCTGCGGGAAGAATTTAAATTCAGGGTGTTTTGAGGCTTCTGCGAGGTTAAGAGGCTCTGCGCTGCGTTTAACGAGACCAACTAAACCTTCATTGAAATTAATGTGGATGCTATCGCCTTCAAAAATAAGGCCTTGAGTTGCCATCAACTCAAGGCGCTGCATTTCTTCGTTGGCGAGATAGATAGTACAGCACTCAGTGCGAAGGGCGGCACAAGTCTCTTTTACCAATATATCGAGTGCCAGATGTACATCATCGACTCTGGAGACTTTCTCAACTATTTCCCTTAGCTGGCTGAGCATGACTATCCTCTACGTTGTTGCTTTTTTCTTTTCCCTTTCGCTTTTCTCTCTCGAAAAGGCATGGCTAAAGATGCAAACTCTTTCATCGCTCGACGATAAACATCACGCTTGAAAGAAACAACTTGCCTAACTGGATACCAATAGCTCACCCAGCGCCAACCATCAAATTCAGGGGATTTCCCGCGCTGCATATTGATGCGCGATTCATCGCATTCCAATCGCAGCAGAAACCATTTCTGTTTTTGGCCGATACAAACAGGCTTGGAGTCCCAACGCACCAATCGCTTTGGTAGTTTATATCTTAACCAATGACGACTTGTTGCAATGATCTTAACGTCTTTTTTCGTTAATCCGACTTCTTCATACAACTCCCTGAACATCGCCTGTTCAGGTGTTTCACCTTCGTCAATCCCACCTTGTGGAAATTGCCATGAGTGTTGCCCGTATCGTTTAGCCCAGAAGACCTGACCATGGTTATTACATATCACAATACCAACATTCAGTCGGTAACCATCGCCATCTATCACTGGCTAACCTCTATGAATAATTTTTTATTACCGTGATTTTTCCACATATCCCCATTACTAGCAAACTTACTGATGTGATATGAGCAAGATTTATTACCTTTTCACCGTTATTGGATATCTTTTAATCAAATTAAAGTTTATCAACACAAGAGTGAGACATTGCCCACATTTATTCACCTTTTCTGTGAATAACTTTGTGAAGAATTCCATATCAACTCCGATTTTCAATCAAAAACATTATTCTCTTACTCATCAATAAAAATAACGACCAATCATAACTCAATGATAAATATAAACTTAAAAACAAACCTGGTGATAAAACGATCTTGTCAATTCTGATGATCTTTTCACCAAACTCAGATCGGTCAAAGATCAACCGATCGGTTATTTATCCACACATTCATTCTCTAACTTCATGACATCTACATAAAATCAAGCCTAAAAACGTTTCAAAACCCCTGTTTATTCATCCAGCCCATCAGTAGATCCACTTATATGCACCTATATCTGTGGATAAGTTATGAATTGATCATTCTTAATCCATCTCGATGAAATCTTGGACAGTAGATTTTGTTGAAATTTGTTAGACTAGGATTTTTCCATTGTCATGCAGTTATTATGAAACCAGAACCACAATCAGAAGCGGAGTTAATGGAACGCGCTCACGATATTGCCGGACTCAGTTTTGCGGAATTAGCGGACGAAGCAGAGATGATCGTTCCAGAAAACCTCAAACGCGATAAAGGCTGGGTGGGACAATTGCTGGAATGGCATTTGGGCGCTCCTGCGGGTAGCAAACCTCAACAAGACTTTTCCAAACTTGGTATCGAGTTAAAGAGCATTCCAATTGGCTACAACGGACGACCGTTAGAAACTACATTTGTATGCGTTGCACCCTTAACTGGTGTTCAAGGACTGACATGGGAAACCAGCCATGTGCGCAATAAGCTCTCGCGCGTATTGTGGGTTCCTGTAGAAGGTGAACGAGAAATCCCCCTTGCCGAGCGTCGTGTAGGGACACCTCTTATTTGGTCGCCAGATAAAGAAGAAGAGCAGATCTTACGAAATGACTGGGAAGAACTGATGGAAATGATCGTCTTTGGCAAATTTGATCAAATTTCAGCCAGACATGGCGAAGCGCTTCACCTACGCCCAAAGGCCGCTAATGCCAAAGCACTAACTGAAGCCTATAGCTCCAACGGGAAACCAATGAAGACGCTACCACGAGGCTTTTACCTACGAACACAATTCACCGAACAGATCTTACTGAAGCACTATATCAATGTGCAATCTGAGTAACTCATCTGTTCACTCTAATGGGTAACCAACGATAATTCGATATCGCAGTAAGAGGCAGTACCCTCACTACCGCACTCATCGTAAGCGTTGTGTAACCGCAAATAAGCTTTGTCGATACCTAACCTGAGCAACTCTTCTTTCACCAAATCTAAGGAACCAAAATGAAGCGGTTCCTCTCCATCTTTAATCGGCTCGAGCTGGTGCTTATATTCCACAGCTAACAAATAGTCAGAGACATCGGAACACCCAATGACAAATACTTTGGGTAACGTATAGGTGTCTTTATGTTGACCATGTAACCACATGTCCAGTTGATGCTTCTGCATAGTGCACCTCCTTCACAAGATCTTTTTAGTGTAGTTGGGGGATGAATACCTTTCGAGCCACACTTGCGCTTATACGTAAATGATTTGCGATAGCGACCAAAAATCCCATATATTGATGGATAACCTATTCAGTTGGCTATTTTTCAAGGAAGTGAAATGCAATACACCAAACTACCGCACTCATCACTCGAGATCAGTAAAATCTGCCTCGGCACTATGACTTTTGGTGAGCAGAATACCGAACAGGAAGCTTTTGAGCAGCTCGACTTTGCTGTCGATCATGGGGTGAACTTCATTGATACCGCAGAGATGTACCCTGTTCCGCCAAAAGCAGAAACACAAGGCCTAACAGAACAATACATCGGCAACTGGCTGACAAAATCCGGCAGGCGAGAAAAAGTCGTTCTAGCGACAAAAGTGGCAGGGCCGCGCAATGTGCCTCACATCCGTGAAAACATGAGTTTAAATCGTCGCAATATCCATGATGCCATCGACTCTAGCCTTCAACGACTCCAAACCGATTACGTAGATTTGTACCAACTTCACTGGCCACAGCGTCAAACTAACTGCTTTGGCCAACTCAACTACCCTTACCCAGACAAGCAAGAAGAAGTGACGTTAATTGAAACCCTAGAAGCATTAACTGAACTGGTTAAGATGGGTAAAGTGCGTTACATCGGCGTATCTAACGAAACACCTTGGGGGGTGATGTCTTTGCTTCGTTTAGCTGAGAAGCATGATTTACCGCGTATCGTTTCAATTCAAAACCCATACAATCTACTCAACCGCAGCTTCGAAGTGGGTTTGTCTGAAATCAGCCATTATGAAGGTGTCCAACTGTTAGCGTATTCACCTCTGGCGTTTGGTTGTTTGAGTGGTAAATACTTAAATGGCGCAAAACCAGAAGGTGCACGCTGTACTAAGTGGGAGCGTTTCGCTCGTTACTTCACACATCAAGGCGTCAAAGCGACAGAAGCATACGTGAACTTGGCACGTGAGCATGGCCTAGATCCTGCGCAAATGGCATTGGCGTTCGTCAATCAACGTCCATTTGTCGCTTCCAATATCATCGGTGCGACCAACCTTGATCAACTTAAAGCTAACATTGACAGCATCGATATCAAGATTAGTGATGAGCTGTTAACAGACATTCAAGCGATCGGTACTACCTACTCTAACCCATGTCCATAAAAGCAAACAGGCTGACCATATAGGTCAGCCTGTTAATAGCACTTAGAACAAATCTATTTCGATATGCGTTTACAGCGTGTTGAGCTTTTAGGGTTAACTAAAGCGTAATGTTGGAAGCTCAACACGCTATAGATTACGTCGGTATTCGCGCAGTTAGCACTCGACGAAGATGACGAACTCGACGTTCAACTTTAACCGCTTCAGGCACGCTGGTTTGAGTAACTCGCCCTTCACGATCTAAACCAATATCCCTTAATAAATGAACATTGGTCCATGGAACATCATGAGAACTGCGGCGCACGGTACGTTGCCATTCTCTCTCTTCACGTTTTAAATCCGCTTTAATAAGCAAAGTCGCCAATGTTAAGTAAATTGAGTGACGCATAATTTTTCTCCAATTAAACGATAAATGATCGACTGGGAAAAATAGTACGCAGAGACACAGAGAGATCTGTTGAGACTAAGCCGCTACTTTTCCGCAGCCTAGTAAACATAAATTAGGTTACGGATTAATTTTTATCTTGTGAGCCAGTGGTATCGTTAATATCCGATTTAAAAGCTATCGGAGATTTAGACATACGATCAGCGCAAGCAGTGGTGTTAACAACGTAATGTTTCATCTTGCGCCTCCTAGCTAAAAAAATAATCCGTGTGTGAAGTGATATAACTCAACGAGTTATGGTTAAATTGTAAGCATTGGTGAATATATATCAAACAATTTCTATGCTTTCGATAAAAAACAAATCAATACCCTGAAGATAAGTTGCATATCTTTTTTCATATAACATATTCATCTAGGGAATATATGAAAATTCGAGTTTTATAAATCAGAACGCATACAACGAAAAAGAGCGACCAGCAAGGTCGCTCTCTCAATTCGATTCACTCATTAAATTACATCGCTTGATCGGAAATCAAGTTGTGCTTGTTAAGTAGTCGATACATGGTTGCACGCGACACACCAAGTTCTTTCGCCGCATTGGAAACTTGACCAGAGTGCGACTCCAACACAACCAATAACGCATCACGCTCACTCTTTTCACGAATTGATTTCAAACTGCGTTTTGAATCATTACGTTGCGGCAAATCGAGATGATGTTCTTCAATCATCACGCTGTCAGACATCAACACCGCACGCTTAACTTGGTTCATCAACTCGCGAACATTACCAGGCCAGAAGTAACGAGTCAGAGCTTTCAAAGCGTCCTCAGAGAAACTTTTTGCTTGAGAGTTGTACTCTTTAGAGAACTCTTGCAGATAGAAGCGAGCTAATAGTGCAATGTCACTCGCGCGCTCTTTCAAGCTTGGTACGTTGATACGAAGTACATTGATGTAATGGTACAACTCTTCGTTGAAGTCGCCATCAATCAAAGCTTTTTCTACGTCTGACGAGTTAGCAGCAAGAATACGCACATTCACATTCTTCACACCTTCGCGCGTTTCAATCGTGCCCTCTTGCAAAAACCTTAACAGGTTCATTTGCTGGTCTTTCGAAATGGTCAGAATGTCATTAAACAACACAGTACCGCCATCTGCTTGTTCCAACAGACTTGGGCCCATCTCAGCATCCGCAGCAATACCAAAGACTTCCGCTTGGAAACGTTGCTCATTCAAAGCGCGGCAGTTAATCGACATAAAGGGCTTATGAGAACGGGAAGATACTTTGTGAATTGCACGAGCAACCGCTTCTTTACCAGTACCGCTCTCGCCAGAGATCAGAATACTCACATCCGTAGGACCAATTCGCTTAACTTGATCGCGTAAGCGCTTCATCGGGATAGATTCGCCAATCAGCCCCATATCGAGGCTATTGCCAAAGCTTGGCCAAACTTTTTTCTCTAGCTTGAGCATACCAAGTTGGTGGCCGATGGTGCTCAACAGTTGGGCATCTGGGATTGGGGCAGTAAAAAAGTCGATACAGAAGTTAACGATGAATTGGCAGATGGTGTCTGTGCCGAGCTGAGACTCACGAATAAACGCCAACCAACGCACGTGCTTATGAGAACTCACTAAGTTTGCCAGACCATTCAAGCTAAACTCGTCATGGCTCAGGTCAACGATACCGATACAAGGCCCAATATCTTCCAATAACGTGTTAGCTTTGCGTAAGTCGCCTACTTGGTGACACTTCCAGCCAACTTGTTCCAGTACTGATAACCAAGGCTCATAAGTACCGCCAACTACCACAAGCGATCCCGGGATGGAATCCATCTTAAACTGCCCAGCCATTCTCTAACCCTTATTCTTTTGTTGATAGAAATTTCGCGCCACAAACCCATCTTTGCGAACGGGTAACATTATCGAGACTACGACGCTCGAAGTCTGTCTCAATATTAAGACTATGCAATAGATTGAGATTTGGCGAATACTTATTTGCATATGCCATCAAAATCAAAATGCAACCTATTGAATTTTAGGAAATTAAAGATACAAAAAAACCACCCGAAGGTGGTTTTTTTGTCATTGTTCAGCAAAGAATTACGCTTGTGGGCGCATTGCAGGGAACAAGATCACGTCACGGATGGTGTGCGTGTTAGTTAGCAGCATAACTAGGCGGTCGATACCGATACCTTGACCTGCTGTTGGTGGTAGACCGTGTTCTAGTGCAGTGATGTAGTCTGCATCGTAGAACATCGCTTCGTCATCACCAGATTCTTTTGCTTCAACCTGTGCTTTAAAGCGCGCGTCTTGGTCTTCTGCATCGTTAAGCTCTGAGAAGCCGTTTGCTACTTCACGGCCACCGATGAAGAACTCAAAGCGGTCTGTGAAGAATGGGTTGTCATCGCTACGACGTGCCAGTGGAGAAATATCCGCTGGGTAGCCAGTGATGAACGTAGGCTGCATTAGTTTAGGTTCTGCAGTTTCACCGAAGATCTCTTCAAGAAGCTGACCACAAGTCCAGAAAGGTTCTACTTCAACGTGAACAGATTTCGCGATAGAAACCATTAGTTCGCGGTTTTGTAGATCTTCTTCCGTTAGCGCTTGGATTTGAGCGTGGTCTGGGTTGTAGTGTTTGATTGCTTCAAACATGCTCATGCGAGCGTACTTACCGCCAAACTCAACAGTATCTTCACCGTAAGGCATTGATGTTGAACCTAGAACTTCTAGTGCTACAGAGCTTAGTAGTTCTTCAGTGAAGTCCATTAGATCTTTGTAATCCGCGTACGCCATGTAGAATTCCATCATTGTGAATTCTGGGTTGTGACGTGGAGAAAGACCTTCGTTACGGAAGTTACGGTTGATTTCGAATACGCGATCAAAGCCACCAACAACTAGACGCTTCAGGTATAGCTCAGGCGCAATACGCAGGTACATTGGCATGTCTAGCGCGTTGTGATGCGTAATGAATGGGCGAGCACTTGCACCACCAGGGATCACGTGCATCATTGGCGTTTCAACTTCCATGAACTGTTTAGAGATCATGAAGTTACGAATTGCAGACATAACTTTAGAACGTACAACGAATGCATTACGAGAATCTTCGTTAACGATTAGGTCTACGTAACGCTGACGGTAACGCATTTCTTGGTCAGTTAGACCGTGGAACTTCTCAGGAAGTGGACGAAGTGCTTTTGTTAGCAACTCGTACTCTTCCATGTTCACGTATAGGTCGCCTTTACCAGATTTGTGTAGCGCACCTTTAACACCGATGATGTCGCCGATATCAAGACCTTGGTATTTCTCTTTCAGTTCTTTTTGAACTTCTTTGTCAGCGTAAGCTTGGATACGGCCAGATGTTTCTTGAATTACTAGGAATGGACCACGTTTTGCCATAATACGACCAGCGATCGCTACTACGTGGTTAAGCTCTTCTAGCTCTTCCTTAGTCTTTTCACCGAACTCTTTTTGAAGGTCGCCCGCTAGTGCGTCACGACGGAAGTCGTTTGGGTGGCCGTTTGCTTTGCAGCTCTTTCGGATTTCGTCCAGTTTAGCGCGGCGCTCAGCAATCAGCTTGTTTTCTTCTTGTACAGTTTCGTTTTGAACAGCATCAGTCATTTTCGATGTATCCTGTTTTTGTCGGTGAAAAGCTTTATAGGCCTGATTTCAGGCTAGCTTCAATAAATTTGTCCAGATCGCCATCAAGAACCGCTTGAGTATTACGGTTTTCAACGCCCGTACGGAGGTCTTTAATGCGTGAATCATCCAATACGTAAGAACGGATCTGGCTACCCCAGCCAATGTCAGACTTAGCGTCTTCATTAGCTTGTTTTTCCGCGTTTTGCTTTTGCAATTCAAGCTCAAACAGCTTCGCTCGAAGCTGTTTCATTGCCTGATCTTTGTTCTTATGTTGAGAACGGTCGTTTTGACACTGCACCACAGTATTCGTTGGTACGTGCGTAATACGTACCGCAGATTCAGTGGTGTTGACGTGCTGACCACCCGCACCTGACGCACGGTAAACGTCGATACGCAGATCAGCAGGGTTAATGTCGATAGCAATGTTTTCATCAATCTCTGGGTAGATGAACGCAGACGCAAAAGACGTATGACGACGGCCGCCTGAATCGAATGGCGATTTGCGCACTAAACGGTGAACACCAGTTTCCGTACGTAGCCAACCGTAAGCGTAATCACCAGAGATACGAACCGTTGCAGATTTAAGACCCGCAACCTCACCTTCAGATACTTCGATCACTTCCGCCTTGAAGCCTTTCGCTTCAGCCCAGCGTAAGTACATGCGTAGCATCATGTTGGTCCAGTCTTGCGCCTCAGTACCACCTGAACCTGCTTGCAAGTCAATGTAGCAATCAGAGCTATCGTGGTCACCAGAGAACATACGGCGGAATTCTAGCTGCGCAAGCTTCTCTTCCAACTCTGCAAGTTCTGGTTCGATTTCATCAAACGTTTCTTGGTCTTGTTCTTCAACAGCCAGTTCAAGAAGACCATCAACATCTTCTACACCTTGCTCTAGTTGATCAATAGTTTCAACTACGGCTTCAAGTGATGCACGTTCTTTACCTAATGCTTGTGCACGTTCAGGCTCGTTCCATACATCTGGCTGTTCAAGTTCTGCGTTGACTTCTTCTAGACGCTCTTTCTTCGCGTCATAGTCAAAGATACCCCCTCAGGACATTCGTGCGCTCAGACACGTCCTGAAGACGGTTTTTAATGGGATTGATTTCAAACATGTTTGCTCAACATTTTAGAATAGAATTTAACCGAGAAATTCTACTGAAAAATGTGACGGAGATACAGGAAAATTTCGGCTGAGAAATCAGATTACGATTAGAGAGAGCACGGTCATAAAATTTTACACCCGCTTAAGGGCAACCGTACTCTATATTTCCGAAAAGCTTAGGTATTACTTGGCTTCAATGTGGTCAATCATCAGTTGCAATGATTGGTTACCACGAAATTCATTCACATCCAGCTTGTAGGCCAAACGTACAGTTTTGACCGATGCGTCAGGCCAACGGCGTAAATCGACGTTAAATGCAATTCCATCAATCATCACATTGGTCGGATGCCCTTTGTATAAAGGCTCCAACATCAGTTTAAGATGTTTTTCTCCCACCAATTTTTGGTGCAACACCTTAAACTCACCATCAAAGATTGGCTCAGGAAAAGCTTGGCCGAATGGCCCACCAGCGCGCAACTGCTCCGCAATGTGCATAGAAAACTCTTCCGGTTTTAACTCGCCATCAGTAAGAATCACGCCTTTTAGAGCCGCTTCGTCGAGCTCTTTTTTCACCACTTCATCGAATAAACGACTGAAACGCTCAAAATCTTGCTCTTTGATGGTTAATCCTGCCGCCATCGCGTGACCGCCAAACTTGATGATCAAACCTGGATTTTGCGTATCGATGAAGTCCAACGCATCACGCATGTGTAATCCAGGAATCGAACGACAAGAACCCTTGATCGTCCCTTCACCACCGTCAGCAAAGGCAATGACTGGGCGATGGAATTTCTCTTTGATACGCGAAGCGAGAATACCAATCACACCTTGGTGCCAATCGCGTTGGAACAGCGATAAGCCGTATGGCAGCTCGCTGTTTTCGCCAAACTGCAAACGTTCACAAAACGCCATCGCTTCTTGCTTCATGCCTTCTTCAATCTCTTTACGAGTCTGATTGAGCCCATCAAGCTCACTGGCCATGCGACGTGCGGCGTGGATGTTGTTACACATCAGCAGCTCAACACCAAAAGACATGTCGTCTAAACGGCCAGCGGCATTAATACGCGGCCCCAATGCAAAGCCGAAGTCCGATGCCACCAAACGTCGCGCATCGCGTTTCGCCACTTCAATCAGTGCTTGAATACCTGGGCGCGCTTTCCCCGCACGAATGCGCTGCAAACCTTGATGCACCAGAATTCGGTTGTTCTCATCAAGCGGCACAACATCAGCAACAGTGCCCAGTGCGACAAGGTCGATCAGCTCCATCAGTTTCGGCTCTTGCATGCCTTGCTGAGCAAACCAATTGTGTTTTCGCATGTGGACGCACAACGCCATCATCAGATAGAACGCCACACCAACGCCAGCCAACGCTTTAGAAGGAAACGCACAACTGTCGAGGTTTGGGTTCACCATCGCATCCACTTCTGGCAGAACTTGTCCTGGCAAATGGTGGTCTGTCACCAATACGGTAATGCCATTTTCTTTGGCGTAGCGCACACCTTCAATCGACGATACGCCATTGTCGACCGTCATGATCATTTCTGCGCCAAGTTCCAATGCTTGATCGACCACCTCTGGGCTCAAACCGTAGCCATCTTCAAAGCGGTTCGGCACCAAGTAATCGACGTTATTGCTGCCAAGCATACGCAATGCCAATACAGAAAGAGCAGAACTCGTTGCGCCATCTGCGTCAAAGTCACCCACCACGATGATGCGTTTTTGCTCTTGAATCGCTTGGAACAACAACTCAACCGCCTGCTCAATGCCGCCAAGCTTTTGGTACGAATGCAATCCACGAGCAGAGGTTTCTAGCTGCGCGATGTCAGTAATACCGCGATTGATGTAAATGCGTTTTAAGATCGGAGGAATGGAATCTGGGAGAAGGGAAAGATCCGGTTCGGGACGTCGTTGAATTTCTATCATGCTTGAAAAGAGCCGACTATTGCGTCGGCTCTGCTCCTTAAAGGATTACAGTTGCTCTAAACGTTTCAGTAGTTCAGCTGGCGGTAAGTACCCACCAACCATCTCACCGTTTGGAAGGAAGATTGCAGGCGTACCTGAAATACCTAACTGACGACCAACGTTGTAGTGCGCTTGAATGGTCTCTTTACATTGCTCAAGATCTTTCGCTGGATTATCGAAAGTGCGGCTCACTTTCGCGTTATGCATCGCCGCTTTTGGATTTTCTGCACACCAAATCGTTGCCATTTGCTCAGCAACAGGCCCTGTCGCACCTTGGCGAGGGTATGCCATGTAACGCACAGTAATACCTAGATCATTGTAGCCCTGCATTTGGTTATGTAGACGAACACAGTAGCCACAAGTGATGTCAGTAAACACCGTCACCACGTACTTTTCGTTGTCCGCTTTGTATTCGATCATGCTGTCTGCAAACTTGGCAATTTTCTCAGCATTCAAAGGCGCTTGGCGTTCTGCAAGTACGTCTTTGTAACCGCCGTTGTCATCAATCGCGTATAGTGTACCTGCAATAAAGTGATCGCCATTGTTTGACGCAAACAGTATGCCGCCGTTGGTTTGAATTTCTAGCAGGCCCGCCACATCTGAAGGTTGAATATCAATAATAGACAGACCTAGTTTCGAGAACTTCGCTTTTAGCGCCGCTTCATCAAAGTGTTGTTGCGCAGTTGGCGCAGCCTGTTGTGCAGGAGTTTCGGTTTTTGCCTGACTTTCTTCCGCACCACACGCGGTAATAAAGAATGGTAAAGTCAGCAGAGTTAGTCGGCGTAATACGCTCATTAAAGTCACCTTTAAATAAATTCTTTTCATCCAATCAAAAAGGATGAAGCAAGCCATCATTATGCTCTTGGGTGGTGTTGACTGTGGATCTGCTTCAATCGTTCAGTCGCCACGTGAGTATAAATTTGCGTGGTCGATAAGTCACTATGCCCTAGCAGCATCTGTACGACCCTGAGATCTGCGCCATAGTTCAATAAATGCGTTGCAAACGCGTGGCGTAAAACGTGCGGCGACAACTGATCGGTATCGATGCCAGCAATGACAGCATAGTATTTGATACGATGCCAAAACGTCTGACGAGTCATTTGGCGTGCTCGTTTACTTGGGAATACCACATCGGAAGACGTTTCTCCCAATAATGCAGGGCGACCTTGCTGGATGAATGTTTCAATCCAATCGATCGCATTCTCCCCCATCGGCACCAAACGTTCCTTGCCACCTTTACCCGTCACACGCACGACGCCCTGACGCAAACTGATGTTTTCCATCGTCAGGCTGACGAGTTCTGTCACACGCAACCCAGTCGCGTACAACAACTCAAGCATGGCTTTATCGCGCAGTTCTACCGGATCATTCGGATCTGGCGCGTCCAAAAGTGCGTCCACTTGCTCTTCGCTGATGTCTTTCGGTAAGCGTTGTGGCAATTTCGGGCTGACCAACAAGGCACTTGGGTCATCGGCACGCACTTTTTCACGGTGAAGATACTGAAACAAACGGCGAATGGCTGACAGCATACGAGCACGTGACGTCTGCTTGTAATCCAAATCCACCAGATACGTTTGGTATTCTTGAAGTCCAGACAAACTGATGAAATCGAGGCGGTAACGATGATGCTCCATCCAAGTGAGAAGCTTCATTAAATCATTTCGGTACGAAACCAGCGTATTCTCTGACAGACCGCGCTCCATCCACATTGCATCTAAGAATTGCTCAACAAGCGCAAAATCTTGTTGATTGACAGGCTGTTGTGCCGTCATTCACGCTTCCTTTTATTGTTCATCTATACCCAGTGAGAGTAAGACAGCGCCAGTGTGAATGCTATAAAAAATTGGCTCAGGTGGGGAATCTCACGATATTCGCTGCATTCCTAGGCAGTTTAAGGTTAAAATCCTCTGCAACAGCAACACAAAAAACGACGAATATAATGAAAATCGGACTCTTTTACGGCTCAACAACCTGCTACACCGAGATGGCAGCAGAGAAAATTCGCAACATTATTGGTGCAGACCTTGTCGATATTCACAATGTGAAAGAGACGCCGCTATCGCTGATGGCTGAGTATGATTTATTGCTTCTAGGCATCTCGACTTGGGACTTTGGTGAGATCCAAGAAGATTGGAGCGCCATTTGGCAAGACATCGCGTCTACGCCGTTGAAAGGCAAAGTTGTGGCACTATTTGGTCTTGGCGACCAAGAAGGCTACGGTGAATGGTACCTTGATGCCATGGGCCTACTGCACGACGAGTTAAAAGCAACCGGCGCCCAGTTTATCGGTTATTGGCCAAACGAAGGCTATGAGTTTGAAGCCTCGAAAGCGCTAACGGAAGATGGCAGTCAATTTGTTGGCCTAGCACTAGATGAAGACTCTCAATACGACTTGAGTGACGAGCGAATCGAAAAGTGGTGTGAACAAGTACTTGTGGAGTTCCACGATACGCTTTAAGCACCGACGCTTACGTTGATGCGAACCAGATACAAAAAAGCCCGATGAATCACTTCATCGGGCTTTTTCATTATTCAATTTCTAGCGTCTTTACGCCGCTTCTTCTCGTAGTTCTGGTTGAACAGATTTAGAGATGAAGAACATGCAGATGATAGCTGCCAGAGTAGGAAGAACCCAACCCATGCCCACTTCAAACAGCGGTAGTACGTTGAACGCAGATACATCCAAACCAGCAACTTTCGCTGCATCAACAAGTGCGAATAATAGTGATACTAGCAGTACCGCACGGTATGCAAAGCGAGGATTTGGCAGCTTGCTACGAACAAAGGTAAGAGCAACCAAAGCAATCGCCACTGGGTAAAGGGCAAACAGTACAGGTACAGAGAGCGAAATCAATTGCGCTAGACCAACGTTAGCAACTAGCGCACATACGGCACCGTTGATTAGAACCCACTGCTTGTATGACAGTGATGTCTTCGAGCTGAAGAAATCAGAACATGCTGAAATCAGACCGATAGCCGTTGTCAGACACGCTAACAATACAATCACAGAAAGAACGATTTGACCGTAAGGGCCAAACAATGCTTGAACGTACTGGCTTAGAATCAGACCACCGTTATCTGCGCCCGCAGCAACTGTTGCACTAGTAGCGCCTAGGTAGAATAGCGAAATGTAAACAAATGCTAGACCAGCCGCAGCGATACAACCTGCAAAAATCAGGTACTTAGTCGTCGCAGAACGCTCCGTAATACCTTTGCCGCGCAGTGCATCCACCATCAACATACCAAACATCAGCGATGCGAAAGTATCCATGGTGTTGTAGCCTTCAAGGAAGCCTTTGGTTAGTGGCTGAGTTAGGTACTCACCGCGTGCACCGATCATATCACCTTGAGGATCTAGGAATACTGCAACAGCAAGAATGATCAAACCGACAAATAGCGCTGGAGTCAGCACTTTACCGATCAAGTCGATAAGACGGCCTTGGAACCAAGAGAACAGCATTGCAACCGAAAAAAAGATCACAGAGAACGCGGTAAGGTGCGCTTGAGAAGCTTCAACAAAGAATGGCTTCACGGCCATCTCGTAAGCGACTAGACCTGTACGAGGCGCTGCAAACGCAGGACCAATAATGATGAAGATAAGTGCTGCCATCAATACTGCTGCTTTTTTCGGAAGATCTTGAGTCAAGTGATCCCATGATCCACCTGCTACAGCAATAGCAACGATAGTAATAAGAGGTAGACCTACCGCTGTTAGCAAGAAACCGAACATCGCTGGCAATAGGTTTTCACCCGCGAGCTGACCCGCTAGAGGTGGAAAGATGATGTTGCCTGCACCTAAAAAGAACGCAAATAGCATAAAGCCTACTGCGACAATATCTGTTAGTTTTAACGTCTGCTTCACAGATAACCCTTTTCTTTATTTAATGAATGTTGTGTATGCATCGACCACTTTTTTGTATACCCAAAAGTGAATGAGTATCTGTGGTTCAATCTATAAAATTTTCGCCGCATAATGACGAAAGACTCATCATTTGGCAACCTTTAAGAAAAAAACACCATATTAATTTAGTTTTTAAACTTAAAAGCAGTGTATCTAACTAGATCAAAAGAACCGTACAGTTCTTTATCTCGATCAATTAACCATACAATTTAATAACCAACAAAACAACAATCTATACAAATAAGAAACAATAGAGAATTTCACTTAAATATTGAGCAGATAAAAAACAATCATGAAGAGCGAAAAATTTCAAACTAAAGGCTTCAAGTTTAAGCAGTTTTGTATCGAAGGAGGCGAAAGTGGCATGCCGGTGAGTACCGACGGCGTGATGCTAGGCGCGTGGATGGAAAGTCCGAGCCCAGCCCATATTTTGGATATCGGGACAGGAACAGGGTTGCTCGCTTTGATGTGTGCTCAACGCTTTCCTGACGCAAAAATTACCGCCGTTGATATCGAAACCACAGCGGTTGAAGCCGCAAGCCACAATTTTTCGCACTCGCCGTGGCACGACCGACTCTCAGTTCAGCATACCGATGTTTTGATTTTTTCGCCGCCGCAACGCTTTCAACGCATTGTTTGCAACCCACCCTATTTCAACACTGGTGAGCAAGCTAAACAAAGCCAGCGAGCAACCGCTAGGCATACCGACTCCCTGCGCCATGATGCGTTGCTTAAGTGTTGTTATCAGTTGCTAGATACAGAAGGAAAAGCCAGCTTTGTGCTGCCAATCACCGAAGGGGAGCTATTTATTGAACTAGCATTAACCCAGGGTTGGGCTCTATCTCGACTGTGCCGCGTGCAACCATCGGAAAAGAAACCCGTACACCGTTTGCTGTTTGAACTGGCAAAGCAACCTTGCGATACTCAAGAGTCACATTTGATTATTCACTCATCAGACGGTTACAGCGATGATTTTGTCCGCTTAACCCACGAGTTTTATCTTAAGATGTGAAATAACATGTGATCCTTATCACCAATCACTTTATAATGTGCGACCTTTTTATATTCTATGCTGCTTTGGCGAACCATTAACCAAGCTTTGCTTGTGGAGAACTCATTGTGATCAGAACCTTTGCTGAACTTGATCTAGACCAAAACCTACTTGAAGCCATTGAAGAGATGGGCTACGAACGCCCAACTAAAATTCAGGCAGAAGCGATTCCACAAGCGTTGGATGGTCGTGACATTCTAGCGTCAGCGCCAACGGGTACTGGTAAAACGGCAGCCTTCGTTCTGCCAGCATTGCAATACTTGCAAGATTTCCCTCGTCGTAAACCTGGGCCTGCGCGTATTTTGATCCTTACGCCAACTCGCGAACTGGCGATGCAGGTTGCCGACCAAGCTCGTGCTTTGGCAAAGAACACTAAGCTGAACATCTTCACGATCACAGGCGGCGTTCAATACCAAGAACACGCAGACATCCTAGCAACTACGCAAGACATCGTAGTTGCAACACCAGGCCGTCTACGTGAGTACATTGATGCAGAACGTTTTGATTGTCGTGCTATCGAATGGCTGGTTCTCGATGAAGCAGACCGCATGCTGGACATGGGCTTTGCTCCAACGGTTGACCGTCTGTCGAATGAATGTCGCTGGCGTAAGCAAACCCTTCTGTTCTCAGCAACACTAGAAGGTAAAGGCGTAGAAGGCTTCACGGCTGACCTATTGAACGAGCCAGCAGAGATCGACGCAAAATCGCCACTGCGTGAGCGTAAGAAGATTGCTCAATGGTATCACCGTGCTGATAGCGCAGAACACAAACTGGCTCTGCTGAAACATATCATCACAGAGCAAGCTGAGCGCACTATCGTGTTCTTAAAAACTCGTGAACGCTTGGCAGAGCTACGTGCACAACTTGAGAGCGCACAAATCCCGTGTTCGTGGATTCAAGGTGAAATGCCTCAAGATCGTCGTAATAATGCCATTGCACGTTTCCGTGACGGCACTGTGAACGTGCTACTAGCAACTGACGTTGCGGCGCGTGGTATCGACCTTCCTGATGTTTCTCACGTTATCAACTACGACATGCCGCGCACGGCTGACGTATACCTTCACCGTATCGGCCGTACAGCTCGTGCAGGTAAGAAAGGTAACGCAATCTCAATCGTAGAAGCGCACGACCAGCCAATGATGGATCGCGTAGCACGTTACGTGAAAGAAGACATCAAAGAGCGTTTCATTAAAGAGATGCGCCCTAAGCACAAGAAACCTGTGTTTAAGAAGAAAAAGAAAAAAGAAGACAAGAAGAAAACAGCGAAAAAGAAAACCGCTAAGAAGAAGTAATCTTGTTGAGGCTTACAAAGCCCAAATAGAAATAACAAAGGGTTGGCAGTGCCAACCCTTTTTCGTTTGTGTAGCTTTCAATTAATAACGCGTATTGCGCTTCAATCAGTTTTGCTCTTCACGTTTAAATACCAAGTCTGTTGGTGTCGACTCTTCCTCAACGAAGTAGTAGCCAGCGGTATCAAACTTCGTTAAATCCGCCACGCTCTCAATGCGATTTTCGATGATGTAACGCGCCATCATGCCACGCGCTTTCTTCGCATAAAAACTGATCACCTTGTATTGGCCATTCTTACAGTCTTTGAAAATTGGCGTAATCACTTGTGCATCCAAGTTCTTTGGCTTCACCGCTTTAAAATACTCATTCGACGCAAGATTGATCAAAACATTGTCGCCTTGCTCAGCAATCGCTTCATTGAGCTTGTCGGTAATCACATTGCCCCAGAACTGGTACAGGTTGCTACCTTTATCGTTCGCCAGTTTTGTCCCCATCTCCAGACGGTATGGTTGCATTAAGTCGAGCGGTTTGAGCAGACCGTACAGACCAGATAGCATGCGTAAGTGTTTTTGCGCGTATTCGAAGTCCGCATCTGATAGTGTTTCAGCTTCCAAGCCCGTGTACACATCACCTTTAAACGCCAAAATGGCCTGACGCGAGTTTTCCGTTGTGAACGTTTCGCTCCACTCTTGGAATCGCCCGACGTTCAGATCGGCTATTTTGTCACTCACTTTCATTAAAGAGGCAACATCAGCAGGCGTCAGTTTGCGGCAAACGTCGATCAATTCTTTTGAATATTCAATTAACTCTGGTTGAGTAAATTTTTCTGTCGCTAACGGAGACTCGTAATCGAGGGTCTTCGCTGGAGAAACTACGATAAGCATGACTTTCACTTCCCTAATTTTGTTTTTTATTAGGGTACAAAAAAAGCCATGCATTGTCTGCATGGCTTTACGAATCGTCTTAATAGCTTTTAACGATAGGAGAACACTTAGTCTTTCTTAGTGTTGTCCCAAATACCGTCTTCTAGCTGAGACTTAAGCTCAGGGAAATCGTTCGCATCGAACGTTGGTACTTTACCTTCGCCTAGCTGGCGGTTGTAGTCTTTCGCCAGTTTGATCACGATGCCCGATAGCAACAGAATCGCTACCAAGTTAACAATCGCCATCAGCCCCATCGAAACGTCAGCCAACGACCAAACCACAGGAAGAGACGCTAGCGCACCAAACATTACCATGCCCAGAACCACAACGCGGAAGATGCTTAGACCAGCTTTATGGTTGTGCTCCAAGAAGATCAGGTTCGTTTCTGCGTAAGAGTAGTTCGCGATGATTGAAGTAAACGCGAAGAAGAAGATTGCAACTGCAACAAAGATGCCGCCCCAATCACCAACTTGCGAGCTCAACGCACGCTGAGTTAGCTCAATACCAGTAACTTCCGTTGCTTGACCTACATACTCGCCCGACATCAGGATAATCGCTACTGTTGCAGAACAGATAACAATCGTATCCATGAACACGCCTAGCATCTGAACGTAACCTTGAGATGCTGGGTGCGGTGGGTAAGGCGTTGCCGACGCTGCCGCGTTAGGCGCAGAACCCATACCCGCTTCGTTCGAGAATAGACCACGTTTGATACCGTTGATCATTGCTTGTGCAATCGCATAACCAAGACCACCCGCTGCAGCTTCTTGCAGACCGAATGCGCTCTTGAAGATCAGCATCAATACATCTGGTAGTTTCTCTAGGTTTGAGAATACAACGAACAATGCAAGTACTAGGTATAGCAGTGCCATGATAGGAACGATCAGCTCAGCTACTTTCGCGATACGCTTGATACCACCGAAGATAACTACAGCTGAAAGTGCAACAACAGCAATACCAACGTATAGGTCATTCCAACCAAATGCGTTGCTCATTGCGTTTGCAATTGAGTTCGCTTGTACGGCGTTGAATACCAAACCAAAAGCGATGATTAGGAAAACAGAGAACAACACGCCCATCCAACGCATGCCCAAGCCTTTTTCCATGTAGTAAGCAGGACCACCACGGTAGTTGCCATCATCATCTTTGGTTTTGTATAGCTGCGCCAGAGTACTCTCTGCAAACGACGTTGCCATACCAAGCATTGCGATCAGCCACATCCAGAAGATCGCGCCAGGGCCACCAGCAGTCAATGCAACTGCAACACCCGCCATGTTACCAGTACCTACACGTGCAGCAAGACTAGTACAAAGCGCTTGGAAAGAAGAAATACCAGCTTTGTCTGCTTTACGGCTGTTCTTAAGAACAGAGAACATGTGGCCGAAGTGGCGGAATTGGATGAATCCCAATCGAACGGTGAAGTAGATTCCTACACCTACAAGAAGATAAACCAGAATCGAACCCCAAAGGAGGTCGTTCATCAAATTGATTAAGTCTGTCATGTGTACCTCAAAGTGAGTTGCGCCAGTCTGTGCGTCCGAGCCATCCACCAGATTGCCTGCTAAGTGTCAAAGTGTGCTTAGCTTTTTGAATAATGTTTATGCGCAATCTAGAATCGTAAACGTCGCTTCATGCATCCATTTTACGTACCAGCGTATTTTTTGACGGGCGGATAATGCAACCTAGGAACGCAAAAATCAATATGCAACCATTAAAATATCATTGTTATTTTTCACTATAAAGTCACCAAAAAATAACATAAAAAGAGGACTTAACACCCCAAACTCGCAACATTTCAATTACCAACATCTAACATAAATAATTACACCGACATTAATAGAACAGCACTCCATAAAAAACGAACCAGGCTAGTATTCACAAGGTGTTACATAAAATTATCTTCGCCGCCAGAGAGGTAATCGAACACTATTTCATCAAACACATTTTATGCAACTTCAACCTTTGCTTAGTACTCTAATTGAACGCATCAAATTAACATTGAAAATCTCTTCATTTAATCGTTTTCCCTTTCTCGTTTGTACATTTTTTATTCAATAGTTCACGAAGCAAAATGTGATTTTGAGAGAACTTTTGCACGAAACTGTCATGTTACCGACACAAATGCGAAATATATCATGGTTATTCTCACACCTATTGTGGTACTTAAAAAACTCCACAAGGACTGGTTACAACAGTTTAGATAAAGAAGGGTAAAGGTGGCTTATGGAAGGCTTTCAACTAGATGAGATTTTCAATCTGGATACTACCTCAACAACAAGATCTCGCGCTAAACCAGTAAAAAGAAAGTGGCGTGAAATAGAAGAGATGAACGACAGACGTAACTTACTTAAAGAACTACGTGAACTTGATGTTTGCAACGACTACAGCTTAGACGACATCAAACTCTAATTTGAACAAAAGGCACCCTAACGGTGCCTTTTGTTTTTGTATAGAGCAGGGTTACATATTCTGATTCTCTACGTCTAAATGTTTACGTGGACGGAATTCTTACTCAATGAGAATTAGCCGTTCTTTTTATCGAGAATTGGTTATGTTGAATTTCCATTCAATTCTCAAAAAATAAGAATTACCACAAATAAACCCGAGCAAGATTTATAGATACTCGGACTTTGAGTGAGTTAAACAAACTCCATATCGCTTTGACGAACGCGCTCGGCAAGCTGTTTGTAGCGATCCGCAATCGTGTCACCAAATACAGGGTCGTCTTCGCTCTCTGTCCACAGACTTTCAACGTGTTGCCAGTCTTCAGTAGTAAAAAGCTCTTCAATTAATGGCAGGATTTTTCTCTCTTCGAGCTCAAGGTGACGCTTTTGCGACTCAATGAAATCTTCTAGCTGAGCAATAAAGATGTCTTGAGGAACAACCGCATCTTGCAAAATCATCTCAATGAGCATCGAAAACTCTTTGGTCTTCTCGGCGAGCTCTTGGTGCTCTTTCTCCAAGTTTTCCATGGTTTGTTGCTTACCGTAATGCTTGAGGAAATGATGGTAGAGAATGTCTTCTTTCGGATGATGAATTTTTTCCGAATGGTTTGAGAGGTAATCAACAATCTCGCTTACTAGCGAGTAATTAATGGCGTTTTCTTCTTTAATTTCGTTGAGTTTATGGCGCAATATAGCCAACAGGCGAACCATGTAGCCGTGTTCGCGTCGAATTCTTTCGATCATCATAGCGTCTCTCCTTAACACCTACTTTCAATAAGTGTACATGAGAAATTCGCCACCAGCTTCGAGCATGCTCAAAAAAACAGCGATCATTGCACCATGATCGCTGTCTCTTCTTTTATACCGTTAACGGTAAATGCCAGTTGATTGGCTCTTTTCCTTGCGAAGCAAGTAATTGGTTTGCTTGGGAGAAATGCTTACAGCCCAAGAACCCTCGATGAGCAGACAATGGCGATGGATGCGGCGCGGCTAATACATGGTGCTTCGAGCGATCGATGAAACGCCCTTTCTTCTGAGCGTGAGACCCCCACAAAAGGAACACGACCCCATGCTGATGCTGGTTTATCGCTTCAATCACTCGGTCTGTGAATGTTTCCCACCCTGTTTTAGAGTGTGAGTGCGCTTTGCCTTGCTCAACCGTCAAAACCGTATTGAGCAACAATACGCCTTGCTCTGCCCAGCTTTGCAAGAATCCGTGCTGAGGGATCTGGAATCCTTCGATATCTTGAGCCAATTCTTTATACATGTTCACGAGCGACGGTGGCGTTTTGATTCCAGGAAGCACAGAGAAGCACAAACCATGCGCCTGATTTGGACCATGGTATGGGTCTTGTCCTAAGATCACCACTTTCACATCGTTAAACTCCGTGAAACGAAATGCGTTAAAAACATCTTTTGCTGGCGGGTAAATCGCTTTGCCTGCTGCTCGTTCTGCTTCAACAAAATTCAACGTGTCTACAAAGTAGCTCTGCTTTTTCTCTTCGCCGATCACATCGTGCCAAGTGGGTGACTGATTCATGGAAAGTTCCTGTCCTGAGTTTTGCTTCTATTCTAACGAGCGAAACCCAAACAAACAAAAACTTACCACGAACTTGAGAACAGCAATACTTGAGGACAATAATAAAAGACTAATGCTTTTGCGGCGTTCTAAAATGACCTTGCCCAGTAATGTGGCGATTAGGCATCGGCAGACGCAGTACGCGGCGACTGTAAGCATAGGGAGCAAAAGAGAGTGGTCGAGACATAGTGGCATCCTTCTTTCTTAATTCAAATTGACTTAAACGACTAAGAAAGAAAGGTGCCAACTTTGCGATTACATTATTGGTTGTTAATAGCGGCTAAATGAAACTGACGCAGTGCGTTGATCTCTTGCTGCCAGATGTCCGGATCAATTGTTTCTAAAATCAGAGGGATACCATCAAAACGAGAGTCTTTCGCAATGTACTCGAAACAATCCCACCCGATCTCTCCTTTACCTAAAGAATGGTGACGATCCACTTTGCTAGCAAACTCTACTTTTGAATCATTTAGATGCATTGCTCGCAAATAGTGCATACCCACAATACGGTCAAATTCAGCAAAAGTGCGTTCGCAATCTTCTTTTGTACGCAAGTCATAACCAGCCGTAAAGGTGTGGCAGGTATCAATACAAACACCGACACGATCTTTATCTTCCACTTGCTCGATGATTTCAGCTAAGTGCTCAAACTTCCAGCCAAGGTTTGTGCCCTGCCCCGCAGTATTCTCAATCACCGCTACCACATCCGGTACAGTTTTGTGTGCTAAGTTGATCGACTCAGCAATCGTTGCCAAGCATTCCTGTTCAGAGACTTTCTTTAGGTGACTACCCGGGTGGAAGTTAAGCAAAGTCAGTCCCAACTGATTACAACGCTGCATTTCATCGATGAATGCAGCGCGTGACTTATCCAACTTGTCCGCTTCTGGAGCACCTAAGTTAATCAGGTATGAGTCGTGCGGGAGAATATGTTCTGCGCCGAAACCCAGCATTTTACAGTTCGCTTTAAATGCACTGATGGTTTTTGCTTCTAAAGGCTTCGCCACCCACTGGCGTTGGTTTTTTGTAAATAGTGCGAACGCATTCGCGCCAATTTCGCGAGCTCTCAACGGCGCTTGATCGACCCCACCAGCAGCAGAGACATGTGCACCTATGAGTTTATTACCAAACTTGTTTTTCATGTTTGTCATTTAATCACTTTAGACTTTCAGTATCGCTACCCAAATACAGATAGTTGCGTTAATCAGTTTAAATTCTAAGCTCACTTTGTAGTAAATTTACAACAAAGTGAGTTATTAAATATTTTTTATATTATCAAATAAATTGTAATTAGTATGTTTTCAAAGGTTTTATTGATTTAACTCAACAAAATTACCTTAATAAAAATAATGTTTTTGGTTGTTTTTTGACTTAAATCAATATTAAAATAGTGGATATTAGCTATATAATACTCAGCTCAACAAAAATTCGAAAATTAACACCAATAATCACCACGTAAGTGGTCTAGGAGATAGTGATGATCCAAGGTATCCAAATTACTAAAGCAGCAAACGACGAACTACTAAACTCAATCTGGCTACTAGATAGCGAGAAGAATGAAGCACGTTGTGTTGCTGCAGCAACTGGTTACGAAGCAGACCAAGTTATCGCAATCAGCGACCTAGGTGAATACGAAAGCCGCGAAGTAGCTATCGAAACTGCACCTCGCATCGAAGGTGGTCAACACCTAAACGTGAACGTTCTTAAACGTGAAACGCTAGAAGATGCAGTTGCTCACCCAGAAAAATACCCACAGCTAACAATCCGTGTTTCTGGTTACGCAGTACGCTTCAACTCGCTAACGCCAGAACAACAACGTGATGTTATCGCTCGTACATTTACTGAGACTCTATAATAGAGTACGCTCAGGTAAGTTTTAAAAAACGGCGCTCAATGAGCGCCGTTTTTTTATATTCGATTTCTGCCCGAGACCAAGCCTATAAAAGTAAATTACCACCTTCTAAAGAAGGTGGCTTTGTGTGAGCCCCCTAAAAGGGGGCCTAGACCAGAACCTCGATGTGGCACCGCAGTCTCTCTTCACTCTCCAACACTAAATTTATGGCATCACTTATAGAGTGCAACTAAACAAAACTATTGAGTTCGTTGAAGATGTGTACTGAAGTGCTTTGACTTACTTCTGGTGAGTACGATACAAAAGTAAGAAATTTGGGAATTAGGCAAAGCCGCAACGAATGATAACCACCTACTGAAGTAGGTGGTTTAGGGCTGAAAACAAAAAGGCGGAGACAATGCTCCACCTTTTATCGCACATTCAGTTTTGGTTACTGAACGCGGCGTAATACTGTTTTTAGTGCATCAAAATCCGCGTCAAGATCTTCAGACAACAACTCCATCGCAGCATGTTTAGCTAGTGGCGCAGGCAGTTCGATATCCGTCTGAAGAATATCATCTACAACCTCTTTGAACTTCGCTGGATGTGCAGTACACAAGAACAGACCCGTTTCACCTTCTTGCAGTTGCTCTTCCAATACACGGTAAGCAATCGCACCGTGTGGCTCACATAGGTAGCCTAATGCGTACAAGTCTTTTACTGATTTTGCGCTTTGTTCATCAGAAACTGCGCCTTTACCTAGTGTCTCAAGGCCCCACTCTTTCACACGGCATAGCTCTTCGATACGCGGCCAGTTGTTCGGTTGGCTTACGTCCATCGCATTTGAAGTGGTTGCAACCGTTGGTTTTGGCTCCCACTTACCCGTTTGTAGGTAACGAGGCACCGTGTCATTCGCGTTGGTAGCAGCAATAAAACGTTTGATAGGTAAACCTAGCGCTTTTGCTAATAGACCTGCTGTTAGGTTACCAAAGTTACCGCTTGGTACAGAAACCACGAGGTTTTCACGCTCTTGCTTACTCATTTGCGCCACAGCTTCAAAGTAGTAACAGATTTGTGCCATCAAACGGCTGATGTTGATTGAGTTTGCAGAGTTCAGACCGATCTCTTCACGCAGCTCCGCATCATCAAACGCTTGTTTCACCAATGCTTGACATGCATCGAAATCACCATTGATTGCTACAGTGTGGATGTTTTTACCTAGTGTACAAAACAGCTTCTCTTGGAGCGGGCTGATCTTGCCTTTCGGGTAAAGAATCACAACATTAATGTCTTCCATTCCGTAGAAAGCATGCGCAACAGCTGCGCCAGTATCGCCTGACGTTGCGGTCAAAATGGTGATCTTGCCGCCATTAGAAACTGCCGCAAGGGATTGCGCCATGAAGCGGCCACCGAAATCTTTAAATGCTAACGTCGGGCCATGGAAAAGTTCTAGCGCGTAAACGCCTTCTTTTACTTGGTTGATTGGTGCTGGGAATTGGAATGCAGCATCAACCATTGCGTTAACTTGCTCTTCCGCCAGTTCATCACCAATCAGTGCTGATAGAATCTTGGTGCTACGAGAAACAAAATCTTCTGCTAGCAACGCATCAACGTCTTCAAGTTTTGGTAATTCCGATGGGAAAAATAGGCCTTGATTACGACCTAATCCTTGACGAACGGCTTGGCCAAAGGAAACTTGTTCATCATTTTCTTTTATATTGTAAAGCTTCATAGCTCACTTCCTGTTACTTTCGAACCCTGCTTATCTAAACGACAAACATGGACGAATCCTTCTTCGTTTTGTACGTAATTTTGTTCTAGCCAGCGAGCAACTCGCTCAGCGACATCTTTCTGTTTGCAAATACTGAACAGTGTCGGACCACTGCCAGAAATACCAGTTGCTAACGCGCCTGCTGATGCTGCGTACTGACGCGCATTCGCAAAGCCCGGAAGCAGTTTCTCACGATACGGTTCTGCGATCACGTCTTTGATCATTTTTGCAGCGAGCTCAGGCTGACCAGAGTGACATGCATGAATAAAGCCCGCAAGGTGACGGCCATGGGCAATGATATCTTGTCGACGATATTGAGATGGTAGGATTTCACGCGCTTCAGCCGTCGACACTTTAATGCCCGGATACGCCATCACCCAATACCACTCGTCAAAGCAAGGGACTTCTTGGCTGATGATGCCTAGCTCTTCAAGCATCAACTGAACACCACCAAGGTAACATGGAGCAACATTGTCGTAGTGAACACCACCCGAAATTTTGCCTTCCATTTCACCCATTAAAGCCAGCAATTCCGTTTCATTCAAAGGCTGGTCGTGGAATCGGTTTAGCGCGTCCAACGCTGCCACAATAGAACAAGCACTTGAGCCCAAACCAGAACCAATAGGCATGTTTTTCTCTAGCGTCATTTCAAGTGGTTTTAGCTCAATGCCTTTTTTGTCCAGTTCACGAGCAAACACCACCCAACAATCGTAAACGATGTTCTCTTTTGGATCGGTTGGTAACTTCGAAACAAAGTGCCCAGCAGTGTTTAAAGTGAACGGCTCAGTCCCTGCTTTTACTTGAACTCGGTCACCCAACAAAGTGCCGTCAACTGGAGACACTGCCGCCCCCAGCACGTCAAAACCTACGCTAACATTACCAATTGAAGCTGGGGCATAAACCACCACGCCCATATCACTTGCACTCATTCTTGTTATACCCCTAGTTTCCAACCTAAAGTACGCATTACATCCGAGAATACGCCTGCTGCCGTCACTTCTGTACCGGCACCGTAACCACGCAGCACTAAAGGAATTGGCTGGTAGTAGCGACTATAAAACGCCAACGCGTTTTCACCGTCTTTAATTTTGAACATTGGATCATTTTCATCGACAGCGGCCATGCTCACAGTGCACTTGCCATCATTAATTTCACCAACATAACGTAGCACTTTGCCTTCTTCTGCCGCTTTCGCTGATAACTCTTTGAAGTACGCGTCCGCTTCTGGCAAACGAGCCATAAATTCATCAACACTGCCTGAATCGTCAAAGCCTGGTGGTAGCGCTTGGTCAACGACCACATCTTCAAGCTCTAATGACATACCTGCTTCGCGAGCTAGGATGAGCAGCTTACGCGCAACGTCCATACCAGAAAGGTCATCACGAGGATCTGGCTCAGTGAAGCCATTTTCTTTCGCAATATTCGTCGCTTCGCTCAGGCTCATACCCTCGTCAAGTTTACCGAAGATGTAAGACAGTGAACCTGACAAAATGCCACTAAATCGTTCAAGTTCATCGCCTGCTGCAATCAGGTTTTGTAAGTTTTCGATAACCGGTAGGCCTGCCCCTACGGTTGTTTCGTACATCAACTTGCGACGCGAGCTACGAGCGACATCTCGAAGCTGATGGTAGTACGCCATGCTTGCTGTGTTTGCTTTTTTGTTTGGTGTGACCACGTGGAAACCTGCTGCTAGAAAGTCTGCATATTGATTTGCAATGTCTTCACTAGACGTACAATCCACAAGTACAGGGTTGATGATGTGATTGCGCTGAACTAACGCGATTAAACGAGCTAGACTGAATTCTTCTGTTGCCGCTGACATGCGGTCGCGCCAGTGTTCTAGTGGTAAGCCTTCACTATCGAGTAGCAAGCCTTTGCTATTTGCTAAACCACACACTCGAATCACGATACCTTTTTCTGCCAGTTTGGATTGTTGACGTTGGATCTGATCCACCAGCTCACCGCCAACACCACCAACACCAACAACAAACACATCGAGGAAGTATTTCGAGTTAAATAGGTTTTCGTGACACGCTTTGATCGCCTCAGAAATTTTGTCTTCCGGAATTACCGCAGAGATAGCACGCTCTGAAGAACCCTGCGCAATCGCGACGATATTGACGTTCACTTCCGCAAGAGAAGAGAAGAAACGTGAAGCAACACCACGAGATGTACGCATGCCGTCACCAACCAAGGTAACGATAGAAACATCATCGATAAAATCAACCGGTTCCAATAGACCGTCTTTTAGTTCAAGCTCAAACGCATCCGCCAGAACTTGTTGAGCTTTCAGCTTATCATCGGCCTCGATACAGAAGCTGATGCTGTACTCAGACGATGATTGAGTAATCAAAACAATAGATACGCCAGCAGAAGACATCGCACCAAATACTCGGCTCGCCATGCCTACCATCCCCTTCATACCTGGGCCTGATACGTTAACCATGGTTAGGTCGTTAAGCGTTGTAATACCTTTGATCGCAAGATTATCTTCACCAGTATCTTGGCCGATAAGCGTACCCGCACCTTGAGGGTTAAAGCTGTTTTTGATCAGACATGGAATGTGGAATTGCGCGATAGGAGCAATGGTCTTCGGATGCAGAACGGATGCACCGAAGTAAGAAAGCTCCATTGCTTCTTGATAGCTCAGTGACTTAAGCAGTCGTGCATCTTCAACCAATCGAGGATCACAGTTGTAAACACCATCCACGTCCGTCCAGATTTCACAACAATCAGCACGTAAACAAGCCGCTAATACTGCCGCTGAATAGTCAGAACCGTTACGACCCAGCGTCACCAATTCGCCTTTTTCATTACCCGCAGTAAAGCCCGGCATGATGTTCACATGATCTTTAGGAAGAGGATTTTGACGGAAGTTCTGTGTCGATACATCAACATCCACCATGGCTTCTAGGTGATCGCCTTTCGCATACAGATATTCAACAGGATCAATGAGGTTCGCTTTTTGCCCTTTGGCTTCCAGTACCGCCTTCATCAATTGAATCGAAACTCGCTCACCTTTACTGATGATGCGAGCATTGACGTTGTTTGGACACATACCAAGTAAGTTAATGCCGTGCACAAACTGACGCAGTTGAGAAAGAGAGGTTTTAACTTGGTTATCGAACGCCGCACCTTCTAGGTTAGGCAATACCGCTTGGATATCAGCAAAAAGCGTTTTAAACGACTCTTCCAACTCATTGATTTGCAGCTCAGCTTCACCATTGCGAAGTGCACCTTCAATGACTGCTACTAACTTGTTCGTCGTTTTACCCGGCGCCGAAAGTACAACGGCCACTTCTTCTTGTTGAGCGTTATTGGCAATGATATCTGCCGCTCTTAAAAAGCGATCTGCATCCGCTAGTGATGAACCGCCAAACTTCAATACTCGCATCCCTTCCTCCGATGTATTTTCTTAATTTTTGTCTAAATTCTGTCTAAAAACGCATAAAAAAAGGCCTGTATCTTGTTGGATACAGGCCTTTTTTGTGAATTTCTTTCGCTCAGCAGCCTGCCCCAACATTTGTCGTGTCGGTAATAATAATGGTCGTCGTCATTACTACTAGGCTGTTAGATGGCATAAATAAATATTCAACGTTAATCGTGTTTTCTTATATCTACGTTTACCGAGTTTCCTATTCAGAGTCAACAAAAAATTGTTTATTTTCCAGTCTTCCAGAGGTTTATTCTGCGTAATATCATTGATATATAAGTGTAATTACTTACGTTTGATTTTAAGAAAAACATCCTTGTTTTCTAATTTCAGGAGTTAATGCCATTACACGAACGGTGATTAGGAGCTATAGGTAAGCGGATCTTTCTCATAAAGCGCAAGATCAAACATTTGGACGGTGTTGTTTCTAGTTAACAACAACTTAACTGTGATCAATGTTCCTAGGATCGAATTATTTAGAAAATAGATGTGTTGGCTTTCATATTCTATGCTTTAATAGTGAGAAGCTTTTAGCAGATACTAATAAAAAAGTTAGACACAAGGAGTGGTGGACATGAAAAAATGGCTTTTTCTGTTACTGTTTTTAGTGTCTGGCGTTTCTTTTGCTAACGATCTCCCTCCCCTTCCAGGGAAAACAAGCACGTCTCCTCACAAACTGTTTATCTCGAGTGAAAGTTACCAAACCGACAGCTTTGATGTGTGGAATATTGATGGTGGCTACGCCTATGAACTTTTTGATTCTGTTGACCTTTATGTAGGTGCGCGAGTCAATAACTCTCCGACTCAAAACCAAAGCGGCTTTCTCAGCGGGATCAGCTACCACTTCAATGATCGTGTCACCGTAAAAAGCACCGTAAGATCTTACAAATCTGAGAATAGCAACGGCATTCAAACCGAAGACAGTAGCCTCGCTGCTGAACTTTCTAGCCGCGTGAAAATTACCGATAAGTTAGACATTCACGCGACGTTGGATTACCAAGATTGGCAACAAGGCTTTGAGGTAGGTTTAGGTTTCCGATTCTAAAAATCGAGTGCTTCTTTTGAAATCAACACCCCATTCCAATCGGCATAAACATGATGTTTTGGTTGAACAATTTGGTTCAGCATCGTTAACGTCACGTTGACTTCACCCACACCACGCTTTTCCGTTTTAAACGGGCATGTACCCAGCGCTTGCACTCCTATGTCCATTTGCGACATTTGTGCCACATCACGCACTGCTCCGTACACGATGATACCTTCCCAACCATTTTCGATACCGAGTATCGCCAGCTGATCACCAAGCAGCGCTTTTTGGCAGGAACCGTGTCCATCAACAATCAAGACTTTGCCAGTGCCATCCTGTTCTAGAACTTCACGTACTTTAGAATTATCGTGATAGCAACGCACTGTGACAATTTCGCCATGAAAGGCGGTACGTTGACCAAAGTTCTGTAGCGGTAAATTTAGCAACGTCACTTGGTCTTCAAATTGATCACAAATATCTGGTGTTATGTCTCTCATATTTCCTCCGTGAATTTGCTCGCTCGGGCATAACCCCAACGAGAGATATCCTGTTATACGAGCCTGTCGTTAATTTTTCCTAGCCAGTGTTTTTTGCTCGGTGCCGCGCACGCAACTAAGTAAAGATCACTATCTATCACATAGTAAATGGCATTTTGTTGAAACGCTTTTGCCAATCGCACAGCCTCTTCTAATGATATATCCGCCGCAAAACTCTCTTCACACCATTCAAAGCTGCGATCACCTACGTTAACGAGCACGTAATTCGCGTGTTTAAGTTGTTTTTCTAACTCTTGATTACTTATGCAGTTCTCTTTCTTTGACCGCAAATTACTGTAGGGGTTCCAAGCAGTTATCACCGCATAACTTGACGTATGCCATTCAGCCTCAAAATGAAAAAAAGATTCTGAATAAGCATTCCATAACGATACATCTATGTTCGTATTACTTTTTTCTATCATAACTCTTAAACGATTAATAACAGTTACATTTCATCAATTGATGTAAATCAACAAACTGAATGGAATTAACATTTGAGCATTGTTAGCATGCTGTTAACAATATAAAATCCGCTCCATATCTTAGGGTGTTTACGTTTCATGCCCTGCAAAGCAAGGAACTGAAAGGTAAACAAGCCCTATAGAATAAACGTCGCCATTGGATACTGGTGAGTTGGCAAAATTCCAAGGAAGGCGGATAGCTGAAAGAAGTGTTTTTTTGATCAACTTGATTTATTATCAAAATCACATTACCTGTATGTTATATTTTTGCCTAGAATTTATTCTATTAGCACAATTTTGTCACAAATTTAGGTACCGCCAATGCAAACCCCGCAGATTCTTATCGTAGAAGATGAGCAAGTAACTCGTAACACTCTTAAGAGTATTTTTGAAGCAGAGGGATACGCTGTTTTTGAAGCCAGTGACGGTGAAGAGATGCACCAAGTGTTGTCTGACAACTCTATCAACTTGGTCATTATGGACATTAATCTTCCAGGCAAGAATGGTTTACTGTTAGCACGTGAACTACGTGAGCAAGCGAACATCGCTCTGATGTTCCTAACAGGCCGCGACAATGAAGTAGACAAGATCCTAGGTCTTGAAATTGGTGCTGATGACTACATCACAAAACCATTCAACCCACGTGAATTGACTATTCGTGCGCGCAACCTGCTAAGCCGCTCAATGAGCACTAACGCAGTTCAAGAAGAAAAGCGATCAGTAGAAAAATACGAATTCAACGGTTGGGTGCTAGATATTAACAGCCGCTCACTAGTGAGCCCTGCTGGCGATAGCTACAAGCTGCCTCGTTCTGAATTCCGTGCACTTCTGCACTTCTGTGAGAACCCAGGTAAGATCCAAACACGTGCTGATCTTCTTAAGAAGATGACTGGCCGTGAGCTTAAACCACATGACCGTACTGTCGACGTAACGATTCGCCGTATTCGTAAACACTTCGAATCAGTATCTGGTACGCCAGAAATCATCGCGACTATCCACGGTGAAGGCTACCGCTTCTGTGGTGACTTAGAAGACTAATGCAGTCTGCTAGAAATACGAAGGGCTTGCTCATTGGAGCAAGCCCTTTTTCTATGCGGCAAAGAAACTAATAAACCTTGTTTATCTTCACGTGCTTTTCAACAAGCCAACGTTGTTTACCCGCATCATCAAGCAGCAACGCCAAATCGACGGATTTATCTGTATCGGCTTCAACTTGCCAAATAAACGTCACTTCCCACTGATTTTCGCTGTGAGTGCGAGTTTCCAAGTCCCCACCATCAATCATCCACTCGGTAGTACCCTGCTTTATAATCAGAGCCTCAGCAGTCAAATTCGCAGGCAGCTGTTTGTCGCCTTCCAGATACAAAGCACCTTGAATACTCAACTCTTGAACGTCTTGCACAGGTTCTTCCTCAATCGCAGGCATTAAGTTCACCCAAAGATTGCTCTTTAGTTCAACATTCACCTGATTCATCGTAATTTGGCTGCCTTGTTGCCAGTTCACTTGAGGAACAGAACTACAACCTACGAGCGATGCAATAAGTAAGGCTACGGGTGCAAGTTTCTTCATGTTATTTCCTTTGATCTAACCAACTTTTGAGTACCTGAATATCGTTTCGGTATTCATTCTTTATCTCTTCGACCCAGTCAGAAATATTTTCCCACCATGCCGGCATATCCGGGGATTGCGCTTTTTGAGCGACGCTTTGGATGCGTTTAAGACCAATAGATCCTGCCGCACCTTTGATTTTATGCGCTTCAGAAACAATGCCATCCTGATCTTTTGCGGTCATGTTTGAGTCTAATACCTCAATGTAATCTGGCATCATGTCTTCAAACATCTTGATGCTGTCGTACACGGGTTTAACGCCGACAATATCCACATAAGACTCTAGCATATCCAGATCCAGTAGATGTGTCTCAATCACAGGAGAAGGTGCCGCTTCTTCCTTGACTTCAGGCTTAACAATCACCGCGGGTTTATCGACTCGATCAACAAAGAACTTATCTATCACTGACTGAATAGCATGCACAGCTAATGGTTTACTGATTGCGTCATCCATTCCATTTTCTAAGTACTCTCGACGATCTTTCATCACGTTCGCCGTTAACGCCACCAACGGAGGCAAGTGGTCATAATGCTCACGGTAGTACTTCGCCACATCAAACCCTGTCATGTCTGGCAGTTGAATGTCCAACAGCGCAAGGTCGTATTGATCCGGCACAAAGTTGACTAACGCCTCTTCCCCAGTCATCGCGACCGTCACGGAATGCCCCAAACTTTCTAGCAGCGACTTAGCCACCGTCACGTTAAGTTCAATGTCTTCAACCATAAAGATGTTGAGATGCACATTGTCGCGCTTCGCATCGATTACCGGCTCTTCGAGTTCAACAATAGGAACGTGAATCGACACAGTAAAGGTACTACCAAAGCCTTCTTCACTTGTGACCGTAATGTCCCCATCCATCATATTGATCAGCTGTTTCGAAACCGCTAACCCAATGCCTGTACCTACCGCATGCAAGTTGTCTTTGCCCGACTTAACTTGATAATACATAGCAAAAATCTTATCCAGTTCAGCTTCAGGAATACCGATGCCGGTGTCTTCGACTTCCATAATAATGGTCGCGAAGTCTTCTTCGACATCAGCGCTGACTGTCATCACAACGCCACCTTCTTTGGTGAACTTCATCGCGTTGCTCACTAGATTCCAAATCACCTGGCGTAAACGGGTCGCATCCACCTCGATCGCTTTTGGTAAGTCACTCAAACGTTCTAAGTCGAAACGCAGTCCTTTTTGTTCCGCCATGAGCGCCGAAATACTCTCTATCTCGGCGACAAAGTCTTCAAAGTTCAATGGCGCAGGTAACAGTTCAAGCTTACGACGATCGAATTTGTCCATATCGATGATGTCATTGAAGATATTCCCCAACGTAATCGCACTCACGTTGATCGTCTGCATGTGCTTACGCTGCTCTTCCGTCAGCGGGCTATCAAGCAACATTCGACTCAAGCCAACAATGCCGTTTAACGGTGTGCGAAGTTCATGGCTAATTGTGGAGATAAACGTCGTTTTATCTCGGCTGGCTTTTTCTAGAGATTCTTCGTGACGCTTACGCTCAGTGATGTCTCGCCCAAAACCAACCAACCCCAAGTGGCGACCGTCTTTGCTATAAAATGGTACTTTGCGCAATTCAAAATAGTGTTTCCGCCCATCAGGGTATTCCAACCATTGCTCGTAAGTGATCGCTTGGTTGTCGCTAAAGACTTTTTGGTCGGTATCTACGATTGGCTGTGCAATTTCTTTACTGTAGACATCCCACGGGCTCAAACCGACAAGTTGATGCTCTTTCTTGCCCGTTAACTCTTCCATCGCTCGGTTACAACCAGAGAAGACGCCATCGGCATTACGGTAATAAATCAAATCAGGTGACGCATCGATGAATGAACGTAACAAAGCGGTACGCTCTGCTAACTCTAATTGCGTTCGCTCACGCTGGAAAACCTCATTTTCTAGATCCTGCATCGCCTCTTCACGCGCTTCTTCCGCTTTAATCCGCTCTTCAATCTCTAGATTGAGCTTTTCGATGTTCTGCTGTAGTTGGAAGTTCAGTTCTTGGTCGCGTGAACGCATATCTTTCAATTTAGAAACCAGCTTCGTCAATCGTTGACGAGACTCTTCTAACTGATCAACCACCACAGATAGGAAGTAAACGGCCCAGGGCGTGATTAGCAAACCAAAGAAAACGGAACGTACAATGTCGATATCATCGACGCGCCCTTTGAGAGCCAAAGTGATACCAACTTGTACGACGACAGCAAGTGCCACCAGCGCTAGGGCTAACAAAATTGAAAAACGGACAATCCCTAGTTTCACCAGTAAGTCTACATAGTACTGGGCGAGATTTTTCATGGGCTTCATTCACTACTCCATGGCACAAGCAAGCTATCAACCCGACATATTGAAAACGGGCAGATGTACAAGGCCTAACGCAATTTAGGTCTGTTTGATTTTGAGGCATTCACCTTGATGAACTGGCGAGAACACAAGGTATAAGCAGTTTAACGTGTTTAATACGGTGATTTAAACCGCTTGCTATCAACTTAGAGCAAGCGGTCACAAAGCGCTAGAAGGAACTAGGGTGGATACAGGTGCGATTACGGCCATCGGCTTTGGCCTGGTATAGCGCACTGTCGGCCATAGCGATGCCCATTTCAGGTTCATCACCATGCTGAGGAACGTAAGAAACAAAGCCGATACTCACACTGAGGTGCTCTGAAGCTTCCGAACTACCGTGCTCCATATCAAGCTGTCTAATCTGTTGATGAATGCGTTGAGCGACTTGCTCTGCGCCTTCTGTTGTCGTGTTTGGCAAGATAAAACCAAATTCTTCACCACCGTATCGAGCCACGCAGTCTGAAGAACGGTTGACCACTTGCTTGAAGACCGCCGCGACACGAATCAACGCCTCATCGCCTTGTTGGTGCCCGTAACAGTCGTTGTAATCTTTAAAGAAGTCGATGTCGCACAACATGATAGTCAAAGGCAATTTTTCACGAATATGGTGATACCAAAGTACATGAAGACGTTCATCAAATCGGCGTCTATTCGCCACTTGCGTCAAGCTGTCCATAAAGCTCAATTTCTCAAGTTCAAGGTTCGCTTGTTCAAGTTTTTGCTCGGCGAGATAACGCTCTGAAATATCACGCGCCATGATAAGAACGCCATTCGTACCCGATGCCTTGTCTTTAAACGGCGATTTCACCACATCAAACCACGTAATATGGCCATCACTACTCACGACCTTATCGATGTACCTTACCGGTTCCGCTTGTCGTAGAGCATGTAGGTCGCTCGTTTCCAACCGCGTGTACATTTCAACGGGAATGACATCTTGAAGACGCTTTCCAATCAAATCAGAAACTTCAGATATACCTAAAGCGTTTACAAATGGCTTATTGCACGCTTGGTACACCATATTCTCATTAAAAATACCGATAGAGTCAGGGCTTGCATCTAAGATTGTTTGAAGAATGGTGTCACGTTGAGCCAAGGCTACTTCAGTGTCTTTACGACGTTCCATTTCATCACGTAAGTTCTGTTGAATCTTATGCCATTCCGTCACATCGTGACTAATAGACAACGTTCCGAGTAGCTCACCACTTGGCGAAACTAATGAGCTTAAATTCACTTCAAGCAAGCAGCTGCGACCTTGCGTGTCCGTCGTCCATTTTCGTTCACTTTTACGGGTAGCGACTCGGCTCGCCGTTGCAGTGATGGCTTCTTCTCGTCGCCCCTCCCAAAACTGGTCAAAGGCACGATTCGTCGTCAATAAGTTACCTTGGCAATCTTGCAAGCAGATCAACTCGGACAGCGAATCTAGCGCTGAGCGAGCCATCTCTAACTGCGCCAACTCTTGCTGCTGCTCTTGTAAAGTGACTTGATAAGGTTGCGCGTACATGATCCAAACACGATGACCACGTAGCAAACTCTTTCGGCCGGACAATTCAACCTTAATAGATTCGTTTTCAGATAAACGCCAATCAAAGACTTGGTGACGGAAATAGCGACTGGAAAAACTATCTAGCAACGAAGAAAGTTTGTGAAGCTCAAACAAAGCTGGGTACAAAAAGCCTGTACCCAGTGAGCGAATGCCAAGCAACTGCATCGCTGCTTGATTCGAAAGTAGGATTTGTCCATGGCTGGCATCTAGCACCAGCACTGGATAAGGCGAATCAGTAATAAGCTGCTTAAGTGCGTTTTGGAAACGAAAGTAGATAAGTGCTATCGCAATCGCACTGACTATCGATAGCAGGACAATATATCCATAACTCTCCTGCCCATTCCAAAGCCAATTAAGTAACTGATCCATTTTTCCACCTATAAAGCAAACTGCTAAAAATATATCAGTTATTTATTGAGCAATCTGCTTTTAATTCCGGCTTCGTGTAGATAAAAGGCTTTCCTATTAAGCTGCCTTGAGCGCCATCTTTATTTAATGCGCGACCAATTTCAGTCATGGCTAACCAACGGTTTTCACACCAAAGCGGGGACAACAACGTTGGACGACGAGCTGCGGAAGAGACACGATGAAACACAACATCAGCGGGCGTCATACGAATCATTTCACTGGCAATCGCAACATATTCTTCCAATTCAGGAGCTTCTAATCTGCCAGCTCTCCAAGCTTTCGCCATCGTACTGCCTTCCACAATATGCAGGCCATGTAACTTGATGCCATCAGTGCCCACGGCCAACACTTTTTGCAGCGTTTCAATATTATCGTCGCGGGTTTCTTTCGGTAATCCAACAATCAAATGAGTACAAACTTTGATCCCTAAGGCTCGAGCTCGCTGAGTGATCTCCGCATAACATTCAAAATCATGTCCGCGGTTGATGCGTTTGAGCGTATCGTTATTTGCAGTTTGAAGACCTAGCTCGAGCCAAATTTCATAACCTTGGTTTACATAATCTGACAGCAAATCCAATACCGAGTCAGGTACACAGTCTGGGCGAGTTCCCACACACAAACCCACAATATCAGCAGCTTTGAGCGCTTCTTCATACATATTTTTCAGTACTTGTACTTCTGCATAAGTACTGGTGTAAGCCTGAAAATACGCCAGATATTTCTTCGCTCGATGGATCTCTCCAGCACGATCTTTCAACTGTTCATGAATACTTTTGATTTGTACTTCTTCGTCAGCAAACGAAGCCACATTACAAAATGTACAACCACCTCGGCCAATCGTGCCATCGCGGTTTGGGCAACTAAAGCCACCATGTAAAGTCAGCTTATGGACTTTTTCGCCGTAACGACGCTGAAGATCTTGGCCTAGTGTATTGACCAACTCATGTAACTGCATAGATTCTCACCAATAGTAAACCGTAATAAATCTCACTACGATTTATGTAACTAAATTACATCCCTGCAAGAAAAAACAAACAATATTACTCAATTCAAACAACGCCCAATCGGTGTGAAATCAATAAACTTGCATAAATACAGACAAAAAAGCGTCATGTTGCGTGAATGTTAAACTAAAAATGCATATTTAAACGAAAAAATTGGGTCACAGAGGCGACTTTTCATTGCAATCCGAAGTAACAAAATTGTAGGATACTTACACAACCCCGCATTTTTTGTGACTTTTATTACAGCACGCACAGCGGGAATTGTCGGTGTTATCCCACTCCCACCTATATAAATCACTAAATAGTGAGAATAAATAAAGGGATATCACCAAGGATTGTTTTTCTCGCAATACTTTTCCTGCGAGATACGGAAAGGAATCAAGACCAGTCAACCTCGACTGGTGGCGATAATAAATATAAAGGACAAGACGCATCATGTGTCACAAGGCAACTTCGGTCTGCCTCGTACCTTTGCGTCGCATTGAACTGGAAGGATGTATCTATGGTAGATAGAGAGCAAAATTCACAGGGTCTATACACTCCGGAATTGGAGCATGACGCTTGTGGTATCGGTTTTGTTGCTCACCTTAAAAACCGTAAATCTCATGAAGTTGTGACTCAAGCATTGGATATGCTGGCTCGCATGGAACACCGTGGCGGTCAAGGTTGTGACCCATGCAGCGGTGACGGTGCGGGTATTTTGTTGCAAAAACCTCATGAATTCCTATTAGAAGAGGCCGTTAAACTAGGCATTAAACTGCCTTCGTTTGAAAAGTATGGCGTTGGTGTCGTTCTTTTCCCAAAAGACGAATACAAACGCGAACAATGCCGTGACATTTTAGAGCGTAATGCCAAACGCTTAGATCTCGAAGTCATCGGCTACCGCGTATTACCAACCGACAACTCCATGATTGGTGCCGACCCTCTAAGCACAGAGCCTCAATTTGAGCACGTGTTTATCTCCGGCGGTCCTGGCATCACACCTGAAGAGCTAGAACGCAAACTTTACGTACTTCGTAATTACACCGTACGCGTTTGCCTGGAAAGCGTGTCGAACATTGGTGACGACTTCTACATTAACTCAATGTCTTACAAGACATTGGTGTACAAAGGTCAGTTAACGACAGAGCAAGTGCCTCAGTACTTCCTTGATCTGCAAAACCCGACCATGGTGACCGCTCTGGCACTGGTACACTCTCGTTTCTCTACCAATACCTTCCCGAAATGGCGTCTTGCACAGCCTTTTCGTTACATCGCTCACAACGGTGAAATCAACACAGTTCGCGGTAACTTGAACTGGATGAAAGCCCGTGAAGCGATCCTAGAATCAGACCTGTTTACTCAGGCTGAAATCGACATGCTTCTTCCTATCTGTCAGGAAGGCAGCTCGGATTCATCAAACTTTGATATGGCACTTGAGCTCCTAGTTCTTTCTGGTCGTAGCCTGCCACATGCCTTAATGATGATGATCCCTGAAGCATGGCAAGAAAATAAAAACATGGATCCTAAGCGTCGCGCGTTTTACCAGTACCACGCGAACATTATGGAGCCGTGGGATGGCCCGGCATCTGTCTGTTTTACCGATGGTGTTCAAGTAGGTGCTACGCTCGACCGCAACGGTCTACGTCCTTCTCGCTACACAGTGACCAAAGATAACTTCCTAGTCATGGCATCAGAATCTGGCGTAGTGGATATTGCACCAGAGAACGTAGAGTTCCGTGGTCGTCTGCAACCAGGTCGTATCTTCGTTGCGGATCTAGAGCAAGGTCGCATCATTTCTGATGAAGAAGTGAAAGACACCATCGCAACGGCACAACCTTACGAGAAGTGGGTAGAAGAAAACCTACTGAGCTTGAAGAAGCTGCCTGATGCGAGCAACCAGTTCAGCCAACCTAAGCCAGAACATCTTCTACACCGTCAACAAGCGTTTGGCGTAAGTACTGAAGAAGTGAACGAAATCATCGTTCCAATGGCAAATGAAGGTAAAGAACCGCTATCTGCAATGGGTGCTGACTGGCCGCTGGCCGTGCTGTCACACCAGTCGCAACATCTTTCAAACTACTTCAAGCAGTTGTTTGCGCAGGTAACCAACCCACCGATCGACCCGATCCGTGAGCGTATGGTTATGTCGCTGAATACTTACTTGGGTAAAGACCAAAACCTTCTGACTGAAACGCCACTTCACTGTCAGAAAGTGGAATTGGAATCGCCAGTTCTGGCTAACTCTGAGCTTGAGAAGCTGCGTGCAATCGACAATGAGCACCTGCAAGCCAAAACGCTGGATATCGTATTCCAAGCCAGCGAAGACCAAGGCAAGCTTGAGCGCGCACTAAAACGTATCTGCCAATACGCCGAAGATGCGGTTATCGATGGTTACTCAATCATCCTTCTAACTGACCGTGCAGTGAACTCAAACCACGCAGCGATCCCAGCAATGCTGGCAGTTGGTGCAGTACATCACCATTTGATCCGTAAAGGTCTACGTGCGAAGTGTGACATCGTGGTTGAAACCGGTGACGCGCGTGAAACGCACCACTTTGCAACGCTACTTGGTTACGGTGCGAATGCGGTTAACCCGTACCTAGTGATTGAAACCATCATTGAACTTCAACGTACTAAGAAGTTGGATCCAGAAGCGAACCCTCGCGATCTGTTCAACAACTACCGTAAAGCGATCAATGGCGGTCTTCTGAAGATCTTCTCGAAGATGGGTATCTCAACCCTGCAGTCGTACCATGGTGCGCAAATCTTCGAAGCGTTAGGCATCCACAAGTCAGTGGTAGATAAGTACTTCACAGGTACCGTTTCTCGTATCCAAGGTTTGACTCTGGATGACATCGCGAAAGAAGTGCTGATTCGCCACCGCATCGGTTACCCACAACGCGAAATCCCAATTCAAATGCTGGATGTGGGCGGTGTTTACCAGTGGAAACAACGTGGTGAGAAACACCTATTCAACCCAGAAACTATCTCTCTACTCCAGCAATCAACTCGCAACAAAGATTACGAGCAGTTCAAGCAGTATGCGAGTGCCGTCGATAAACAAGGCGACAACGCGGTAACGCTACGTAGCCAACTGGAGTTCATCAAGAACCCAGCGGGCTCTATCTCTATCGACGAAGTAGAACCAATCGAAAGCATCGTAAAACGCTTTGCAACAGGCGCAATGTCGTTTGGTTCGATCTCTTATGAAGCGCACTCAACACTGGCAGTTGCGATGAACCGTCTTGGCGCGAAATCGAACTCTGGTGAAGGTGGTGAAGACCCTATGCGTTTCGAGCGCAAAGAGAACGGCGATTGGGAACGCTCTGCAATCAAGCAGGTGGCTTCTGGTCGTTTCGGCGTAACCTCTTACTACCTAACTAACGCTGAAGAACTGCAAATCAAAATGGCTCAAGGTGCGAAGCCAGGTGAAGGTGGTCAGCTACCAGGCGATAAAGTAGATGACTGGATCGGTGCAACACGTCACTCGACTCCGGGCGTTGGCCTTATCTCGCCACCACCACACCACGATATCTATTCAATCGAAGATTTGGCTCAGCTTATCTACGACTTGAAGAACGCGAACCGCGCGGGCCGTGTAAACGTGAAGCTGGTATCGGAAGCTGGCGTAGGTACGATCGCTTCTGGTGTAGCGAAAGCGAAAGCGGACGTTGTGCTTATCGCAGGTTTCGATGGCGGTACGGGTGCGTCACCAATGTCTTCAATCCGTCATACTGGTCTTCCTTGGGAACTGGGCTTGGCAGAAACCCACCAAACGCTACTGAAGAACGGCCTACGTAACCGTATCGTTGTTCAAGCAGATGGTCAGATGAAGACACCTCGTGACCTTGCAGTCGCAACACTACTAGGTGCAGAAGAATGGGGCGTAGCAACCGCAGCATTGGTGGTTGAAGGCTGTATCATGATGCGTAAGTGTCATAAGAACACCTGTCCTGTTGGTATCGCGACTCAGAACAAAACACTTCGCGAGCGCTTTGATGGTCGCGTAGAAGACGTCGTAACCTTCTTCCAATACATGGCCCAAGGTCTACGAGAAATCATGGCTGAACTTGGCTTCCGCACTATCGATGAGATGGTAGGGCAAGGTCAAAAACTGAAAGTTCGCCAAGACGTTTCTCATTGGAAATACAAGAACCTAGATCTATCTCCTGTACTTCATGTTGAACAGCCTCGCGAAGCTGATGGCGTATTTAACCAAGCGCAGCAGAACCACAACCTTGAAGCAGTACTAGACCGTAAGCTGATTCAAGCCGCAATTCCAGCTCTAGAAAAAGGTGAAGCAGTAAGTGCTGACTTCCCTATCGTTAACACAGACCGCTCTGTCGGAACCATGCTGTCTAATGAAATTTCGAAAGTGTACAAAGACCAAGGTCTACCTCAACCAATGAATGTCAAATTCAAAGGTTCTGCAGGTCAATCTTTCGGCGCGTTCCTCGCTAAGGGCGTGAAGTTCGAAGTGGAAGGTGATGCAAACGACTACTGGGGTAAAGGCTTATCTGGCGGTACTTTGGTGCTCTACCCAGACGCGAAATCGAGCATTGTCGCAGAAGACAACATCGTAGTTGGTAACGTATGTTTCTACGGTGCAACTTCGGGTGAGTCTTTCATTCGCGGTATGGCAGGTGAACGTTTCTGTGTTCGTAACTCAGGCGCGAAAGTGGTTGTAGAAGGTGTCGGTGACCACGGTTGTGAATACATGACGGGCGGTGCAGCCATCATCCTGGGTTCAACAGGTCGTAACTTTGCTGCAGGTATGAGTGGCGGCGTGGCCTACGTATGGGATAAATCAGGCGACTTTGAATCGAAACTAAACCCAGAGCTGGTTGACCTAGACCCAATCGAGCAAGAAGACAAAGATCTATTACTCGACATGCTAACCAAGCATGTTCAATTCACAGGAAGTGAAGTCGCTCAGTCTTTCCTAGACAATTTTGAAGCAAGCCTAGCCTCTATGGTTAAGGTGATGCCGCGCGATTACAAAGCGGTACTTCAAAAGCGTAAAGCTAAGGAGGCTCAGTCTCAAGGAAATGAAACTCAAGCGGAGGCAGTGTAATGGGTAAGCCTACTGGATTTTTAGAGCATGGTCGTGAACTACCACAGAAGATCGACCCAGCTGAACGTATCAAGAACAACAAAGAGTTCGTTCTGAACGAGGAGTTTGGTAGCAAAATCAATACTCAGGCTTCTCGTTGTATGGATTGTGGTGTGCCGTTTTGTCATAACGGCTGCCCTATCGGCAACATCATCCCAGAATTTAACGATGCGGTTTATCGTGATAGCTGGGAAGAAGCATGGAACATTCTAAGTTCAACCAACAACTTCCCGGAGTTTACTGGTCGAGTTTGTCCCGCTCCTTGTGAAAGTGCATGTGTGCTTGGCATTAACCAAGACCCAATCACTATCTGTAATATTGAGAAAACCATCGTGGAAACAGCGTATCGTGAAGGATACGCCAAACCAAAAACTCCGCGTTCTCGCACTGGTAAAACAGTCGCTATCATTGGTTCTGGCCCTGCGGGTCTTGCGGCTGCCGAGCAGCTAAACAGCGCAGGCCATACCGTGACCGTATTCGAGCGTGACGAGAAAGTGGGTGGTCTACTGCGTTTCGGTATTCCAGATTTCAAACTGAGCATGGAAGTCATTGATCGTAAGATCAATCTAATGGCAGAAGCTGGCGTTAAGTTTAGAGTAAATCAACACGTTGGTGTCGATGTAAACGCGCAACAACTGCGTCAAGAGTACGATGTGGTACTGCTGACTGGTGGCTCAACCGTTCCTCGCGATCTTCCTGTTCCGGGACGCGATCTAAAAGGCGTGTACTTTGCAATGCAGTTCCTCGGACAAAACAATCGCCGAGCAAACAACATGGATCTAAAAGGTGAAGAAATTCACGCAGTAGGAAAACATGTTGTCGTAATCGGTGGTGGTGATACCGGTTCAGACTGTGTGGGTACATCAAACCGTCACGGCGCAGCAAGCATAACTCAAGTTGAAATCATGCCGATTCCACCAGAGAAGCGCCCAGCCAATATGCCTTGGCCTCAATACCCAATGATCCTACGCACTTCGACTTCTCATGAAGAAGGTGTCGATCGTCACTGGAACATCTTGACCAAAGAGTTCATCGGTAACGACAAAGGTGAAGTTACAGGTCTTCGTCTTGCCGATATCGTTTGGGAAGATGCGAAACCAGGCGAGCGACCAAGCTTTAAAGAAGTAGAAGGCAGCGAGCGCGTGATCCCATGTGACATGGCTTTCCTTGCGATGGGCTTCCTGCACCCAGAACCAACTGGCGTGCTTGCTCAACTGGATATCGCACTCGATGATCGCGGCAACGTTGCAACGCAAGGTTTCGCGACGAATCAAGAAGGCGTATTCGCCGCAGGTGATATGCGTACAGGCCAATCTTTGGTGGTTCGTTGTATCAACGAAGGTCGCGAATGTGCTCGTGCTATTGATGAATACCTGATGGGCGGCACTAACCTTGAAGCAAAAGCAAATTCGCTAATGCTTTCAGCATAAAGGGGGCATTCACGCTTCCTTCTTTCAAAGTCATCACTTAGCCATCAGCGATATCGATGGCTAAAGACCAAGAAAGAAAACAATTCCTTCCAATCTTTATCTTTTGACCAGCATTTTATGCTGGTCTTTTTTATTCCCCCTAGCATCAAATGTTACTTTTTTGTAACAATCAATTTTCTATCTCATTGAAATAATTGAACTATTTTAGGCAATTAAACGGTAAATCGCATATTCACGTGATTATCCACTAATAACTTGACCTTTTTTACAATAAGCTATAGCTTGTGAAGTTGATGAAAATAAAACACATAAATTTTGTTAAATATTTTTCTGAATTAACTGAATAAATACACACAAAAATATAAAAGTGACGCATAGTTAGTCATCACTATCAACGTAAGCAGTGTTGATGTATCTGTCGGGATGACAGATAAGCAAAGGGAGAATTGCAATGGCTCTTTATGATCCAAGTCTTGAGAAAGACAACTGTGGATTTGGCTTGATCGCACATATGGAAGGCGAGCAAAGCCATAAGCTGGTTCGTACAGCAATTTCTGCACTTGACCGAATGACCCACCGTGGTGGTATTGCCGCCGATGGTAAAACAGGTGATGGTTGTGGTCTTCTTTTACAAAAGCCCGATTCCTATTTACGCCTTATCGCCGAAGAGAATGGTTTCAACCTAGGCAAACAATATGCCGTAGGGATGCTTTTCTTCAGCCAAGATCCGGTTAAAGCTCAATTATCTAAAGACATCGTCAATAAAGAACTCGCTCAGGAGACCTTAACGGTTGCGGGTTGGCGCGAAGTTCCAACAAATTCTGCAGTACTCGGCCCGATTGCGGCCAACTCACTGCCCAATATTCAGCAAGTCTTTATCTCAGCTCCAGCGGGCTGGCGTGAGCGCGACATTGAACGCCGTCTCTATATTGCCCGTCGCCGTATTGAAAAACAGATCACCGAAGATCCTGATTTCTACATCTGTAGCTTATCGACGCAAGTACTGGTGTACAAAGGTTTGTGCATGCCTGCGGATTTGCCTCGCTTCTACCTTGATCTTGCTGATCTACGCATGGAATCCGCTATCTGTCTGTTCCACCAGCGTTTTTCAACCAACACTCAACCTCGCTGGCCACTGGCGCAGCCGTTCCGTTATCTTGCTCACAACGGTGAGATCAATACCATTGAAGGCAACCGCCAATGGGCCCGAGCGCGTGCTTATAAGTTCTCTTCCCCATTGCTGCCCGATTTACAAACCGCAGCTCCGTTTGTAAATGAGACTGGTTCGGATTCTTCAAGTCTGGATAACATGTTGGATCTGTTCTTGGCCGGCGGCATGGATATCTTCCGAGCCATGCGAATGCTTGTTCCACCAGCATGGCAAAATCACCCAGATATGGATCCCGATCTACGAGCCTTCTACGATTTCAACTCCAAGCACATGGAGCCTTGGGATGGCCCTGCAGGGATCGTACTTTCCGATGGCCGCTACGCAGCATGTAACCTCGACCGAAACGGTCTGCGCCCAGCTCGCTACGTGATCACAAAAGACAAGTTGATCACGCTGGCTTCTGAAATCGGTATTTGGGATTACGCACCAGACGAAGTTGCGAAAAAAGGTCGTGTTGGCCCTGGTGAGTTGTTAGTTGTCGATACTCGTAAAGGTAAATTGTGGCAATCAAGCGAGATCGATAACGATCTCAAATCTCGTCACCCATACCGCGAATGGATGGAAAACAACGTTCGCAAACTAACGCCATTCTCTCAGTTACCTGAAGATCAAGTGGGTGAGCGAAGCTTCGATGAAGATTTGCTTAAGACCTATCAAAAGCAGTTCGCCATGACCAATGAAGAAGTGGATCAGGTTCTGCGCGTACTTGGCGATATGGGTCAAGAAGCCGTAGGCTCTATGGGCGATGACACGCCAATGGCAGTACTGTCTTCGAAAGAGCGTTTGGTTACCGATTACTTCCGCCAGAAGTTTGCTCAGGTCACCAACCCGCCTATCGATCCACTACGTGAAAAGCATGTTATGTCGTTAGCCACCAGTATAGGTCAGGAGATGAACGTCTTCTGTGAAACCGACGGCCACGCGCATCGAGTGACATTTGATTCTCCAGTGCTACTTTACTCTGACATGCAACAGTTGCTTGAGCTGGGTGACGATCACTACCGCAATACCATTCTCGACATAAACTACGATCCACAAGAGAAAGATCTCAAACAAGCGATCGATGACTTATGTGATCAAGCTGAACAAGTGGTGCGAGAAGGTACCGTTTTAGTGGTTCTTTCCGACCGCGCATTAGTCAAAGGCAAATTGCCAATTCCAGCCGCCATGGCTGTCGGCGCCGTGCAAACTCGCTTAGTTACAGCCAACCTTCGTTGTGATGCCAACATCGTCGCGGAAACCGCAACCGCACGTGACCCTCATCAATTTGCCGTATTGCTCGGCTTTGGCGCTACGGCAGTTTATCCGTATCTAGCTTATGAAGCGTTAGGCAAGTTGATTGACGATGGTGCCTTAGATAAAGACTATCGCGATGTTATGCAGAACTATCAGTATGGCATCAACAAAGGCTTGTACAAAATCATGTCGAAGATGGGTATTTCGACCATCGCCTCTTACCGTTGCTCACAACTGTTCGAAGCCGTTGGGTTGAGTCGGGAAGTGGTCGACTTGTGCTTTAAAGGCGTAACCACTCGCATCGAAGGCGCAAACTTTGATGATTTCCAACAAGATTTAACCAACTTATCCCGCAAGGCGTGGGCAAAACGTAAATCGATTGAACATGGCGGATTACTCAAATACGTACATGGCGGTGAGTACCATGCCTACAACCCTGATGTGGTTGGTACACTGCAAAAAGCGGTGAAATCTGGTGAAAGTAACGATTATCAAAGTTTTGCCAAACAAGTAAACGAGCGCCCTGTCGCGATGTTGCGTGACCTAATGGCACTGAAAAAAATTGACTCGCCATTGCCACTCGAACGAATCGAACCTAAAACAGAATTGTTCAAACGTTTTGACTCTGCGGCCATGTCTATCGGAGCGTTGAGCCCAGAGGCACACGAAGCACTTGCAACGGCGATGAACCGTCTTGGTGGTTACTCTAACTCTGGCGAAGGTGGTGAAGATCCTCGTCGTTTTGGCACCGAGCGGAACTCGCGAATCAAGCAGATCGCATCAGGCCGTTTTGGGGTTACGCCTCATTACCTAACCAATGCAGACGTACTGCAAATCAAGGTTGCACAAGGAGCTAAACCTGGTGAAGGTGGTCAGCTACCAGGGCACAAAGTCACGGCAGAAATCGCCAAGCTGCGTTACTCGGTGCAAGGGGTGACGTTAATCTCCCCTCCTCCACATCACGATATTTATTCGATTGAGGATTTAGCTCAGCTGATCTTCGACCTAAAACAAGTCAACCCGAATGCCCTAGTTTCGGTGAAACTCGTCTCCGAGCCTGGTGTCGGCACCATAGCCACAGGGGTCGCAAAAGCTTACGCCGACCTCATCACTATCTCAGGTTACGATGGCGGTACGGCCGCAAGTCCACTGACTTCGGTGAAATACGCAGGTAGTCCTTGGGAACTTGGCCTCGCAGAAACCCAACAAGCACTGGTTGCAAATGGCCTTCGTCATAAGATTCGTCTTCAAGTAGATGGCGGGTTAAAAACAGGGCTAGATGTTGTTAAGGCCGCGATTCTTGGTGCGGAAAGCTTCGGATTTGGTACTGCACCAATGGTTGCTATGGGTTGTAAATTCTTACGTATTTGCCACTTGAACAACTGTGCAACGGGAGTGGCAACTCAAGATGAAACCCTTCGTAAAGAGTACTTTAAAGGCTTACCAGAAATGGTAATGAACTATTTTACTGGCCTTGCCGATGAAGTACGTGAGTTACTCGCAGAACTTGGCGTAGAGAAACTGACAGACTTAATTGGTCGTACTGATTTACTTGAAGCCGTCGAGGGATTCACAGCGAAGCAAACCAAGTTGGATCTATCAAACATCTTAGAAGCTCCTATTTCAGCCGAAGGTCATCCACTATTTTGGACGGAGCCAAACAAACCGTTTGATAAAGCCGAACTCAACCAAAAAATCGTTGATGATGCCTTGAATGCTGTCGAAAACAGCCAATCAGCAAGTTTCTTCTACAACGTCATCAACACCGACCGTTCTGTTGGCGCGCGTTTATCTGGTGAGATAGCAAAACGCTATGGCAACCAAGGTTTGGCAGCTTCGCCAATCAAAATCTATCTAGATGGTACGGCTGGCCAGTCGTTTGGCGTTTGGAATGCGGGCGGCGTAGAGCTTTACCTCACTGGTGATGCGAACGACTACGTAGGCAAAGGCATGGCAGGCGGTAAGATCGCGATTAAACCTCACCTAGGCACTGCATTTAAATGTAACGAAGCCACCATTATCGGTAACACATGTTTGTATGGTGCAACAGGCGGCAAACTGTTTGCAGCCGGTAAAGCAGGAGAACGTTTTGGTGTTCGTAACTCTGGCACCATCGCAGTAATCGAAGGCGCGGGTGATAACGCTTGTGAATACATGACTGGCGGCATTGTGGCTATTCTTGGCGCCACAGGAGTGAACTTCGGCGCTGGTATGACGGGCGGGTTTGCTTACGTGTTGGATGAAAATCAAGACTTCCAAGGTCGTGTAAACAACGAATCGGTGGAAGCCATTTCACTGTCGGATCTATACATCCACCAAGAGCACTTGCGCGGCCTAATTGCGGAGCATCTCGAAGAGACTGGCTCTAGCCATGCAGAACATATTTTGGCGAACTTTGACGAATGGATTCCGAAGTTCTACTTGGTGAAACCTCAAGCGGCTGACTTAAACACGCTACTTGGTCACCAAAGCCGCAGCGCTGCTGAACTGCGCGTTCAAGCCCAATAAATCATGGAGGATGTTTGAATCATGAGTCAGAACGTTTACCAATTTATCGATGTTCAACGCGTAGATCCGGCGAAAAAACCAATTAAGATTCGTAAGATTGAGTTTGTTGAAATTTACGAGCCGTTCACGAAACAACAAGCAACAGCGCAGGCCGATCGCTGTTTGGATTGCGGTAACCCATATTGTGAATGGAAGTGCCCCGTCCATAACTACATTCCCCAGTGGCTAAAACTGGCGAATGAAGGCCGAATTTTAGAAGCCGTGGAACTTTCACACCAAACCAACAGCTTGCCTGAAGTGTGTGGCCGTGTGTGTCCGCAAGACCGTTTGTGTGAGGGTTCGTGCACACTAAATGATGATTTTGGTGCAGTCACGATCGGAAACATTGAAAAGTACATCACCGACAAAGCCTTTGAAATGGGCTGGAAACCTGACATGTCCAAAGTGGAGTGGACGGATAAAAAGGTGGCAATCATCGGTGCTGGCCCTGCTGGTTTGGCAGCAGCAGACATTTTAGTTCGCAACGGTGTAAAACCTGTGGTGTTTGACCGTTACCCAGAGATTGGTGGCCTACTTACCTTTGGTATTCCTTCTTTCAAATTGGAAAAAGGGGTCATGGAAAATCGTCGTCGGGTATTTACCGAAATGGGCGTTGAGTTCCGCATGAATGTGGAAGTCGGCCAAGATGTGCAGATGCAAGAACTGCTTGATGAATACGATGCGGTTTTCTTAGGTGTGGGCACATACAAATACATGCGCGCCGGTTTGGAAAATGAAGACGCGCCGGGCGTTTATGACGCCCTACCATTTTTGATTTCCAATACCTATAAGGTTATGGAGCTAGAACATAACCAACCGTTTATCGATATGGCTGGCAAAAAAGTCGTAGTGCTTGGTGGTGGTGATACCGCGATGGACTGCGTGCGAACTTCGATCCGTCAAGGCGCATCTAACGTGATTTGTGCCTACCGTCGTGATGAAGAAAACATGCCAGGCTCCCGTCGAGAAGTGAAAAATGCCAAAGAAGAGGGCGTGAAGTTCATGTTTAACCTTCAGCCTTTAGGTATTGAGGTTGATGCGTATGGCAAAGTTTCAGGCGTGAAAGTGGTCAAAACTGCTTTAGGCGAGCCTGATGACGCAGGTCGCCGTCGCCCAGAACCTGTAGAAGGAAGTGAACACGTACTGCCTGCCGATGCTGTCATCATGGCATTTGGTTTCCAACCTCATCAAATGAACTGGCTTACTCCGTTCAATGTTGAACTTGATCAATGGGGACGAATCAAAGCACCCAACAACCAAGAGTTTCAATATCAAACCAGCAATGAAAAGATCTTTGCTGGGGGAGACGCAGTTCGCGGTTCTGATTTAGTGGTAACCGCCATTGATGAAGGACGAAAAGCAGCAGAAGGCATTCTTGATTACTTAAACGTATAGCGTCGTACCAACACTCAAAAAGGATCCAAAGATTGGATCCTTTTTTCTTTTATTACATATAATTAAATTCCTCTGTTAAGGAATAGAACTCATGAAAAAAGCCGCTCTGATGCTCATCACTTTTCTCGGCTTAACCGCATGCAGCCAAGGAGTCACTTCGATGCCAGATAGAACTCAAACCCCATGTGGAAACAAACCTAACTGCGTTTCAACACAAGACCAACGAGAAGAACACCACCTCGAACCTTTTACTCTCACCGAATCCGCCACATTGGATGCAATTGAGCACGCAGCACTGCAACTATCGGGGGCTAAAACAGCAGAGAAAGATGGCAATTATCTGCGCATTGAATGCACATCTAAAATCATGCGCTTCGTGGATGATCTCGAATTAAAGATCGACGGGAATACTCTGATCGTGCGTTCAGAATCACGCGTAGGGTATTCCGACTTTGGCGTCAATCGAAAACGGGCCGAGCAATTACGAACCGAACTTTCTAAAGCAGAACTCATCAAATAGAAAACTGCTGACAGGGAGTGCTATACTCTCGCCGATTAAATATTTTACCTAAAGAGAGTGCTATGAAAGTTGGTATCATCGGGGCGATGGAACAAGAAGTGACCATCCTGAAAGAAGCTATGACAAACTGCCAAACCGTAAACAAAGCAGGTTGTACGTTTTTCTCTGGTCAAATTAACGATGTAGATGTAGTGCTACTACAATCTGGTATCGGTAAAGTTGCTGCGGCAGTTGGTACAACAATTCTTCTTGATGAATACCAACCAGATGTGGTTATCAACACAGGTTCTGCTGGTGGTTTCGATTCAAGCCTAAATCTAGGTGACGTAGTCATTTCTACAGAAGTGCGCCACCACGACGCAGACGTGACCGCTTTTGGCTATGAAATAGGTCAAATGGCTGGTCAACCAGCAGCATTCAAAGCGGATGAAAAACTGATGGACCTAGCGGAAAAAGCACTCGAGCAAATGGCGAATACACATGCCGTTCGCGGTTTGATCTGTACGGGCGATGCGTTTGTTTGCACGGCTGAACGCCAAGCGTTCATTCGTGAAAACTTCCCATCCGTTATTGCGGTTGAAATGGAAGCATCAGCTATTGCTCAGACTTGCCACCAGTTCAACACACCATTTGTTGTTGTACGTGCTATCTCTGACGTTGCTGATAAAGAATCACCAATGAGCTTTGAAGAATTCCTGCCTCTAGCAGCAAAAAGCTCTTCAGAAATGGTATTCAAGATGCTGGAACTGGTTAAGTAATCCAAGTCATTCATGGAAGAAATTTTTCAGCAATTCTATGCTAACGGTGCGCTCCTCGTAATGTGGGGCGCATTACTGTTTCACCTGATCCTCCCTATTCCTCATTCCGCTCACCCTGCGACTTTATGGCGCAAGGTAGCCGAACAATTAGCAGAGAAAGTAAATAACCACCATAGCTATTCACAAAGCATTCTCTCAGGAAGCCTCGCTCTTATTTTGATGACATTGCCGTGTTTGGTGCTCTTAATTGCTCTAAAGCCCTTAGTTTGGCAAGAGCCTCTGTACGAACTTGCCTTGTTACTATTAGCGTTAGATTGGAGGAGTTGCGAAACCCTCACCAAACAACTTGCCCTCGCCTTGTCGCGTGAGGATAAAACGCGCTGTCGCGAGCTACTCAAGCCTTTTGTGAATCGTGATACCGAAACGTTGTCGCTTGTCGGTATAGGTAAAGCCGGATCTGAAACCATCATTATGGGCTTTGGTCGCAATGTAGTGTGTGTACTGTTTTGGTATGCCATCGCAGGTGGGATTGGTGCGCTCATGTACCGCTTAACCATGGAGCTAGCACGAGCTTGGTCTCCTAGCCGTCGTCAGTATGCGCCATTTGGGAAACCAGCCATTCAAATCGTTGCCGTTTTAGAGCTCATTCCATTGAGATTATTTGCCCTACTGTTGCTTACTGGTCACAATATGTCCGCAGTGCTTAATGGACTCAAACAACAAGCGAAATCTTGGCCATTGCCAGGACCAGCTTGGTTGCTGTGTACTATCGGTAATAAGTTCCAGCTTTCGTTAGGAGGCCCAGCTCTATACCAAGGCGTCAGAGCAGAACGCACCAAGATTGGTGGACGCATTGTGCCTTCTGCTATTCATCTTGCACAAATCCAAATTTTGCTGGTTTGGCGCATCTTTGCTTGGATTGTGATTCAAAGCTTTATTCTAGGACTGATTTATCAAGGATTATGATGAACAAAATTTTCCTATCCCTCCCCCTTTTCTTCTCCTCTCTTACGATGGCGAACGAACCCGTTGAACGAGTGATCAGTTTAGCGCCTCACGCCACAGAGATAGCTTATGCTGCTGGCTTAGGTGACAAACTGATCGCTGTGAGTGAGATGAGTGATTATCCAAAGGAAGCTGGCGAACTGGAGAAAGTATCCAATTACCAAGGCATGAAGTTGGAACGCATCATTGCCCTTCAGCCCGATCTCGTCATTGCTTGGCCTGCGGGTAACCCCGCCAAAGAGCTAGAAAAGTTAAAACAATTTGGCGTACCTATCTACTACTCAACCACGGGTACTTTAGAAGACATCGCAAATAATATTGAGCAGCTGAGTCAATACAGTGATGATCCATCAAAGGGTCAAAAAGCAGCGCGGGACTTTAGAGAGGGGCTAACTGCTCTCAAAGCGAAATACAACACCACAGAGAAAGTCCGCTATTTTTATCAACTCAGCGAAAAGCCGATCATTACTGTGGCAGGTAAAAACTGGCCGAGCGAAGTATTTAACTTCTGTGGTGGTGAAAATGTATTTGCCAATACAGCAGCACCCTATCCTCAAGTCAGTATCGAGCAAGTGATAACACGTCAACCTGAAGTACTCTTCACCTCTCGTCATGCTATGAGTGATGATGGAATGTGGGCTCAATGGAAAAATGAACTGCCAGCTCTGCGCAACAATCATGTTTGGTCACTCAATTCTGATTGGATAAATCGCCCAACACCACGCACACTCAATGCGATCATTGAAGTGTGTGAACACTTTGAAAGCGTTAGACGAAAACGCTAACGTTTTCGTTGGAAATACCGTACAATTTCCGCCCATTTTTGTTCTCACACTTTTTATAGGTACCAAGTAACATGGATTCCATGCTGCTTTATATGATCGATTTATTCGGTACAGCAATCTTCGCTGTGTCTGGTGTTTTACTCGCTGGCCGATTAAAAATGGATCCCTTCGGTGTTATCGTCCTAGGCAGCGTGACTGCCATTGGCGGTGGCACTATTCGTGATATGGCACTTGGTGCGACCCCCGTCTTTTGGATTACCGATACCACTTATCTTTGGGTTATCTTCATCACCTGTTTGTTAACTATGATCTTGGTTCGCAGACCAAAACGGTTAGCTTGGTGGGTTTTACCCGTGTGTGACGCCATCGGTCTGGCCGTATTTGTGGGAATTGGGGTAGAAAAAGCGCTCGCCTACAACGCCTCAGGCATGGTTGCCGTGATCATGGGTGTAATCACCGGTTGCGGTGGCGGCATAATCCGAGATGTCTTAGCCCGAGAGGTACCTATGGTGCTAAGAAGCGAAGTCTACGCCACAGCCTGTATTATTGGTGGCATCTTCCACACGATGGCTGTAAGTATGGGTTACGATCATTCCACAGCCCTGCTCGCAGGTGTTATCTCAACACTGGTGATTCGCCTTGGTGCGATTCGTTGGCACTTATCTTTACCTACTTTCGCCATCAACCGCTAAGCAATTCAAGTACAGCTTTCAATCTAAAGAGCCGACTTTATCTCGGCTCTTCGCATTTTAATTAACACGATTCGCTTATCCCTCAGCAATTCGTTAAATTATCCGTCTCATTCCTAATTTTCATTAATTGCTATGTTATTAGAAGGCATTGAAACGTTACTTGTACTAAGTAAAGAAAAAACCATGAGCCGCACTGGTAGTCAGCTGTACATCAGCCAATCTGCGGTGAGTAAACGTATCGCCAATTTAGAAAAAAAGTTAGGAAAGAAACTGATCGAGCCAAACGGCAGACACATTAAACTAACCTCGGATGCTCTGGCCCTTATCAATACGATAGAGCCCACATTCAATGAGTTACGAGGACAGATTTACGATCAGCAAGAGCTCGAAGATACGTCATTAATAAAAATGGATTGCTCAGAAACTCTCGTCGCAGGTTATCTGAGTATGATTATGGAAGAGCAACTGGCACGCGATCCTTATCTCAGAATCTCTACCAATCACACTCCGAGAATCGTTGAAAACGTAAAATCAGGGCGAGCGACCCTGGGATTCTGCGCTGGTTACTTACCTTCTCATCACGGTTTGATGAGCGTTCATCTCGCCGATGAGCCTTTCTCTATAATAAGTAAGCACACGCTAACTCAATTACCAAAAGCGATTTTAACTAACGATTTGAATAACCCAGCCAATACATATCAGCAAGCCATTTTGTCCAAGTACGAAATCCAACCTTTGATGGAGATGGACTCCTACACTGCGGCAGCGCAATTAGCTTTAAAAGGTATGGCACCAGCACTAATACCTAAATCCATCATCAAAACACTCAACATCGCATCAAATTTTTGTTTTGAATTCGAAGAACTAGAGCCTCTAATTCGCCCAATACACATCTGTCTTCGCCACAACACATACCGCAATCAGCGAATTAAAACAGTGTTAGAAGCCATTGCTGATGTTGTTGCCAAAGAAGTTTTGTTGCCATCAGCATAGACATGGTAATCACTAGAGGTCGAATCCACTTTTGACCTTTGGTAACCACCACTTTTGCGCCAAGTTGAGCGCCAATAAAGCCACCGATCGCCATCGTCAAACCAATTTCCCATACAGGTAACCCTGCTAGAACGAAAAACGACAATGCAGCGATGTTCGAAGTGAAATTCAAAATCTTAGTTCGTGCTGTTGCATCCACGAGGGAAAAGTGGCCAAGAGCAACAAAGCACACAGTAAAAATCGAGCCCGTACCGGGGCCAAAGAAACCATCGTAGAAACCAACTCCACCACCAATACATAATGCAAACATCGCTTCGGCAAGTTTTGGTTCTCCATCGATCTTTCGAGTGCTTGGTGCGAGTAAAAAATAAAGAGAAATCGCAATTAGAAGAACAGGAATCAAACTGGTGAGTACGCTAGCATCAATAAACTGAACAGCCTCGGCACCGATTGCAGCGCCAATAAAAGTACAGAGTATCGCGAAACGCATTTCCTTTAGGCTGACAATACCGTTACGCACGAAATACCAGCTAGCCGAGAAGCTGCCAAACGAACTTTGTAACTTGTTGGTTGCTAGAGCTTGAGTCGGACTCAACCCCGCAGCCAAAAGCGCAGGAAGCGTGAGGAGCCCTCCACCACCAGCCATTGCATCGATAAAACCAGCCACAGATGCAACCAAAAACAACGCGGTTAATACTTCTAAAGTAAGCTCCACTTACACTTCCTTGTTCAAAAATACGAAAAGAGCTAAACGGTAGCACTTAACACCTCAAACTAAAAAGGAAAGTCGAGATATGAACCTATTCCATATTTTCACCTTTGCGAAAATTTCATTTATATTTTCATAAAAAAAGGAGGCTTGCCTCAAGATTATACATAAAAATAGTATTTTCATTGCCTATGAAATGCTAGTCAGGTCTAATATCATTACGAATTCATGGAGAAAAACATGTATCCTGCAATACAACAAGACAAAACGAGCAACGCCAAAGAAATACATATATTATCAGTTAATACACTCGACTCTTTAATTAGCATTAACATCAAGAGGAAAGATATAGTATCAAAATGGACAATTCTAAAAGATAAATTTGATAATACTGCCAATTACTATGCAACAGCAGATGACCTTGTATTTTTATCGAGATTAGCTAATAACCTAACCGGTGCTGTAAACCCCGTCCATATCAATTATTATTCAGGCCAAGCACATTTTGTATTTACAGGAACTCCTGCACTAAAAATAAAACTAAGAGTGTTAGGTTCTCGTGCCCCAACGCCAATAATCGCAAACTTTGCTGTTGGTTCAAAACAGGCAATTCAATCGATAAAAAGTGGCACAATTATTACGGTAGTGTTAGTTAGTTCTTTCAGAGCACTAGAATATTTCTTTTCAGAAAACAATAAAGCCACACTATTAAGTCTGTTTGGAACAATAACTGGTGACATCATAAAACTGGGAATTTCATCCGCAATAGCAGCAATTGCTGTAAAAGGAATTTCTGGAGCGACTACTATTTTTGCTCTAACTTCTGGCCCATTATTTTTAGCTATAGGTGTAAGCTTGGTTGTCGGGAACATTTTAAACCACATTGATAATAAATATGAGATAACCCAAAAATTCAAACTAGCACTAGAGAAAACATTGAATGAATCACTAAAACAAGAAGAAATGAGAATCAACGATGTGATAGGTAGAAGTTACATAAAGAATGGGGTATTTTTATGAAACAAGAAGATGACTTGGATTTAACATCAACACTTTTGATATCATTGTTATTTCTTTTATTAGGCTTATCGTGCATTTACTTCTTTTACAACGATGTAATTAACTATATAAAATATATATATAACAAAGATGAAGTTATAGTCATTTCTCAGGGCGCACTTTATGGACTATTTGGAAGCTGGATATTTATATCTTGTTTTATTTTTTTAATAACTGTATTTTTAAATAAAAGAAAGTTATCACACAAAAAAGAAGCACTTTTCGTAAGGGTTATAATTTCCTTTTCAATCATAACAATTGTAGCGCCAACTGCACTTATGTTTCTTACTAAAGAACACTTAATAAAACAAGGTTATTCTTTTTCGATTGACGAAGACAAGTCTTGGTTACAAGATAGAGTTTATATTTTTAAAAAGTAACTGGTATCAATATTTCAAACCAGAGCATTTGGTACATTAAAAAGTACTTTTCTTTTTGGAAGGTATAAAACTTAGTCACACATAAGAAAATTTAAAATAACGCAGAAAATCCATTAAAATAATTAACATATCAAGAGTATATTTTTACATTTAACACTGAGACCATACCTGAAAATAAAATAATAATTTAAAATAAATAAGCCCATTTCATTCAATGAATAGAATTCATTGCATATCTTTCTATTATGATTCGTAATCATAGTTATCATTTCCCCTCCGAATATTCTTTAAAAAAGAGGGGCGCATTTCAGAGAAAATACACTGGATTACCACCAAATCAATCCCCTCTCACTTGTTGTATCAATTTTATTAAAAAATAGTGGTTCTCCATAACAAGTTTAGCGCTGTACAAAGCCTTAGATATCAAAAGCTCTTAGCACGCTTCAATTAGGTAGGCCTAAAATAAAAAAGCCCGCTCAAATGAGCGGGCAATGAGGTTGTCATATAGGCCCTATTTACCGGGCTTATTGATTTTTATCTATTACGCTTCCAGACTCGCTTTTACTTTAGCGTGTAGCTCCTGAACAGAAGTTACTGACGCTTTTGCATCAGCAGTGTGAGACATACACGTTGCAAACGCAGCGTTTAGCGTTGTTGTGTAGTTCACTTTCTCTGCTAGAGCACCGCGGCGTAGAACTTTCGAATCTTCAATAGCTTGACGACCTGCAGCCGTGTTCACAATGTAGGTGTATTCGTTGTTCTTGATGCGGTCAAGAATGTGTGGACGACCTTCATGTACTTTGTTTACCAGGCGAGGGTTAATACCCGCTTCACCAAGGATTACAGCAGTACCGTGAGTCGCATCCAATTGGTAACCCAATTTTACTAGCTTAGACGCAAGGTCAACAACACGCTGCTTATCACCTTCACGAACAGAAAGTAGCGCACGACCACCTTCAGGGTACACACTGCCACAGCCAAGCTCTGCTTTTGCGTAAGCTTCTGCAAACGTTGCACCAACACCCATCACTTCACCTGTTGAGCGCATTTCAGGACCTAATAGAGGGTCAACGCCAGGGAACTTATTGAAAGGTAGAACGACTTCTTTGACTGAGTAGTAAGGAGGAATAATCTCTTTAGTGAAACCTTGTGATTCCAGAGATTGACCCGCCATTACACGTGCAGCGATTTTCGCTAGTGGTGCACCTGTCGCTTTCGATACGAATGGTACCGTACGCGCAGCACGAGGGTTTACTTCAATTAGGTAAACTTCGTTGTCTTTTACTGCGAACTGCGTGTTCATCAGGCCACGTACACCAAGTTCGAACGCCAGCTTCTCAACTTGCTCACGCATCTTGTCTTGGATTTCTTGGCTTAGTGTGTAAGCAGGAAGCGAACATGCAGAGTCACCAGAGTGAACGCCCGCTTGCTCAATGTGCTCCATGATGCCGCCGATAACCACGCGCTCACCGTCACAGATAGCGTCGATATCCACTTCTGTTGCATCATCTAGGAATCGGTCTAGTAGAACTGGAGATTCATTCGATACGCTTACTGCTTCGTTGAAGTAACGACGCAAGTCTTGTTCATCGTAGACGATTTCCATCGCACGACCACCCAAAACGTAAGATGGACGAACAACGAGTGGGAAGCCGATTTCACGAGATTTCTCAACCGCTTGCTCCATCGCCGTTACTGTTGCGTTTTGTGGTTGTAGAAGACCTAAACGCTCAACTGCAGCCTGGAAACGCTCACGGTCTTCTGCGCGGTCAATCGCATCTGGGCTAGTACCGATGATTGGCACGCCTGCAGCTTCTAGTGCGCGAGCCAGTTTAAGTGGCGTTTGACCACCGTATTGAACAATCACACCTTTTGGCTTTTCAACGCGGGCGATAGACAACACATCTTCAAGAGTTACTGGTTCGAAGTAAAGACGGTCAGATGTATCGTAGTCTGTCGATACTGTTTCTGGGTTACAGTTCACCATAATGGTTTCGTAGCCATCTTCACGAAGCGCTAGTGATGCATGTACACAACAGTAGTCGAATTCGATACCTTGACCGATACGGTTTGGACCACCGCCCAGTACCATGATCTTGTCTTTATCTGTTGGGTTTGCTTCACACTCTTCATCGTAAGATGAGTACATGTAAGCCGTATCAGAAGAGAACTCAGCCGCACACGTATCCACTCGCTTGTAGACAGGGTGGATGTCAAACTGGTCACGTAGACGACGGATTTCGCTTTCAGCCACACCTAACAGTTTAGATAGGCGCGCATCAGAGAAACCTTTACGTTTCATCTGGCGTAGAACTTCTTCTGTTAGACCAGCAAAGCCACCGGCTTTCACTTGCTCTTCTAGTTTAACTAGCTCTTCAATTTGAACTAGGAACCAGCGATCAATGTTCGTCAGGTTAAACACGCCATCCACTGACATGCCCGCACGGAATGCATCTGCGATATACCAGATACGCTCTGCACCAGCTTCTTTTAGTTCGTGACGAATCTTAGTCAATGCGTCAGGTGCATCTAGGTCAACCATCTCATCAAAACCAGTCGCGCCAACTTCTAGGCCACGTAATGCTTTGTGAAGAGATTCTTGTTGGTTACGACCAATCGCCATTACCTCACCAACTGACTTCATCTGAGTCGTCAGTCGATCGTTAGCGCCAGCAAATTTCTCGAAGTTAAAACGAGGAATCTTGGTCACTACGTAGTCGATAGTAGGTTCGAATGATGCCGGAGTTGCACCACCTGTAATGTCGTTTTGCAGCTCGTCTAGAGTAAAGCCAACAGCCAGTTTCGCCGCAATCTTAGCGATTGGGAAACCTGTTGCTTTTGATGCCAGAGCAGAAGAACGGGATACACGTGGGTTCATCTCGATGATAACCATACGGCCATCTTTCGGGTTGATACCAAACTGTACGTTTGAACCACCTGTCTCAACACCGATTTCACGCAGAACCGCTAGCGATGCATTACGCATTAGCTGGTATTCTTTGTCAGTCAGAGTTTGCGCTGGAGCAACCGTGATTGAGTCACCGGTGTGGATGCCCATTGGGTCGAAGTTTTCGATTGAACATACGATGATACAGTTGTCCGCTTTGTCGCGAACCACTTCCATTTCGTACTCTTTCCAGCCGATTAGCGATTCATCGATAAGAAGTTCGTTAGTCGGAGAAAGATCCAGACCACGACGACAGATTTCTTCAAACTCTTCTTTGTTGTACGCGATACCGCCACCCGTACCACCCATGGTGAACGATGGACGGATGATACAAGGGAAGCCAACCATGTCTAAAACTTTGTAAGCTTCTTCCATCGTCTTCGCAGTATCAGCACGAGGACACTCAAGGCCGATAGACTTCATTGCTTTATCGAAGCGAGAACGGTCTTCTGCTTTATCAATCGCATCAGCGGTAGCGCCAATCATCTCTACGCCGAATTCAGCAAGAACGCCGTGCTTCTCTAGATCTAGCGCACAGTTAAGCGCCGTCTGACCACCCATTGTTGGCAATACTGCATCTGGGCGTTCTTTCTCAATGATCTTGCGAACAACTTCCCATTGAATCGGCTCGATGTATGTTGCATCTGCCATTTCAGGGTCTGTCATGATGGTTGCTGGGTTAGAGTTAACTAGAATAACTCGGTAGCCTTCTTCACGAAGAGCTTTACACGCTTGTGCGCCAGAGTAGTCAAACTCACATGCCTGACCGATAACAATCGGACCAGCACCAAGAATTAGAATACTTTGAATGTCAGTACGTTTTGGCATTATCTACTACTCCGAATTAAGCGCTGTGTTTTTTGATGAGTTCGATAAAGTGGTCAAATAGCGGTGCCGCGTCGTGTGGACCTGGGCTCGCTTCTGGGTGACCTTGGAAACTAAATGCTGGCTTGTCTGTGCGGTGAATACCTTGTAGAGAACCGTCAAATAGTGATACGTGAGTCGCACGTAAGTTTTCCGGTAATGTTGCTTCATCTGCCGCAAAGCCGTGGTTTTGCGAAGTGATCATCACAACGTTACGCTCTAAATCTTTTACTGGGTGGTTCGCACCGTGGTGACCAAACTTCATTTTCACCGTTTGCGCACCCGACGCTAGCGCCAGAATCTGGTGACCTAGACAGATACCAAAAATTGGTAGGCCTTTTTCTAGGAACACTTTGGTCGCTTCAATCGCGTAGGTACATGGTTCTGGATCACCAGGCCCGTTCGATAGGAACACGCCATCTGGATTCAGAGCCAAAACTTCTTCAGCAGAAGTTTCTGCAGGAACAACCGTTAGGCGGCAGCCGCGGTCAACCAACATTCGTAAGATGTTGCGTTTTGCGCCGAAGTCGTAAGCAACAACGTGGTATGGCAACTCGCTGTCGTCTTTCGCTTCTGGAAGTCCACTCTCAAGCGTCCACGAACCTTGTTTCCATTGATACGCTTCTTTTGTTGTAACCTCTTTCGCAAGATCCATACCTTTCAAACCAGGAAATTCTTTTGCTTTCGCTAGCGCCAAAGCTTCGTCTAGATTGTTACCAGCTACGATACAACCGTTTTGAGCACCTTTTTCACGCAGGATACGAGTTAACTTACGCGTGTCGATGTCTGCGATGCCGACGATGTTTTGCGACTTAAGATAATCAGAAAGGGATTGTTCATTACGGAAGTTAGAAGCGATAAGAGGGAGATCGCGAATCACAAGGCCTTGTGCATGAATGGAAGAGGATTCTTCGTCTTCGGAATTGGTTCCGGTATTGCCAATGTGAGGGTAAGTAAGAGTAACGATTTGCTGAGAATAGGAAGGATCAGTGAGGATTTCTTGATACCCCGTCATCGAGGTATTGAAAACGACTTCACCGACGGAAACGCCATCTGCCCCAATGGACACTCCGCGGAACACTGTCCCATCTTCTAGGACTAACAGTGCTAATTTACTCAAGACAACCTCCAGAATAAAAATGCAAAAAAAATAAATCAAACTGCAATCATGCCTTCCTTTACCTATAAAATTTACATAAATAGGTATTTCAGACAAATTGGCGGTATTCTAAAGATGGACTGCAAACCTGTCAACACACAATGAAAAATAAATTATCTTTTTCTAAAGAGTAATAGCATTTACTAGCAATAAGCCCCAAAAACACAAGTTTCCACCACCTGCAAACTTTGAAGATGGTTCTTTTTTTAGATTTTACAAATTTGAACTTTTTATAGATCACAAATTTTTATGAGATTTTCACGCAAACGTTAATCACAATAAAACAACATCAACTTTTAAGCAGTTAAGACAAATAAAGCAACCAAGCCAGCAAAAATACACACAAACAAGTTCAAAACTGACGCTCTACAATACTCATTTTATTTACATAACTTTCTTCAAATACAAAAAAGCCGGCTTACGCCGGCGAATAATTATGTATTTAAAGCTCATTCAAACCAAGCACATCGGTCATGGTATAAAAGCCCGCCGGCTTGGAATGTAGCCACACAGCAGCCTTCACGGCACCATTAGCAAAAGTCATGCGGTCTGTCGCTTTGTGCGTTATTTCGACTCGCTCACCAATATCAGCAAACATTGCTGTGTGCTCGCCGACAATGTCACCTGCACGAATGGTTGCAAAACCGATTTCATCTTTAGTACGCTCACCAGTAATGCCTTCACGCGCATACACCGCAACATCACTTAACTTGTTGCCCATAGCGCCAGCAATCGCCTCACCCATACCAATCGCAGTACCTGACGGAGCATCAACTTTATGGCGGTGATGAGCTTCGACAATCTCGACATCGCAGTAATCACCCATTACTTTTGCAGCTTTCTCAAGCAACTTAAATACTAGGTTCACACCAACAGAGTAGTTAGGCGCCATCACAACAGGTACGTGCTTCGCAACTGCATCAATCAGTGCTCGCTCTTCTTCACTAAAGCCAGTGGTACCAATTACGATAGACTTCCCATGCTGTTTACATAACTCTAAGTTCGCTAACGTACTTACTGGAGCGGTAAAGTCGATAACAACATCAAAATTGTCGACCTCTTTCTCTAGGTCATCGGTCAGGAAAACATCGAACTTTCCTTCACCACAAAGTTCACCGATATCAACACCGACGAGCGAAGATTCTGGACGTTCTGAACCTGCCGTTACAGATGCATCTGGGTTTATGTGCGAGGCTTTGACTAGGTTGCGACCCATACGGCCAGCAGCTCCTGCGATTGCAATACGAACCATTGCGCTTTCTCTCCTTCTCTGGATAACGAGGCTTCTCGTTCTCTTTCGTTTCGCTGAATCTTTTTAAACTAACAACATACTGTGTTAACCACAAGCACGTTCATTGGGCTTAAGCAAACTCTTTTACGACACGTTGTAAGATAGGCACGTTCGCTTCAGGGAAGGTGTAATCCCCTAATTCACCAACTGCGACCCAGCGCCCTTCTTGACCTTCTCGACCATAAGGTTCGTTCTCGAACTGAGAGACGGTAATAAAATCAAATTTTAGTGACTTATCTGGGTAATCGTATTCAAGGTGTTCAAACGGTGCTTGTTCAATCACTCGAATCCCCACTTCCTCTTCAAGCTCACGAACCATCGCTTGTTCAACTGTTTCTCCTAGCTCGACTTTACCGCCCGGAAACTCCCAAAAACCACCTTTATGTTTATCATCAGGACGTTTAGTAATAAAGATTTGCGACTTATCTTGATTGAAAATGATCGCTGCAACAATGTGAATTCTTTTCATGGATATTTACCTAGGATCTATCGATACAAAAAGAGCCGCCTAAGCGACTCTTTCTTATTAAGTTATCAAGTTAGATTAATTGATCTGACCGTGACACTGCTTGTATTTCTTGCCACTACCACATGGACAAGGTTCGTTTCGACCTACTTTACGCTCATCACGAACAACAGGTTGATTTGAGCCCTCAGACTCTTCACCATCAGCCAACTGATTTTCCGCAGCTGCATGCTGAGCCTGCGCACGACGAGCAGCTTCTTCTGCTTGTGCACGACGTTGCTCTTCCATACGCTCAACTTCTTCTTGCTGTTGAACGCGGACACGAGACAGAACAGTAATAACGTCAGTCTTTAGCGCTTCAAGTAAACCTTCAAACAATTCAAACGATTCACGTTTGTACTCTTGTTTCGGGTTCTTTTGTGCGTAGCCACGTAGGTGGATACCTTGACGCAGATGATCCATCGCCGCCAGATGCTCTTTCCAAAGCGTATCGAGTGTTTGAAGCATCACTGATTTTTCGAAGTTACGAAGCACTTGTGCACCCACAACTTCTTCTTTCGCTTTGTATACTTCAACGGCTAGGCTGATAATCTTCTCGCGCAGCGCTTCTTCGTACAGTTTGTCGTCTTCCTCAAGCCATTGCTTGATTGGCGCGTCTAGATCGAAATCTGCTTTCAAACGTTCTTGAAGACCTTCCACATCCCACATGTCTTCTAGAGATTGTGGTGGAATGTATTCGTCGATGATCGCTGTGAGCACATCTTCACGGTTTTGTTCAATCATGTCGCTGATATCGTCAACGTTCATGAGCTCATCACGCAGTTCGTAAACCACTTTACGTTGATCGTTCGCCACGTCATCGTATTCAAGAAGCTGTTTACGGATGTCGAAGTTGCGACCTTCCACTTTGCGTTGTGCTTTTTCAATAGAACGAGACAACATTTTAGATTCGATTGCTTCGCCTTCTTCCATACCGCTTTGAATCAAGCTTGCCATACGATCTGAAGTGAAGATACGCAGTAGTGAATCTTCCATCGATAGGTAGAAACGAGATGAACCCGCATCACCTTGACGACCAGAACGGCCACGTAACTGGTTATCGATACGACGAGATTCATGACGCTCAGTACCGATGATGTGCAGACCACCAGCATCTAAAACTTGATCGTGAACTTTTTTCCACTCAGCTTTGATTGCGTCGATTTGCTCTTTCGTTGGATCTTGTAGTGATTCAACTTTTGCTTGCCAGCTACCACCTAGCACGATATCTGTACCACGACCCGCCATGTTTGTTGCGATAGTTACCGCACCAGGCATACCCGCTTCAGCAACGATTTCCGCTTCTTTCTCATGGAACTTAGCGTTCAAAACGTTGTGTTTGATCTTCGCTTTCTTCAAGGCGTTGGAGAGTAGTTCTGATTTTTCAATCGATACTGTACCAACCAATGTTGGCTGACCTTTCGCAACGCGCTCTTTGATATCTTCAATGATTGCAGCAAACTTCTCAGCTTCAGTACGGTACACCACATCCGGCATATCGTTACGAATCATTGGTTTGTTGGTTGGAATAACAACAGTTTCTAAGCCATAAATAGATTGGAACTCAAACGCTTCAGTATCCGCTGTACCAGTCATACCAGACAGTTTCTCGTATAGACGGAAATAATTCTGGAATGTGATAGAGGCTAGCGTTTGGTTTTCGTTTTGGATCTTAACGCCTTCTTTCGCTTCGACAGCTTGGTGAAGACCTTCTGACCAACGACGACCTGGCATTGTACGACCAGTGTGTTCATCAACGATCACAACTTCGCCGTCATCGTTAACGATGTAATCCACATTACGCTCAAACAGCACATGTGCTCGTAGAGCAGCATTTACGTGGTGAAGCAAGCTGATGTTCGCAGGTGAGTACAATGTATCACCTTCTTCCATCAAACCATTTTTAACCAATAGCTCTTCTACGTATTCTTGACCCGTTTCAGTCAAGTGAACTTGTTTTGATTTTTCATCAACAGTGTAGTGACCATCGCCACGATACTCTTCAGAATCTTCTTTATCTTGCTTCTGTAGGTGTGGGATAAGCAGGTTGATTCGAGTGTAAAGTTCTGAACTGTCTTCTGCCGGACCAGAGATGATCAAAGGAGTACGAGCTTCATCGATAAGGATTGAGTCCACCTCATCGACCACAGCAAAGAAACGTTCGCGCTGAACACGGTCTTCATTGCGGAAAGCCATGTTGTCGCGCAAGTAATCGAAACCAAACTCGTTGTTTGTTCCGTATAGAATATCAGCTTGGTACGCTTCTTTTTTCGCTTGAGGAGGCATGTTCGGCACGTTAACACCCACCGTCATACCTAAGAATTCAAATAGCGGACGGTTTGTCTCCGCATCACGTTTAGCGAGGTAGTCGTTGACCGTAACAACGTGTACGCCTTTACCAGGAAGTGCATTTAGGTAAGCAGGAAGAGTTGCCGTTAGAGTTTTACCTTCACCCGTGCGCATCTCTGCGATTTGGCCTGCATTTAGAACCATACCGCCGATGAGCTGCACGTCGAAGTGACGCATACCGTATACACGTTTAGACGCTTCACGAACAGTAGCAAAAGCTTCTGGAAGTAGCTTATCAAGAGTTTCGCCTTGCTCTAGGCGCTCACGGAACTCAACAGTTTTCGCTTTAAGCTCTTCATCTGAAAGTGCTTCAAATGTTGGTTCGTAGTTATTGATCTCTTTTACAATTTTTCTAAGGCGGCGCAGTGTTCGGTCGTTGCGACTGCCAATTACTTTTGTCAGTAGCTTAGTTATCATTTTTCGTGAATCTCTCTTTAATCAGACCGTTCCCGATCTACTCGTAATGCCTTCAGTCTCTGCCAGTTTGGAACTAAGAATACTGAGATAAATCATTTATCAAAGATATTGAGTTCAAACATTCATATTTCAAGGCTAAGTTTCGAAACAATGCGGCTTAGTGTAAGGATTTTTCATCGATACAACCATAAATAGACGTATTTGTTTGAAGCACTCTGAAATTTTTAGTTAAAGTGGTGATGGATTAGCCAATATTATTAGCAGCTACACGACGAAACTTGGCAAAAACAGGACTTTACCACGTTCAATCCATCTCCATTGTAAAACTGAGGCTAAAGACGTTAATGTAAACTATACCTAGTGAGAAAGCTGCTCTAGAATAGTCATATCTCAACAAAATTAGATTTTACCTATGCGTGATCATCGACCAACCTCGACAGAGGATGTAATTGCTGAGTCTCAATTTAAGCAAATTCAAGAACATGCCGGAGAAATCTTGCAGCTTAACCAAGCTCTACAAACAATTTTACCAAAAGGGACGGCAGATCATTGCCGAGTTGCAAATATTCGCAATGGCCATCTTCTGATAGACGTATCTAGCGCGGCCATCAAAATGAAGATCGACTACGATCGTCTAATGATCTTAAACAAACTGCGCACACAAGGTTATGCAAAATTGATAAGTGTCGACGTTCGGATCAACCCTTCACTTTATCGTAATCGATACGAGAAAGACGATAGGCCAAAACGCCCGCCACTCACTGAGTCAGCAGCTCAATCACTGATGACCATCGCTGATATGGCCCCACCAAAAATCCAAGAGCGACTAAAAAGGCTCGCAGATATGGCAGAAAAATCTAGCCAATAACCATTGACCATCATCAAGTGCGGTAAAATTTAGATAGAAAAAAACCAGGTCGAAACCTGGTTTTTAATATTCTTTGACTAACTTATGCTAGCACCATGTTTGGCTCTGCAAAAGCGACTGGAGAACCGACTTCTTCTTCGAAAGTTGTCCATTCCCATGCTTCTTGATCCGCCAAGACTGCGCGTAGAAGTTGGTTGTTTAAACCGTGACCTGATTTATAAGCACGGAATTCACCAATAATTGGATGACCACACATGTAAAGGTCGCCAATTGCATCTAACACCTTGTGAGTAACAAACTCATTCTCAAAGCGCAGACCTTCTTCGTTCAGAATTCGGTAATCGTCCAATACGATAGCATTGTCGAAACTACCACCCAAAACTAGGTTTTGAGATTGTAGGTACTCGATATCACGCATAAAGCCAAACGTACGTGCACGAGAAATTTCGCGAACGAAACCTTGAGATGAGAAATCAAACAGCAGGCGCTGCTCGTCTGATTCAATCGCAGGGTGGTTAAAGTCAATTTCGAAGTCCATACGGAAGCCGTTAAATGGGACAAATTCTGCCCACTTATCGCCATCTTCAAAACGAACTGGCTTTTTAATGCGGATAAAACGCTTAGGAACGTTTTGCATTTCGATACCAGCTTGCTGAAGCAGGTAAACGAACGGGCTTGCGCTACCATCCATAATTGGGATTTCAGGTGCGTCAACTTCAACAATAATGTTGTCGATGCCTATACCTGCAAGTGCAGCGTTCAAGTGTTCAACCGTTGAAATACGCACACCTTCGTCGTTCACTAATGCAGTACAAAGCATAGTGTCACGAACAGAAGCTGGATCAGCTGGAAAATCCACAGGTGGATTTACATCTGTACGACGGTAAATAATACCTGTGTTTGCAGCAGCCGGGCGCAGAGTAAGCGTGACTTTACGACCAGAGTGGAGACCCACACCAGTAGTTTTCACTATTTCTTTCAGAGTACGTTGTCTGATCATCTGCTTGCCTCTCTAAAATATGCTACAAAACACGGTCGTCTGTAACGTCGACCGTGAATGCTACCATAATTTTGAGCCATGTCAAATTTATGGGTTAAAGATTAATCAGCCTGACGACGTAAAAATGCCGGGATATCTAAGTAACCGCTTTCTTTCTCTTGCTTTGGTGCTGCTGAGCTTTGACCCGCGGCAGGAGAAGAAGAAACTGTGTTTGTCGGCTGAGGAGTTACCTGTGGCTTATCTTGCACTTGATTTTGCAAAGTTTGTGCCGGCTTTTCTTCAGCTTGCGTTGCCGCAACTTGTTGTGGCTGAGCTTGAGGAGCCGAAGCTACTTTTGCTTTACCACCAGCGACTAGCGTGATATCTGGCTTTCTTTCATTGCCAATACCTGTCGCAACTACAGTCACACGGATTTCATCTGTCATATCTGGGTCTAGAGAAGTACCGATAACCACGGTTGCATTGTCAGATGCAAATGCCTTCACTGTGTTACCAACTGTCTCAAACTCATCAAGACGCATGTCCAGACCAGCAGTGATGTTAACAAGAACACCGCGAGCACCAGCAAGATCGATATCTTCTAGAAGTGGGCTAGAAATTGCCATCTCAGCCGCTTCTTCAGCTCGGTCTTCACCTTTCGCAATACCACTACCCATCATCGCGTGACCCATTTCAGACATCACTGTACGTACGTCTGCAAAGTCGACGTTGATCATACCAGGGCGAGTGATTAGCTCGGCGATACCTTGAACTGCATTCTTAAGAACGTCATTCGCACTCGCAAATGCTTCAAGCAACGTTACGCCACGACCAAGAACTTTAAGTAGCTTCTCGTTTGGAATCGTAATTAACGAGTCAACGTGCTTAGATAACTCATCGATGCCTTGCTCAGCAAACGCTAAACGCTTTTTGCCTTCAAAGCTGAACGGTTTTGTTACAACCGCTACAGTCAGAATACCTAGCTCTTTCGCCACTTCAGCAATAACAGGTGCTGCACCAGTACCTGTACCACCGCCCATACCAGCTGCGATAAACACCATATCGGCACCAGTTAGGGAATCTTTAATTCTGTCTCTGTCTTCGAGAGCTGCCTCACGGCCAACTTGTGGATTCGCACCTGCACCCAGACCTTTAGTGATATCACCACCAATCTGAATGACATTGCCAACGCTTGTCTTACGAAGTGCTTGCGCATCAGTGTTGACGCTGATGAATTCCACACCTTCGATGGATTCACGCACCATGTGTTCAACGGCGTTACCACCGCCGCCACCAACTCCAACGACCTTGATTACTGCATCGTCAGACATTTCCATCATCGGTTCAAACATGTGTTGTCTCCGTTTATCCTGCAACTCAGGTTAAAACTCTTTTTGTATCCAATTACGCAATTTATCGAAAAAGCCAGTAACAGATGAGCGTTTAGGTTCATTGTAATCGCTATCGTCGCTAGACTGCATGTCTCTTGCGTAATGAAGTAATCCAACTGCCGTAGAATGGTACGGCTCTTTTACATAGTCAGTTAGTCCGCTGACTTCGAGCGGTTTGCCGACCCTTACTTGATTGCGGAATACGCGCTCCGCACATTCTACTACTCCGTCAATTTGCGCAGCACCGCCGGTTAGAACTACACCCGCAGCAAGATGGTGCTTAATGCCCTCTTCGCGCAGTTTCGCTTGTACAGAGTCGATAGTTTGGTTAACTAATCCCATAAGCTCAGAGTATCGTGGCTCAATCACTTCAGATAGAGTCTGACGCTGCAGACTACGTGAAGGACGTCCTCCTACGCTTGGGACATTAACCGTGTCATCCTTACTGACCAGTTCACTCAAAGCACAGCCATATTTGACTTTTATTTCTTCAGCATCGCTCACTGGCGTACCAAAAGCAAAAGCAATATCGCTCGTTACAGCATTTCCTGCGTACGAAAATACTTCTGTGTGACGTAACGCACCACCAGTCCAGATAGCCACATCCATCGTGCCGGCGCCAATATCTACCACACAAACTCCGAGCTCTCTTTCATCCTCGGTGATTACCGCATTACTTGCAGCAAGCCCTGAAAACACAAGTTGCTCTACTTTAAGGCCGCAGCGCTCTACTGCCTTAATAATATTGCGTGCCATGTCATTATGACACGAGATAAGATGGACACTGACTTCCATTCTTACCCCTGATAAACCAAGAGGGTTTTTGATCCCTTCTTGATAGTCGATGGTGAACTCTTGAGGAATCACGTGAAGGATTCGCTGTTCATCACCGATTTTAATTGATTTCGCGGTATGGATCGCTCTGTCCATATCTTCTTGAGAAACTTCCTCGTCTGATATGGTGCCCATGCCTTTTTCAATTCGGCTTGCGATATGCTTACCAGACAACGAAATGAAGACTCGGCTGATTTGGCACTCGGCCATTAGCTCAGCTTGATCAATTGCACGTTGTACTGATTTTACAACCGACTCCAAGTCATTCACGCCACCTTTATCCATGCCACGCGAAGGGCTACTACCCGCACCAATAATATTAATTTGGCCATCAGGTAGAATCTCACCCACTAGAGCTGATACGGTTGCAGTGCCTATATCAAGACCAACAATAATGTTGTCATCTGCGGCCTTAGTCATCTGTACTCTCTTCTAACTCTTCTTCAGGAAACCAACCGACTGCGGCTCCTGTATCGTACCTGAGATCGATATAACTGATTCGTTGCGTGTCACTGCCAAGCTTGTTATAGAGCGAAAAAAAGCGCTCTATACGCTCAAGAAGAGACTCTTTACCAAGCTCTAATCGAATACCGTTATCTAGGATGATTTGCCAAGCTCGTCGCTCGTTTAACACCAGAGACGATATCGCTAAACCCAATTGTTGAAACTTAGGACTCAGTTCGCGGTAAGTTTGTAACACTTCCGGGCCAGTGTCTTTGGGTCCATACAACTTAACTTTCTCGTCCTTTAACAAAGCAACATCACCATCGAAAACCAAACCGTTTTTATCTAACAGTTCGTTGCCATTCCAAATGGCTTCGGGTTGATGCTCTGTTAAGAAAACTTTTACTGTATCGGGCCACTGCTTGCGAATCGCTGCATGAGCAACCCACGGCAATGCTTCAACACTTTGCTGTAATACATCAATATCCTGAGACATGAATGTACCGATGTGATCTATTCGACTAAATGCAGCCTGAACATCGTCAGCTTTGACGTACTCCAATTTACCTTGAAGCACTATTTTGGAGAGAGGTAACCTTTGGTCATCCCACATCCAACTGATCGCCGAGTACAAAACAGAACTAATTAAGGTCACAACCACAACGAAAAATAGCGCACCCAAGATTTTATCTTGGCGACCACGGTTATTGTCCGTGTTTAGTCGCTCTTCATTAAGTGCAATATTCAACAACGTCTTCGTTTCCTGACTTTTGTCGTGTACTTTTTACCGCATAATATCGTATCGGCAAAAGTATTGACTTTAACCTTGGGATTATACTGAGCTCTTGTAAACTATCAAACACTGATAACAATAAATCACAACGATCTTGACGCAAAATCGAGATCTGAGTCTTATCTGTCCTTTGCGTCATCACTCTGACTTATCCAAGCATCTTGTTTATATTTAACTCAAGATTAGCCAGCTGTTTGGCAACTTTACCAACATCACCAGCACCTTGCGTTAAAATTAGGTCGCCGTCTTGTATAACGTTAGCCAAAACTGATGGTAATTGCTCGATTTCTGGAACAAAAATCGGATCTACTTTACCTCGGCTGCGAATCGTACGGCACAAAGAGCGTCCATCCGCGCCGGCAATCGGTTTTTCACCCGCGGCATACACGTCAAGCATGATCAATACATCAACCTGCTCAAGCACGTTTGCAAAATCATCGTAAAGGTCACGAGTGCGACTGTAACGATGGGGTTGGAAAATCATAACCAATCGCTTATCTTGCCAACCGCTGCGTGCAGCATTAATGGTTACATCAACTTCCGTTGGGTGATGACCGTAATCATCGACTAACATCGCATGACCGTTACCTGTATCAAACTCACCAAGGTGATCAAAACGACGGCCAGTACCTTGAGTGCCCGCCATCGCTTTTAGAATCGCGTCATCTTCAATGTCGTCTTCCGTTGCGACCGCTATTGCTGCTGATGCGTTCAACGCATTGTGACGGCCTGGAATGTTTAGCGTGATATCGAGGTTAGCTCGACCTTTACGTACTACTGTAAATTTACCTTGCTGACCTTCTTGATGATAATTTTCGATACGTACGTCCGCATCGTCAGAAAAGCCGTAGGTGATCACTTGACGGCTAATACGCGGAATCAACTCACGAATCACTGGATCATCGATACAGACAATGGCTTGGCCATAAAACGGCAGGTTGTGAAGAAAATCAATGAAGGTTTGTTTCAACGTTTCGAAGTCACCACCGTAGGTATCCATGTGGTCAGCTTCGATGTTGGTAACGATGCTCACCATAGGTTGCAGGTGCAAGAAAGAGGCGTCGCTCTCATCCGCTTCTGCAATCAGAATACGGCTAGAGCCCAAGCGCGCATTTGTGCCCGCGCTCTTTACTAGACCGCCGTTTACAAACGTTGGATCAAGGCCTGCTTCGGAATAGATTTGTGTGACTAGTGCTGTGGTGGTGGTTTTACCATGTGTACCCGCAACAGCGATACCATGACGGAATCGCATCAGTTCAGCCAACATTTCTGCTCGGCGAACAATAGGAATACGCAATTCACGAGCCGCCATGACTTCAGGGTTTTCTTCGTTAATCGCGGTGGAAACGACTACCACACTAGCCTTTTCGACATTACTTGCTTGGTGACCAATAAATACGGTTGCCCCTTTCGACACTAAGCGCTCGGTTACTGGGTTTTCAGACAAGTCTGAACCCGTAATTTCATAACCTTCGTTTAGAAGAACTTCAGCAATGCCGCTCATGCCCGCACCACCGATACCGATGAAGTGGATGCATTTCACGCGACGCATTTCTGGTACCATCGCGCGAATCTGAGCTAGGTCTTGTGTATGTTGGATAGTCATTAATTCGATTCTCAATAATTCGTTAACGCTTTTCGGTCAAAGCGACAATGGCTTGTGCGACAACTTTGTCAGCATCTAATTTTGCGGCACTGCGTGCCTTTTGAGCCATTGAAAGTAAAGCTTGGCGATCCAATTGTTGGATCTGTTGAGTCAAAGACTCCACGGTTAAATCAGGTTGTTCAATCATCTTCGCAGCACCGCATTCCACTAAGTGGTCGGCATTCAGTGCCTGTTGACGGTCTTTATGCATGAACGGGATAAAAATCGCGCCTACACCTGCTGCTGAGACCTCAGATACCGTCAATGCACCAGAACGGCACACTAGCAGATCTGCCCACGCATACGCTTGTGCAACATCGTCAATAAACTCGGTCACTTCTGCATTAGCAACATTGTTCGCTTGATAAGCAGCTTGCACTTCTTGCGCTGCGCCTTTACCTGCTTGATGACGAATACAGTAGTCTTGGCCCAAGTTTGCCATCACCGCTGGCAATGTTTGATTAAGAATACGCGCCCCTTGGCTGCCGCCCATAACAAGAATACGAATTGGTCCTTCTCTCTCTTGCATACGTTGAGCGGGCTCATCCAACTGCGTTACGTCTTCACGTACTGGGTTACCGACAACCGCCGCAGAAGGAAATGCGCCGGGAAACGCTTGAAAGACTTTCTTCGCGATCTTTGATAGCCATTGATTTGTTAAACCTGCAACCGCGTTTTGTTCGTGTAGAACAACCGGGATACCGCTTAACCAAGCCGCGATACCACCCGGACCACTCACATAGCCGCCCATACCTAAAACGGCATCCGGCTGCCAGCGCTTCATGTGCGCTCGCGCTTGCATGATGGCATTAATAATTTGAAAAGGGGCAGCTAAAAGACGTTTAACGCCTTGGCCTCGCAGACCTTTTACTTTGATAAAGTCGATCTCAATACCATGCTTTGGCACCAAATCGGCTTCCATTCGATCCGCTGTGCCTAACCAACGGATCTCCCAACCCTGTTCTTGAAGCTGCTTTGCCACCGCCAAACCTGGGAATACGTGACCGCCGGTACCACCAGCCATCACCATCAAACGTTTATTCTGTTTCATTCGTCTGTTGTTCTGATTGTTGTTGCGCGCGTTTCAAGCGGCATTCGTGATCGATACGCAGCAATATGGACACTGCAACGGACATAATAATCAGACTGGAACCACCATAACTGATTAGTGGAAGCGTCAAACCTTTGGTTGGAACAATACCAGCGGCTGCGCCCACATTGACCATGGTTTGAAACGCAAACCAAATACCAATACCAAACGCTAAGTAACCACCAAACATCTCGCCTTCTTCAAAAGCGCGTTTGCCGATATACACAGCTTTAAGTACCAAGCTAAAAATCAACATCAGCACCAAAACGACACCGACGAAACCAAGCTCTTCAGCCAATACCGCAAATACAAAGTCGGTGTGCGCTTCTGGTAGGTATTCCAGTTTTTGAATTGAGTTCCCTAACCCTTGACCAAACCATTCTCCGCGACCAAACGCCATCAAAGATTGAGTCAACTGATAGCCGCTACCGAACGGGTCTTCCCATGGGTCAAGAAACGAAGTAACACGGCGCATACGATACGGTTCTACCAAGATCAAACCGACGACAGCGCCAATGCCTGCAATCATCAGGGCCAGAAACTGGGTTAGCTTCGCGCCCGCGATAAATAACATGCCAAACAGAGTAACCAGCATTACAACGACGGTACCCAAGTCCGGCTGACCAAGTAACAAGACGGCGAAGAAAGCAAACACCATGATTGGCTTCATAAAGCCGCCAAAGAAGGTCTGGCGCACTTCATCTTGCTTACGGACTAAATAACCAGACATGAAGATGAACAGCGATAACTTCGCAACTTCGGCAGGCTGTAAGTTGAACAGACCAAGCGGAATCCAACGAGAAGCGCCATTTACTGACTTACCTGCAAGAAGTACAACAATCAGCAAGCCGAATGAGACCCAAAGCAAGTAATGACTTTTCTTAAACCATTGCTCTAAAGGTACTTGAAGTATCACCGCAGAGGTCCCGATCGCCAACACTAAGAAGGTGGCATGACGGAACATGAAGTGGAACGGCTGATCGGTCAATCGTGAGCTGATTGGGAAAGACGCAGAGGTCACCATAATCAAACCAGTCAACATCAAACCCAACGCAATCCACACCAACTGGCGATCAAACAACGCTTCTGGCGCCGGATGCTTAAGCCAATTACCAATGTTGTGTTTAACGTTACTTAAACCCACGAAACGAGTAACCTTTAGTTATGCATATTTCTGAGCAAGAACAGCAAATGCATCGCCTCTTGCCATAAAATTGTCGAATTGATCAAAGCTAGCACATGCGGGAGACAGCATCACCATATCACCAGATTTTAACTGCGAAGATATTTGTTGAATCACATCTTCCATGGTGTTGAAACGGATTGCTGACTCATGTAGTGGCATAAAATCATCGCCATCTAGGCCAAAACAGCACAGTTGTAGGTTAAGCGCTGCAAAGATCGGTTTTAATGGCGTGAAGTCCGCGCCTTTACCGACACCACCGACGAGCAGATAAAGTTTACCGGTCGACTCTAAACCTGATAGCGCAGCCATAGTGCTTGCGATATTAGTTGCTTTAGAGTCATTCACCCATTTTACGCCACGATTATCCGCAACCACCTGGCATCGGTGTGTCAGTCCAGTGTAATTTTTAAGTGCATTCAAAGCGTTGTGGTAATCAACACCTGCAGCTTTGAGCAGAGCCAACACGACGAGAGCGTTTGCTAAGTTATGTTTGCCGACAAGTTTCAATTCATCGCTGGCGATGACGCGCTGACCATGATCAAGTAACCATGTGCGAGAACCATCGACTTCAAGGCCGTAAGCTTGCTCATCACAGCCAAACGTAACCACGGGCATCTCAACCTCTGGGTACGTCTCTTGATCATCACGGTTAACTACAGCTAACTCTGCATGATCAAAAATACGCAGCTTAGCAGCGCGATAATCTGCCATACCTTCGTAGCGATCCATATGATCTTCGGAAAGGTTAAGAAATGCCGCCGCTTTGAGTTTCAAACTCGACGTTGTTTCCAACTGAAAACTTGAAAGTTCCAGTACATACAAATCCGCATCTTGCTCAAGCAGCTCCAGTGCAGGCACGCCAATGTTACCACCGACACCCACCGTCAATCCTGCCGCTTTTGCCATCACACCAGTTAAATCTGTCACCGTGCTCTTGCCGTTTGAACCCGTGATGGCCACCACTGGCTTATTCACAGCCCAAGCAAACAACTCGATGTCCCCCACGACAGGAGTGCCTTTCGCTAGCACCGTTTGTATATCTGGTGTCGCTAACGCAATACCAGGGTTGGTCACCACCAAGTCCGCCTCTGCAAGCCACTGGGTATTCCAACCACCACGGTGTAGTTCAACCTGTTCAGGCAGACGCTCGGCGCCTGGCGGATTGTCACGCGTATCAATAACTTTAACCGTCAATTGCGGCTGAGTTTTTCGGAGGTGTTTAACGACAGAGAGCCCGGTAATACCGAGCCCTACGACGACAACGTTATGTATGTTTTGCCAACGTTCCATATGTGATCACACTGTATTGCTTGTTCTTGGAAAGTGCGTTTAACGCACTTTCAATGTCGCAAGACCAATCAGAACAAGAACCATAGAAATTATCCAGAAACGCACGATTACACGAGGTTCTGGCCAACCTTTTAATTCGTAGTGATGATGAATTGGTGCCATGCGGAAAATGCGTTGACCGCGCAGCTTGTATGAACCGACTTGGAGGATTACAGACAGTGTTTCCATAACAAACACACCGCCCATGATAACCAGCACCAATTCTTGACGAACCAAAACAGCGATAGTGCCTAGTGCACCACCTAGCGCAAGAGAGCCTACGTCACCCATAAATACTTGTGCTGGATAGGTGTTGAACCATAAGAATCCAAGCCCCGCGCCCACAATCGCCGTACATACCACAACAAGCTCAGAGGCGTGCGGTAGATATGGGATGTGCAGATATTCAGAAAAGTTAACGTTACCTGTCGCCCAAGCGATAACGGCAAAGCCTGCAGCAACCAGTACCGTCGGCATGATAGCCAAACCATCTAAACCATCAGTGAGGTTTACCGCATTGCTGGTGCCAACAATCACGAAGTAAGTCAGAATGATGTACATCAGACCAAGCTGTGGCATCACGTCTTTAAAGAATGGTACGACAAGCTGCGTCGCTGCTGTGTCTTTACCATAAACGTATAGAGCAAATGCCACAACAAATGCGATCAAAGACTGCCAGAAATACTTCCAACGCGCGATCAAACCATCGGTGTTTTTACGCACCACTTTACGATAATCATCGACAAAGCCAACGGCGCCATAACCTAGCAATACCGTCAGTACCGCCCAAACATAAGGGTTGGATAAATCAGTCCACAATAGAATCGTGATCGAAATAGCCGCCAAAATCATGATACCGCCCATAGTAGGAGTACCACGCTTGCTAAAGTGAGACTCAGGGCCTTCGTTACGCACGACCTGACCAATTTGAAGCATTTGCAAACGCTTGATCATGATAGGTCCCATCCAAAGAGAAAGACCTAGGGCAGTAAGTACACTGAGAATTGCTCGAAAAGACAGGTATTCAAACAATCGGAAAAAAGACAGGTATGGCTGTAGCAGCTCGGCAAGCCAAATAATCATTAAAAATACTCCTTCAAAGCAGCAGCGACTTCAAACATACGTGCACCGTTCGCGCCTTTAACCAAAATAGTGTGTTGGTCAGAAACGGTTTGGTCTAGATGCTGCTTGATGTAGTCAATCATCTCTTGATGTGTCTCAAAGTGAATGCCATGGCAAAGCTCGCTAATGATCTTTGCGTCTGCACCATATGTGAGAACATGTTCAAATTTTTGTGGGGCAGCATGTTCCCCGACTTGACGGTGAAGTGCAAGACTTTCCTCACCCAATTCCGCCATATTGCCTAAAATCAACCAGCGCTGACCGCGAAACGCCCCAAGTAAATCAACCGCCGCTTTCATCGCAGGTACGCTTGCATTGTAGCTGTCATCGATCAACTTGATCGTCGAGCTGAGTTGCTCTACATCCACTCGGCCTTTTACTTTGTTAAGGTTTAAAAGACCAAACTGAATCTCTTCAACGGTAGCTCCCATGTTTAGCGCAATGATTGAGGCCGCAATGGCATTTGCAACGTTATGTTGACCAATAATACCAAGTGACAGTTCAATTTCTCGCGAATCTGATGAAATATGCAAAGTAAAGCTCGCTTTACCTTCCTCATTCATTGTCACGTTCGATGCGTAAAAGTCCGCTTGCGAATTATTATGCGAGAAAGTGATCACTTTTTTATCTGCAAGAACCGATTGCCACAGCGCGTCACCGTTACTATCGAGATTGACGATGGCAATGCCACCAGCCTGTATCCCTTGATAGATTTCACCTTTGGCTTGCTTTACACCCTCAATAGAACCAAAGCCTTCCAAATGCGCCGCCGCAACATTGTTTACCAGCGCGATATCCGGTTTCACAAGCTGGGTAGTGTAAGCAATTTCACCAATATGGTTTGCGCCTAGCTCAATCACCGCGTAATCGTCATCTTGCTGAGAACGCAGCAAGGTCAGCGGAACACCAATATCATTATTGAAGTTCCCTGCCGTGAACAACACGTTGCCTTTTTGCTGAAGAATGCTGGCAACCATCTCTTTCACTGTGGTCTTTCCACAACTGCCAGTTATCGCAACGGTAGGCGTTTGGCAAGAATGGTGCACCCAAGAAGCTAACTCGCCCAGTGCGATTTTGGTATCCGATACCACGACTTGTGGCACATTCACATCAAGACGCTTTTCAACCAATAAGGCACCAGCCCCCGCTTCAAATGCTTGTTGACAAAAATTATGCGCATCGAATCGTTCACCGACAAGCGCAACAAACAGCGCACCATTGTCAATCGTTCGCGTGTCAGTGGACACTGCGTCGATAGTCAGATCGTTACCAAATAACGCTCCGCCAGTGATTTCTGCAATTTGAGATAAAGTAACCTTGATCATGAAGATAATCCTAAAAGCTGCATTGCGGATTCGCGGTCGGAATAATGAATCGTTTCGCCATTACGAATTTGGTAGTCTTCGTGGCCCTTACCTGCCAGCAAGATAATGTCTTGAGGCGCAGCGTTTTCTAACGCGTAAGAAAGCGCTTTAAAGCGATCATGCTGGACAATCGCTTCTGCTGGTTTGGATAGGCCAGCAAGCATATCTTTGACGATTAATACAGGGTCTTCACTGCGCGGGTTATCATCGGTCAAGACGACTTTGTCACCCAAACGCTCAGCGATTTCTGCCATCATCGGACGCTTACCTGCATCGCGATCGCCACCACAACCGAAAATAGCCCAAAGCTGTCCGTCACAATGCACGCGCAGTGCTTGTAATGCTTTTTCAAGCGCATCAGGCGTGTGAGCGTAATCGACCACAACTTTGGCGCGATTCTCAGCTTGGAATAGCTCCATTCGGCCTAACACCGGCTGCAATTGAGCAGCCGTCGCTAGCAAATCGCTCTTATCAAAACCAAGGCTCAATAAGGTCGCAAATGCCAGCATTAAGTTGGCTGCGTTGAATTCACCAATCAACGGCGCATGCAGCGTACCTTCGCCAAACTGACCATCAAAACGAATCGTAATACCGGATTCAGCATAAGCCACTTGGCTCGCCCATAGCGCGTGTTCAAACTCAGTTGTAGGAGCAAGAGAAACGGCAATCGCATTGGTCAGTTGTTTCGCCCACGCAGCGCCAACTTCGTCATCAACATTAATGATTGCTTGATCACATTGATGCTGGGTAAACAGCGTTAGTTTGGCGTTGGCGTACTCTTCCATCGTACCGTGATAATCAAGATGGTCTCGGCTCAAGTTGGTAAATACGCCAGCAGCAAAGGAAAGGGATTTAACGCGGCCTTGGATCAAGCCATGAGAAGACACTTCTAACGCCGTATATTGCGCTTGTTGTTCGGCCAAAGAAGCCAGCGTATGCTGGATTTCCACTGCGTTTCCTGTGGTGTTCGCCGCTTCTTTTAAATCATCTAAGAAACCATTACCTGTGGTGCCCATCACTGCTGCTTTTGAGCCAACTAATCCAATCCACTGCGCGATAAGCTGGGTGATGGTAGTTTTACCGTTTGTACCTGTCACACCAATCAACTTCATATCAGGATAGGTGTACAACTGGCCGGCAATTTCAGATAAACATTTATCAAGCGCATCGAGATAAACCACCGGAATATCATCGATGATGTCGATTGTGCCATGCGCTTTCACATCACAAGCCTGGGCAATCACCGCATTGGCACCTTTTTCAATCGCAGAGGCAATGAACTGACGTCCATCTACCACATGGCCGACAAGAGCGACAAAAGTTGTGCCTGGTTGAACTTTGCGACTATCAAGTTCTAGTTCTGAAACGAGAACGGACGCCAAACTAGGGCAATCCACCCAAGGGGAAAGCAGCGCGTCCATACTGATGGCTTTAGTCATAATTGTTCTCCGAGCTTTGGCTCAGGTTTTCTTAAAGTGCTTTGCAGCAGGCTACATCGCCTACTGCTGGAATTTGTTTTCATCAGGTGCGACGTTCAGGATTTGCAGTGCACCTTTCATAATTTCAGAAAAGACAGGGGACGCGACCGAACCACCGTAGTAATCATCACCTTGCGGCTCATTCACAATTACCACCAACGCAATTCGTGGGTCGCTCACAGGTGCTAGACCTGCGGTATAAGTGATGTATTCATCACTATAGCCACCCGCCGATGCTTTTCGAGACGTACCCGTTTTAGCACCAACTCGATACCCCGGAACGGCTGCACGACGAGCCGAACCGCCTTTTTGAGTTACGGTCTCAAGCATATCAAGCACAAGACGAGCATTTTCCTTGCTTACTACCTGACGTGACATATCACGGTCATTACTCTCGATAATATGAATCGGCTCGTACTTGCCAAGGTTCCCTAACGTTGCATACGCATGTGCAAGCTGAATCGGCGTGATAGACAGACCATAACCAAACGCAATGGTTGCACGTTCAATGGGAGACCAACGCGTTCGAGTTGGGAAGATACCAGTCACTTCGCCAACTAAGTTCAAACCAGAAAGTTCCCCAAAACCCACCGAACTGTACAAGCCAAGCAGCGCCTCAACAGGCATTTGCATCGCAAGTTTGGTCACACCGATGTTACTCGATTTTTTCAGAATCATAGACAGACTAGCTTTGCCTACCCACGAAACGTCCCTGACTCGGCTACCGCCCAATCGAAGCACGCCATTACCGGTATCAACGATAGTATCTTTATCCGCCACTCCATTTTCTAAGGCGGCTAAAATAACGAAAGGCTTAATGGTCGAGCCGGGCTCCATTGAGTCCGTAATCACACGGTTACGCATCTTATAACTTTGCCAATCCGTGCGGTTATTTGGGTTGTATGACGGAGCATTAACCATCGCCAAAACGGCACCCGTTTTTACATCCAGCATCACCACGGAGCCAGAGGTTGCACGGTGATCGGCAACCGCCTGTTTGATGGCTCGGTAAGCGATAGCCTGCAAACGCTGGTCAATGGTCAGCTGCAACGACTTGCCTTCTTGTTTGTCTTGCCAAGCGATGTTTTCAACGACACGGCCGTAGCGGTCTTTACGAATGGTCTTTTTACCTTCTTCACCGGTTAGCCATTCATCGTAACTGCGCTCAACCCCCTCTAGGCCATGACCGTCAATGCCTGTCACACCGACAAGGTGCGCACTGACTTCACCAGCCGGGTAATAACGACGAGACTCCGACTTAAGACCAATACCTGGTAGCTTCAGTTCACGAATGTAGTTTGCCATCGCTGGGCTCACCTGGCGCTGCAGGTAAATAAAGCGACGCTTTTCGTTGCGCTTGATTTTGTCAATCAAGCCTTGGCGATCCACACCTAACACATCTGCTAAGGCATACCAGTTTTGTTTCTGACTTAGCGCATTTTCTTTAAAAATGGTGGCTGGATCGGCCCAAACCGCTTCAACAGGCACACTCACCGCTAAAGGTTCACCATTGCGATCAGAAATAATGCCTCGTGCAGACGGGATAGACTTAACACGAATCGAACGTAGATCGCCCTGCTTAATGAGATTATCCGGCTCGATGATTTGAATATAGGCCACACGAGCGACAAGAAGCGCAAAGGCGCAGAAAACAAAAAACAGCAATAAATGGAAGCGCCAGCGAATCAAAAATGATGGCTCTACTTCTACTTTCGCTGCTTTCGGTGCGGTTTTGGTGTCGTTTACTGCGGCTTTGGGTTTCGCAGAAGACTTACGCTTATTTCCTTGTTTAGCGTTGGTTTTCTTTCTTATCATTTTAGCGTGATAACCACTTCTTTATCGCCGTCAGGTCGTTTCATTTCAAGATCCTTTTTCGCAAGATCTTGCACTCGACTGTGTTCTGCTAAGGCGGTTTCTTCCAACATCAGGTTGCGCCATTCGCTATCTAATCGCTCGCGCTCAACCAGAGTGTGATCTTTTTCAGTGATCGCTTGACGCGCATGGTGGGTAGCAAATACCACTCCCATTGCTGATGCCATGATCAATAGCAACAATAGTAATGACCAGCGACCAACGGTAATTAAATCCGTGGCGATCAACTTAGCAAGGTTGGGAGTGGGTTTCGTCATAATAATTAAAGCTTTTCAGCAATTCTTAGCACAGAACTGCGCGAACGAGGGTTCATGTCAATTTCTTGTTTGCTCGGCTTTATCGCTTTGCCAACAGTTTTCATGTTTGCGCTGCCAAGCTCTTTGATTTGCGCTTCCGTCAAAGGAATGCCATGTGGTACCTCAGGACCTTTACTTTCTTTGCGGATAAAGCGTTTTACCATGCGGTCTTCCAACGAATGGAAACTGATGACAGATAAACGACCTTCAGGAGCTAAAATACGAGCCGCGCCTTTCAGTGCAGTATCAATTTCTTCTAGCTCACTGTTGATGTAAATACGGAACGCTTGGAAAGCACGCGTCGCTGGGTGCTTTTTCTCTTTAAAACTTTTTGGTGCTGCTTCAGAGATCAGTTTTGCCAACTGACCAGTACGAACCATTGGCTCGTTCTCTTCGTTTTCACGGTATTCCACAATCGCACGAGCAATACGACGAGCGTGTTTGTCTTCACCGAATTCACGAATCACCCAAGTGATATCATCCAGATCCGCTTCCATCAACCATTGAGAAACCGGGATGCCTGAAGTTGGGTCCATGCGCATATCTAGCGGGCCATCTTTCATAAAGCTGAAACCACGCTCTGCGTCATCCAGCTGAGGCGAAGACACACCAAGATCCAATAACACACCGTCTACTTTACCAACTAGGTCATACTCTTCTGCGTATTGAGCCATGCCAGAAAACGGGCCATGAATAATGGTAAAACGAGGGTCGTCAATTTTGCCTGCTTCCGCAATCGCTTGAGGGTCACGGTCAATGCTGTACAGTCGGCCATTTGGGCCAAGTTTGGATAAAATTGTACGGCTGTGACCGCCTCGGCCAAATGTTCCATCAATGTAGATACCATCTGGTTTGATAGCCAAGCCATCAATGGATTCATTTAATAACACGGAAATATGTTGGAAGGTTTCGGTCATAGCTTTCTCGTTGAATGATCTTGAAGCGATTCTTTAGTGTACTGATTTCCTACATCATCGCCACCACAAGTCTAGAGTTAGACGTGATTTACGCCAAGTTTATTGGTAATGACATAGTTTGCGTCAATTAAATGCAAAAAACCCATCGCTACCGAAGTAGAGATGGGTCTCGAATAGGTGGAGCCGACACATAAGCCGGGTTCTGTTCCGCTTGCGCGGCGGTAGCCATTCGTCTAGGCCAGCAATCACTCACTGGCTCGAGCAACCTACCCGCCTCCTTACGCGAGCAACGCAATGTGGAGGCCTATTTGGTCTTGCTTCAGGTGGAGTTTACCCTGCTACGAACTATTACTAGTCGTCCGGTGCGCTCTTACCGCACCCTTTCACCCTTACCTGTTCCCTTGCGGGCCATCGGCGGTCTTCTCTCTGCTGCACTTGTCGTAGGCTTGCGCCCCCCAGGCGTTACCTGGCACCTTGCTCTATGAAGCCCGGACTTTCCTCCCCTTTGTCAGTCTCCCGAAGGACGTCAACGTCAGTTTCCCGAAGGACCTCAACGTCAGTCTCCCGAAGGACATCAACAAAGCAGCGACTACCCAGTCAGCTCCGAGGGCGGATTGTATAGAGTTCTCACTTCAGAGTCTAGTTAGATCACAGATATGATGAAATGAATGCACCGAGTGATGAGTTTTTAGTCAAAACGCAAAAGGTAAACAATAAAAAAGGGTCGATGCTTTCACATCAACCCTTTGCAATATTCAATCTAAACAGCCCTTAATCTAAGTTTTCTAAACCCCATTTGTATAGAGCGTTCTTCTTCAGGTTGTGGATTTCTGCCACCAACGCTGCCGCTTTCTTCAAAGGCAGTTCTTTCGTCAGAATACCCAAAGTACGCAAAGCCTCATCGGGCAATGCCTCATCCGATGTTTCACGATGACCATGGATCAAAAGCACCATTTCACCACGTTGCTGGTTATCGTCACTTTTCACCCACTCAATGAGTTCACCCAAAGGCATGCCTTGGATGGTTTCAAATGTTTTAGTGAGTTCTCTTGCTAGAACGACTTCTCGCTCAGGGCCAAGAACGTCTAACATATCTTGTAACGAGTCTAAAATTCGGTGTGGTGACTCGTAAAAAATGCATGTGCGCTCTACCGATGCGATCTCTAAGAATTTATCTTTACGACCTTTACTTTTGGGCGGTAGAAAGCCTTCAAAACTAAAGCGATCTGACGGCAATCCCGACGCGCTTAACGCAGTGATAACTGCACACGCACCAGGAAGAGGCACAACTCTTACGCCCGCTTGACGACATTTTGTCACCAGATGGTATCCTGGATCGCTGATTAGTGGTGTACCAGCGTCAGACACTAAGGCGATAGACTGACCTGACAATAGCTTTTCGACCAAAACCTGTGCTTTTTGTTGCTCATTGTGATCATGCAACGCAAAAGTTTTGGTTTGGATATTGAAGTGAGACAGTAATTTACCCGTATGTCGGGTATCCTCTGCTGCGATGATGTCCACGTTCGACAGAACTTCGATAGCACGTTGTGTGATATCCGCTAAATTTCCGATTGGAGTCGGTACGATGTAGAGAGTTGGCCCCTCATTCGGCAACTTATTTTTATCTGTCATTTGTTTACCATCACTTCAACGATTAATATAGAGACAATTTTGTACAAAATTATAGAGAACTCACGGCAATGATTAACCATAAGAGACTCAGTGTACCACGCATACTCACTCCTGTTGCACTAGCAATTACGCTCGCCGCCTGTTCTTCAGGCCCGAGACAGCCTGATGGCGTAGATGTCACACTTGAGCCTACCCAGTCGGTACAGAACTACATGATTCAAGCTGATAGCACGGAAGGCAGCTTACAAAACGACTGGTTGATCATGGCAACCAAAGCCGCAATCCAAGCGAACCAATTGGATCAAGCAGACCTTCTGATAAAACGTTTGGCTCGCCAACAATTGACGGAAGTTCAACAGGCGGAGTGGCAACTGGCGCGTGCGACCATACAGCAAAAGCAAGGCGATTACTCTCAGTTGTTGCAACTTCTCAACTTTAAGCCTTGGTGGAAGCTACCAAATGAGCAGTGGAAAGATTACTACTCTCTACGTGCCGATGCTTACCAAAGCCTAAATCAGCCGTTTGAAGCCAACCGCCAACTGGTAGCGTTTAGTCAATACGCGTCATCAGCAGAGCAACGCGAAATCTCAAGTCGAATTTGGATGAACTTTGGCAGTTACTCTGAATATGAACTGACTTCGCTACAAACTGAACCCAGCGAAGACGTGTTAGACGGATGGTTGCAATTAGCAGTTTACGCAAAAACGCTCTCCGGCAATCTGTCTCAGTTAAAAAATACCCTTGAGCGTTGGTTGAACGAGAACCCGTCACACCCAGCGGCAATCTATACGCCAGAAGAAATTCAAAACATTCTGTCACTTGATATCGTAAAACCAAATAACACAGCATTGTTGTTACCATTAACAGGTAAGTTTGCGCCTCAGGCACAATTGATCCGCGATGGTTTTGTATTCGCGATGATGAATGATAGAAACCGCGATCCAAGCGCAACGCTTACCGTCATTGATACGAATGCGTACAGCGCTGATGAAGTGAAACAACGTCTTATCAACGAAAACATCGATTTTGTTGTCGGCCCGCTGCAAAAAGAAAACGTCGAACTATTGCAAACCACAATGGATGGTTCAGCAAACAGTCCAGCCATTCCCGCACTGGCGTTGAATATTCCTGAAGATGTTCAGCCAGGTACCGACATTTGCTACCTAGCGTTGTCACCTGAGCAAGAAGTGGCTCAAGCTGCAAAATACTTGTTTAGTGAAGGCTATAGCTTCCCGCTGATCCTAGCGCCAAAAGGCAGCTACGGTGAGCGTGTTGTGCAAGCTTTCAATGAAGAATGGAGCAAGTACAGCTCAAACAAAGTCGCAACAAGCTACTTTGGTGATAAGCGCCAGCTACAAAAAGACATTAACGACGTCTTTGGATTACAAGAGAGCAAACAGCGTATCGCACAGATGCAATCGCTCATGCGCATTAAGTTGGAAACACAGCCACGCAGTCGTCGTGATGTGGACGCAGTTTACATTGTCGCTCGTAGCTCTGAACTAACACTTATCAAACCATTCATTGAGGTCGCAATTAACCCAGATGCGAAGCCACCAAAATTGTTCTCGAACTCTCGTAGCAACAGCGGTGGTGCGACGTACGAAGACTTAACAGGCATTATCTACAGTGACATTCCGCTGTTAGTAAACCCAGACCCAATCGTGACCGCTGAAATGAATGAGCTATGGGCAGATCAATCCAACATGGAAAAACGCTTAAAAGCTCTAGGGATGGATGCCTACAAACTGATCGGTGAATTGCCACAAATGAAAGTGGTACCAGGTTACTCAGTAAGCGGCCAAACTGGTACGTTAAGCATTGACAACAACTGTGTTGTACAACGCGAATTGAGCTGGGCTGAGCGTGGGGCTCTTTAGTAAGCGTCAAATAGGTAATCAGTACGAGACCCTGGCGAAGCAGTATCTGCAGCGTCAGGGTTTGCGTTTTTTAGATCAAAATTATCTGACAAAGTTCGGCGAGATTGATTTAATCTTCCAACAAGATGAAACTATCGTCTTTGTTGAAGTCAAATATCGTAAGAACGATCATTTTGGCTCAGCGGCAGAAATGGTCACAAACGCAAAAATGCGCAAACTGATCAAAACAGCACAAGTTTGGCTCAGCCAACAACGCACAATGAACACCATAGATTATCGGTTCGATGTCATCGCCATTCATGACAGTGGTCGCGACATCAACTGGATACAAAATGCAATATCTGAAGGATAAGCGATGCTAGACAGCATTAAAGATAGCTTTACAGAAAGTATTCAAATTCAAATCGCAGCCGCAGAAGCTCTGCCTGATGCGATCACGCACGCCGCTCAAGCCATGGTTTCGAGCTTGCTGAATGGCAACAAAATTCTTTGCTGCGGCAACGGTGGCAGCGCCTCAAATGCACAACAGTTTGTTTCTTGTCTTTTAAATCGCTTTGAGACCGAGCGCCCTAGCCTTCCCGCTATGGCGCTGACTGCGGACAACACCACACTAACGGCAGTTGCAAACGACTACCACTACCAAGAGATTTTCTCTAAGCAAGTTCGTGCATTTGGCCAACCAGGCGATATTCTTCTGGCGCTTTCTACCAGTGGCAACAGCAAAAACATCATCAAAGCGATGGAGGCGGCCGTAACTCGCGACATGACCATTATCGCCCTAACAGGTAAAGATGGTGGTGAGATGGCAGGATTATTGGGCGAAAACGATGTAGAAATTCGCATTCCATCCCATCGCACGGCTCGCATTCACGAAGTGCATATGGTCACTCTTCACTGCTTATGCGATTTGATTGACCAAGTACTTTTCCCTGCTCACGAAGAATAACAGATTTGAGAATCAGCATTATGATACGTAGCCTTATCATTTTATGTACCATCTTAAGCTTGAGCGGATGTGCGGGACTGTTCATTGCTGGAGCTGCCACCACGGCAAATATTGTGACAGATACTCGCACCACGAAGCAGATCTGGCAAGACAACAATATTGAATTTGAAGTCGCAGCGATCGGTAATAAAGAACCGTTTAAAGGGCATGTTCGAGTTGTTGCGAGCTCGTACAATGGTACGGTTGTTTTAATGGGCCAAGCTCCAACTCAAGATTTGATTAATCAAATTGAGCAACGAGCTAGAGCTATTGATGGCGTCAAAACCATTCATAATCAAATTAAGGCTAAAGAGCCATTGAGCGTGACGCAAATCAGCAACGACAGCTGGATCACAACCAAGGTAAAATCGGCTCTATTAACCGACTCAGACCTCAATGGCGTTAAAGTCAAAGTCATTACAGAGGATGGTGACGTATTTTTGTTTGGCTATGTAACCGCTCAGCAAGGTGAACGCGCGACGGAGATTTCGCGGAATATCTCTGGCGTAAAACAGGTGATCAAAGGGTTCCAATACGGAGACGCAGAACCAGTTAAAGTCGATTTACCTAGCGACGGTGTGACAACACAGACACAGACACAGACACAGACACAAGATGATACTGATCCAGATGTCGAGACGTTTACCATCAGTGACTAAACGATATTGAAAAACTTGAAACCGAAGTATAAAAAAAGCAGCGTTAACGCTGCTTTTTATTTACTTAATCACTCTTAAGCTTGGTCGACCTTTAGGACGAGGAGCTTCTTCCTCTTGGGGTTCTGCACCAATCTCCTCAGAAGTTTCTTCCGTCACCGCCTTAAAAGATGGTGACAAATCTTCTTCTTCAATCGTTTCTTCTTCGATGTGCGTGTACGCTTCTTCTGGTTCAAACATTGTTCCAGCACCGTTTTCACGAGCATAAATCGCTTGAACTGCATACACTGGCACGATCACTGAGTGTGGTCGGCCACTAAAACGAGCATGGAAGGTAATCGCATCATTACCCAACTCTAAGTTACCAACGGCACGAGGAGCAATATTCAAGATAATCTGACCATCTTGAACAAACTCAACAGGCACACGCACACCCGGCATAGTTGCATCAACAACCAAGTGGGGAGTTAAGTCATTGTCTACTAGCCAATCGTAAAATGCGCGAAGCATATACGGACGGCGAGCAGTCATTTTTGCAATATCCATAACGTCTCTAAATCGCTTAGCGAACTAGACGCATTTCACGTTCAGCTTCAGTTAAAGAAGCAAGGAATGAATCACGCTCAAATACGCGGTTCATGTATACCTTGATTTCTTTTGAGCCTGGGCCAACTAGGTCAATACCAAGTTGAGGTAGGCGCCACAATAGTGGAGCTAGGTAACAATCGATTAGGCTGAATTCTTCACTCATGAAGTATTCGTATTCAGCAAAAATTGGCGCTAGAGTCAGTAGATCGTTACGAAGTTTCGTACGCGCTTTTTCTGACTCTTCTGCATTACCTTTAACAATTTTTTCAGCTAGTGAGTACCAGTTACGTTCAATACGGTACATCATCAAACGGCTGTTACCACGAGCAACTGGGTAAACCGGCATTAGAGGTGGATGAGGAAAACGCTCGTCCAAGTACTCCATGATGATTTTTGAATCGTAAAGAGCTAGCTCACGGTCAACAAGAGTTGGCACTGATTTATATGGGTTTAGCTCAACAAGCTCAGCAGGAAGATTAGCTTCATCAACAAGCTCAACTTCAACACTTACGCCTTTTTCAGCTAGTACGATGCGAACCTGATGGCTATACAAATCTGATGCACTTGAGAAAAGAGTCATCACAGAACGTTTATTGGCAGCTACAGCCATGGAGCCCTCCAGTACACTTACAAATAAAAATAATGGAGGCTAAGCCTCCATTATCCATCAATTAAAATTGGGAATTAGCACGGTATGATAGCACAATTAATGCACATCACGCCAATACTCTTTCTTAAGCATCACGACAACAATCGTTAGTAGAACTAGGAAGCCCATTACCCACCAACCCAAAGCATGACGCTCAAGTTGAACTGGGTCGCCGGCGTAAACCAAGAAGTTCACCAAGTCACCAACCGCTTTGTCATATTCGCCTTCGCTTAATTCGCCAGTACCGTTTGTCTCAGTACCAACAACCACTTTGACTTCTTCACCATCAACCATCTTAGTGCCGTACACTGGCGTTGGAATACCTTGCAGTTCTTCAAGAACGTGCGGCATACCAACACTTGGGAATACGATGTTGTTCACGCCAAATGGACGAGATGGATCAACATAGAAAGAGCGTAAGTATGTGTACAACCAATCCGCACCACGCACTCGGGCTACCAAAGTTAGATCCGGTGGTGGAGCACCAAACCAGTTTGCCGCCTGCTTCGGTGGCATAGCATTAACCATGAGGTCACCGATTTTCGCTTCAGGGTTGAAAATCAGATTTTCCTTCATTAGGTCAGCTGGAATATCTAAGTCTGTTGCTACACGCTCATAACGCTGGTATTGCGTAGAGTGACAAGCAAAACAGTAGTTCATGAACAACTTCGCGCCATTTTGTAGCGAAGCTTTATCCGTTAGGTCCACGTTTGCTTTATCAAGCGGAACGTTGGCCCCTGCTGCCATCGCAAGAGATGGCAACATAGCAAATAGAATTACAATCCACTTCTTCATTTGAATGTCACCCTCTCTGGTAATGGTTTGGTTGCTTCATTTTTGCTGTAGAAGAACAGCAGTACAAAGAACATGAAGTAACACAAGCTAAAGATCTGAGATAGTAGTGTGTACGTCGGTGTTGCAGGCAACGCACCTAAGATGCCCAGAGCGATAAAGGCGATAGTGAACTGAACAATATTCAATAGGTGGATTTTGCTACGGTAACGGTACGAACGTACTTTACAGCGATCCAACCAAGGTAGAACAAACAGTACAGCGATAGACGCACCCATTAGGATTACACCCAATAGCTTGTCTGGAACCGCACGCAAGATTGCGTAAAACGGAGTGAAGTACCATACCGGAGCGATGTGTTCAGGCGTCTTCAATGGGTTTGCAGCTTCAAAGTTAGGCGGCTCAAGGAAGTATCCACCCATTTCTGGGTTAAAGAACAACACATAACAGAAGAAGAACAAGAAGCCAGCGACACCAACCAAATCCTTAACCGTGCCATATGGATGGAAAGGAATAGAGTCAATAATATCGTATTTCTTCGTGTAGTAATCGTGGAACTTGAACTGCGTTTTGTAATCATCGCCCATTGAACCTTTTGGTAACTTAGTTTCGATACCGTCAGGGTTGTTAGAGCCCACTTCGTGCAGTGCCAATACGTGAAGCACGATAAGTAGAAGTAGTACGATAGGCAGCGCAATTACGTGTAGTGCGAAGAAACGGTTCAACGTTGCACCTGAGATGATGTAGTCACCACGAATCCAAAGCGTTAAGTCATCACCGATAACAGGGATTGCACCAAACAGAGAAATGATTACCTGAGCGCCCCAGTATGACATCTGACCCCATGGTAGTAGGTAACCCATGAATGCTTCAGCCATTAGAACTAGGAAGATCAACATACCGAAGATCCACAGTAGTTCACGAGGCTTTTGGTACGAACCGTAGATCAGACCACGGAACATGTGCAGGTATACAACAACGAAAAACGCTGATGCGCCAGTTGAGTGCATGTAACGCAGAAGCCAACCGTACTCAACGTCACGCATGATGTATTCGATAGATGCAAACGCACCTTCACCAGAAGGAACGTAGTTCATCGTTAGCCAAATACCCGTTAGGATTTGGTTAACAAGAACCAGCATCGCCAGAGAACCAAAAAGATACCAAAAGTTGAAGTTCTTCGGCATTGGGTATTCAGATAAATGCTTTTTATAAGCATTCATTGCTGGAATACGCTTTTCTACCCAATCTAATAGTGCTTGCATTATGCATCCCCCTCATCAACACCCACAATGAGCTTGGTGTCGCTCAAATACATGTGTTTAGGAACGACAAGGTTCAATGGAGCAGGTACCCCTTGGAATACTCGGCCTGCCATATCGAACTTAGAACCATGACAAGGGCAGAAGAAGCCAGACCTTACGCCCTGCACCTGCTCTGAGAAAGAGTCTGGTAGGTAGGTAGGTGAACAACCAAGGTGAGTACAGAAACCAACGGCAACAAAGTACTCTTCTTTAATCGAGCGAAACTCATTCTGAGCGTACTCTGGCTGCTGTTCCATTTCAGATTGTGGATCACGAAGCTTATCACTGATCGTTTTTAGGTTATCCAGAACGCTTTGAGTACGGCGAACAATCCATACAGGTTTCCCCTGCCACTCAACACGTACCAGCTGACCTGGTTCAATTTTACTTATATCCACTTCCACCGGTGCACCCGCCGCTTTGGCTTTAGCACTCGGATTCCATGATTTAATAAAAGGCACGGCGACGGCGACTGCCCCTAACCCACCAACAACTGCCGTTGTAGCGGTTAGAAAACGCCTGCGACCGTTATTTAAAGGCGCGTTGCTCATCCAAACATTCTCCCATTTGCTCCCTTTGGATCGTTATTATTCCGCTTATAAGAGCATGGCTAACAAATAATGAATTTAGTTCTAATTATTGGGGAGAAATGATAAAGAAAACCCTACTTTTTGACAAGATAAAGCTACCTTTTTGTAACATTTGTGAGGCAAATCGCTCGCGTCGTCACAAAAGCGGCAGAATTATAAAAAATTGATGTGATTTGTAACAAGAAAGCGAAATGAAGAACAACAAAATTAAGCCTCAAATGCCTTTTATTTTGGTTGTTTTCAGAGAATTACACCGAATGAGCTTTCAATAAGTGACAAAAATCACTAACACGTAAATTTAAACTTTTGTAGCACAAGGAAAGCATAAATATCGCGATAAAACCTTCGTAAAATGTTGCGTGGATATTAAGGGGGAGTGTTCTGAGGTAACCAGAGAGAACGGATGTTTTATCTGACAATAAAAAACAAAAAGCTCGGCATATAGCCGAGCTTTTGGTGCACAGTCCCAGAATAATTCTGGAAAGCATAATCTCCGGTAAAAGGAAATTAACGCTTAGAGAACTGTGGACGACGACGTGCTTTACGTAGACCAACTTTCTTACGTTCAACGCAACGAGCGTCACGAGTAACGTAACCAGCTGCACGTAGAGCAGGACGTAGAGACTCATCGTATTCCATAAGCGCGCGAGTGATACCGTGACGGATAGCACCAGCTTGACCAGAAATACCGCCGCCTTTAACTGTAACGTAAAGGTCTAGCTTCTCAGTTAGTTCAACTAGCTCTAGAGGTTGTTTAACAACCATGCGAGAAGTTGGACGACCGAAGTATTCATCAAGGCTACGCTTGTTTACTACAATGTTGCCGCTGCCTGGTTTAATAAAAACACGTGCAGCTGAGCTTTTGCGACGGCCAGTGCCGTAGTATTGATTCTCTGCCATTTTCGAAATCCCCAATTAGATGTCTAGTACTTGTGGTTGTTGAGCAACATGGTTGTGCTCAGCGCCTGCGTAAACTTTAAGCTTACGGTACATAGCACGGCCTAGAGGACCACGTGGAAGCATGCCTTTAACTGCTAGCTCAAGAACCATCTCAGGTTTACGATCGATCAGCTTTTCAAAAGTGATAGATTTTAGACCACCTGGGAACTCAGAGTGACGGTAGTACACTTTGTCTTTAGCTTTGTTACCAGTTACAGCAACTTTCTCAGCGTTGATAACGATGATGTAGTCACCAGCGTCAACGTGAGGAGTGTATTCAGCTTTATGTTTGCCACGTAGGCGAGATGCAATTTCACTTGCTAGACGGCCAAGAGTTTTACCTTCAGCGTCTACAACGTACCAGTCGCGTTTTACAGTTTCTGGTTTAGCAACGAAAGTTTTCATGCTAATAATAACCCGTTAATTAAAATTTAAACTTTAAAGGAACACCCGTTTGGTGCTCCCACACTGTCTAAGAGCCCAGTCATCACCCCTTCGAGTCGTTGGTACTCTCGACCATCTATTTCGAAATAACTTCGATAATCCGGTCTGCAGTAACGGTGGGTCGCAGGATTATAGAGAAGAGCGAAGAAAAAATCACCTTTTTTTGCGCCAAATCACTAATTTTTTCTTCACTTTTTAAAGAGGCAATCAAATTTACGCCAAATGCTCGCGAGCAAGGTACTCATGACTCTGCATCTCGGTTAAACGCGATACACAACGCTTGAACTCAAATTCCAGTTGTCCTTCGCTATATAAGGCATCCATCTCGACTTCCGCTGAAATAATCAGTTTTACGTTACGCTCATAAAACTCGTCGACTAAAGCAATAAAACGCCTCGCAGCATCATCAATTTTACGATTCATCTGACGAACATCGGCCAGTAAAACCGTGTGATAAATACGTGAGAGTTCAATGTAATCGTTTTGACTTCGAGCGGTTTGGCACAACTGCTCAAAAGAAGCGTGTAACACCCCATCACTGGCTTCAATCACGTTAATCTGTCGATGATTAATGTCGATTTTGTGGGCAACGCTTTTACGCTCAGCCGTAAGCTGCTGATAATAGGTATTTAAATTAATAGAAGCCTGCTCATCCAATGGATAATGGTAGATTTCGGCTTGTTCCAAAGTCCTCAGACGATAATCGACACCACTATCCACATTTAGTACATGGCAACGCGCCAAAATCATATCAATAGCAGGAAGAAAACGTGCTCGCTGTAAGCCATTACGATACAAATTTTGTGGTTCGATGTTTGACGTCGCCACCAGCACCATCTGACGCTTAAACATTTCTTGCAACAATGTGGCAAGAATCATGGCATCAGTTATGTCAGAGACAAAGAACTCGTCAAAACAAACAATATCCGCTTCTTGTTTAAATAAGTCGGCAACTTTGGAGAGAGGATTTTCTACCTCCCCCAAGCGCTTTAACTCGTCATGTACCCGATACATAAAGCGGTGAAAGTGCACGCGCATTTTTCTGTCAGTAGGTAAGGCATCAAAAAAGGCATCCATTAAATAGGTTTTACCTCGGCCTACCCCACCCCAAAAGTACAAACCTTTTGGGGGTTGAGGCATCTCGACCTTCTTACCCATGAGCTTTTGCCATTTAGAAAGTTGAGGGATCGGCGCAGACTGAAACTCAACAATATCATGGTAGAGTTTGTCTAAAGCGACAACGGCTTGATGCTGGGCTTCATCGCGCTGGAATCCATGTTCTGCTATATCTTTTTGATATCGTTTTAGTGGTGTCATCAGATTAAGTCGTATTAGAGGTACAGAGAAAATGGTCACCTCGGGGTCAACTTTGAGAATAGAGAGAAGTAGTTATCAGTCCCCGAAGACATACTGCTATTTTTCTTTATCGGCTGTGAAAGCCATAGTAACATGGACAAGCACCGCGTGTAACTAAGTAGTAAAAGACTTGTTAAAACAACTATAAGGAGCAGTTATGCCTTGGATTTATGCCATTGTGGGTTTGCTGGTCGGTACAATCGTAGGCGTAGTCATTAGTAGACTAACCACCCCTGAATACAAGAAACAAAAGTCTGTGCAAAAAGAACTTGAAGCGGCTAAGTTTGAACTAGAGCAACAACGTCAAGAGCTCGTAGATCATTTTGCACAAACCGCAGAAATGTTGGATACCCTGGGTAAGGATTACACTAAACTCTACCAACATATGGCGAAGACCTCTTCAGAACTTCTGCCTAACTTGCCAGAACAAGATAACCCGTTTGATAAGAAAACGGCGATGTCTTCAGAGCAAATCAAAGAAGACCAGCCAGAGGTCAACGAACAACCAAAAGACTACGCCAACGGCGCGACTGGTCTTTTGAAAGATCAAGAAAAAGAGATCATCAACGCTCCCGACGTGGTGACGGCTAAAGCCTCTTAACCTGCTCTTTTCCTTTCTTTTGGGTCGATATAAATCGTAATTTGTATCGACCCTTTTTGAACTTTTCTGCAGCAATCCCTCTCTAACTTGCATGTGAACTGCCGTCACCCTTTGAATATCCAAACTAGACCTTATATTAAAAATATCAATCAAGATAAGTTGATGTTCATAAACCTATGCAGGCAATTCGTTTCAGTCGATTGCGGCCTTTGAATAATGGCATGCGCTCTCGGTTGGGCTAAACGTACCCTGTCATGGATGACCAAACGCTTATTCTTATTGGTGTAAAGTGCGGATATTTCTTTTTGGCAGACATGTTTCAAGAGGAGTTACTGGATGAAAAAGCCATTGCTTGCGCTAACCGTTCTATCTTTAAGTTTGAGTTCCATTATCACGCCGATAACGGCCACGGCAGCACTGCCTCTAAGTGTCGATGGCCAGCAATTACCAAGCCTAGCCCCGATGCTAGAAAAAGTGACCCCAGCAGTCGTGAGTATTGCGGTTGAGGGTAAACAAGTTCAAACCAGTCGTATTCCGGAACAATTTCAGTTCTTCTTCGGCCCTGACTTCCCGATGGAGCAAACTCGAGAGCGTCCATTCCGCGGATTGGGCTCTGGCGTCATTATTGATGCCCAAAAAGGGCACATCGTCACTAACTATCATGTGATCAAAGGTGCGGATGAAATTCGAGTGCGCCTCTATGACGGCCGCGAGTACGATGCAGAACTCGTTGGTGGTGATGAGATGGCAGACGTCGCATTGCTGAAATTAGAAAAAGCGAAAAATCTAACTCAGATTAAGATTGCCGACTCTGACAAGTTACGCGTCGGCGACTTTACTGTTGCTATCGGCAACCCATTTGGCCTCGGCCAAACCGTCACCTCGGGTATCGTTTCTGCACTGGGTCGTAGTGGTTTAAACGTGGAGAACTTCGAAAACTTCATCCAAACCGATGCTGCAATCAATAGTGGTAACTCTGGCGGTGCATTGGTGAACCTTAACGGTGAGCTGATCGGTATTAACACCGCCATTTTGGGACCAAATGGCGGCAACGTCGGGATTGGTTTTGCGATCCCATCGAACATGATGAGAAACCTCACTGAGCAGATTTTAGAATTTGGTGAAGTAAAACGTGGCATGTTGGGCGTTCAAGGTGGTGAAGTGACCTCTGAGCTGGCAGAAGCACTGGGTTACGAGTCAAGTAAAGGGGCATTCATCAGCCAAGTCGTGCCTGATAGCGCAGCGGACAAAGCGGGTCTAAAAGCCGGTGATGTGGTTGTATCAGTGAACGGTAAGTCAATCGACACTTTCTCTGAGTTGCGCGCCAAAGTCGCCACATTAGGAGCAGGTAAGAAGATCACGCTAGGCGTTATTCGTGATGGTAAGAGCAAATCGTTTGACGTGACTCTTGGCGAGTCCACCAACATGAAAGCCAAAGCGGAAACGTTGCATGAAGGCCTAAAAGGAGCAGAGTTAAGTAACACTACACCGAGTGATGTAATCCAAGGGGTAAAAGTCTCCAGTGTTGCAGAGAATTCACCTGCCGCGCAATACCAGCTAAAACAAGGTGACATCATTATTGGCGTCAATCGTCAACGAGTGAAAAACCTTGCGGAGCTTCGCTCTATTGTTGATAAACACAAAGGTGTGCTTGCACTAAATATTCAACGAGGGGAACGCACTATCTACTTGGTGATTCGATAGTCTCTAGCATCTAAAATCAGGGCAAACCCAGACGATTGAACCATCACTCTTGGTGATGAAGCTCGAAGAGTTAATCTTACTATCAATCTGATTATTAAAAGGGCAGTGCGATCACGCACTGCCCTTTTGTTATTTTTCAATGTAATGCTATTCTTCACCTTTCTATGCCATTTTGGCGCTCATGCATGGAGAGGATATGCTTAGCTTTTTATTACGTTCTGTCTTTTTAGGCTTAGCAACCGCTGCCGTTGTACTGCTCGCAGTTCCATCATTGCGCAATAACGTTATTCCTGTCGCGCTCGACCAACAACCGAAAAATATCGCATCTCTTGAGTTGTCGTTTAACCAAGCCGTAAGAAGAGCTGCGCCAGCGGTTGTGAACATCTACAGCCGAAAATACGTTGAAAACGATCGCAGTAAACTCTCGACACAAGGGCTGGGTTCTGGGGTTATCGTCAGCGAAAAAGGTTATATCATTACCAACTATCACGTGGTAGCTCAAGCAGACCAAGTCGTTGTTGCATTGCAAGATGGTCGAGCTGCTGCTGCTCAACTTGTTGGCACCGACAAACGCACGGACATTGCCGTTTTACGAGTTGAAGGTTCTAACCTACCTGTCATCCCATTGAATTCCGAATACAAACCTCAGGTTGGTGATGTCGTTTTAGCGATTGGTAACCCATACAACTTAGGGCAAACCACGACCTTCGGCATTATTTCCGCGACAGGTCGCTCTTCTATTAGCGATGGTCGTCAAGCCTTCATCCAAACTGATGCTGCAATCAATGAAGGTAACTCGGGCGGCGCATTGGTGAATACTCAAGGTGAATTGGTGGGCATCAACACCGCGTCTTTTCAGCAGGCAACCGATCTTGAAACCTACGGTATCTCATTCGCAATCCCTGCCCCACTCGCCAGCAAAATTATGCAGAAAATCATCGCTGATGGTCGTGTGATTCGCGGCTACATCGGTATTGATGGGCAAGACATCAATGCAGTGACGGCCCGTTTACTAGGAAACGAGCACATTGGCGGTATCGTTGTTTTAGGTATCGACCCAAATGGTCCAGCAAGTGCCGCAGGCTTTGAAAAGCAAGACATCATTATCAGTATCGATGGCAATAAAGTTCAGGGCCGTCAAAGCGTGATGGATATCGTCACGGATTTACGCCCAGGCACTTCTGTCGACGTTGGTATCATTCGTAAAGGCAAGGAAATGACTCTAAAAGTCACCATCGCCGAAGACAAACAAGAAGCATAAAAAAATCCCAGCCAATGGCTGGGATTTTTGTTTCTATTCGTTTTATTCGCTTTCGCTCGATTCTTCAGAACTGCTCGACTCACCAAGCTCAACGTCGATTCGCGTCACTCTCTGTAAGCCTCTTGGCAGCAGACTACCTCGGCGACCACGCTCACCACGGAAGTTCTCAAGATCAGCAGGTTTCAAACCTAGCTTGCGCTTACCAGCGTACAAGGTTAAAGAAGCACCTTGCGGCAACGCGATTAAGTGGGACAACACTTCTTCACGCTCTTTCGCTTTAGCTGCTGGGATATTGATGATTTTGTTACCTTTACCTTTCGCTAATTGCGGCAAGTCTTTAATTGGGAACAACAACATACGCCCTTGGTTGGTAATCGCTAGAATCTCATCCGAATCCAGATCGCCGACTTCTTTTGGCGTCATCACTTCAGAATTTGCAGGCAACGTAACCAACGCTTTACCGCTACGGTTCTTCGATAGCAAATCAGCGCCTTTACACACAAAGCCGTAACCAGCATCGGAGCCCACCAGCCATAGCTGATCTTCTTCGCTCATGATCACCTGACGAATACTGCTACCCGCCGTGATATTCAAGCGACCAGTAATCGGCTCACCTTGACTACGTGCTGATGGCAACGAGTGCGACTCAAGCGAGTAACTTCGACCATCACTGCCAAGGAAGACCGCCGGCTGACTGCTCTTACCGCGCGCATGCGCCAAGTATTTATCGCCAGACTTGTAGTTCAAACTTTCCGCATCAACATCGTGTCCTTTCGCATGACGAACCCAACCTTTTTCAGACAGAACAACGGTAATTGGTTCACTTGGAACTAGGTCACGCTCAGTCAGTGCTTTTGCTTCAGCACGTTCAACTAAAGGAGAACGACGGTCATCGCCGTATTTCTCTGCGTCGGCTTTAATTTCTTTCTTAAGCAGTGTGTTCAGACGACGCTCAGAACCAAGCAGCTGCTCTAGCTTCTCACGCTCTTTCTCGAGTTCGTCTTGTTCACCACGGATCTTCATCTCTTCTAGCTTCGCTAGATGACGAAGTTTGGTATCCAAAATCGCATCGGCTTGAATATCGGTAATACCAAAGCGTTCCATCAACACCGCTTTTGGATCGTCTTCGGTACGAATGATCTCAATCACTTCATCTAGGTTGAGGTAAGCAACTAACAAACCTTCTAAGATGTGTAGACGAGCCATCACCTTGTCTAAACGGTATTGTAAACGACGACGCACGGTACTGCGGCGGAACTCAATCCACTCAGATAGGATCTGTACGAGACCTTTCACTTGAGGACGGTTATCCAAGCCAATCATGTTCAAGTTAACACGGTAGCTACGCTCTAGATCAGTAGATGCAAACAAGTGGTTCATCAGCAAATCGCAATCAACGCGATTCGAACGTGGCACGATTACGATGCGAGTTGGGTTCTCATGATCCGATTCGTCACGAAGATCTTCTACCATTGGTAGCTTCTTCGCACGCATTTGGTTTGCGATCTGCTCAAGCAGCTTCGAGCCAGACACTTGATGCGGAATCGACGTGATGACGATGTCTGACCCTTCTTTATGCCATACCGCACGCATCTTGATGCTGCCACGGCCGTTGCGATAGATCTTTTCAATTTCCGCTTGAGGCGAAATGATCTCCGCTTCTGTCGGGTAATCTGGACCTTTCACAAACTGCATAACTTCAGGCAATTCTGCTTTCGGATTGTCGATCAGATGGATAGTTGCGTCAGCCACTTCACGAACGTTGTGAGGTGGGATATCTGTCGCCATACCAACCGCGATACCCGTTACGCCATTCAACAAGATATGAGGTAGACGTGCTGGCAACATTTGAGGCTCTTTCATCGTGCCATCAAAGTTTGGTTGCCATTCCACAGTGCCCTGACCTAACTCACCAAGCAATACTTCTGCAAACTTCGACAGTTTCGCTTCGGTATAACGCATTGCCGCGAAAGATTTCGGGTCATCCGGAGCACCCCAGTTTCCCTGACCATCAACCAGTGGGTAACGGTAAGAGAATGGTTGCGCCATTAATACCATCGCTTCGTAACATGCAGAGTCACCGTGCGGGTGGTATTTACCTAACACGTCACCAACGGTACGTGCAGACTTTTTGTATTTTGCTGATGCCGAAAGACCAAGCTCCGACATCGCGTAAATGATGCGTCGTTGAACCGGTTTTAAACCATCGCCAATGTATGGCAATGCACGGTCCATGATTACGTACATCGAGTAGTTCAGATAAGCGTCTTCAGTGAACTTGCGCATTGGCAACTGTTCAACGCCATCGTAGGTAATTTCTGTAGACATCCGTTAAACCTCTGCCAAATCGCCGTTGTTTTGTAGCCAAGAACGACGGTCATCTGCGCGTTTTTTACCTAGCAGCATGTCCATCATTTCCATAGTGGCTTCAGAGTCGTCGATCGTAAGCTGAACCAAACGACGCGTGTTCGGATCCATTGTGGTCTCGCGTAGCTGAATTGGGTTCATCTCACCCAGACCTTTGAATCGTTGTACGTTGATTTTGGCTTTCTTCTTCGACAAACGTTCTAGAATGCCATCTTTTTCATCGTCATCGAGGGCGTAGAAGACTTCTTTACCACAGTCGATTCGATACAGAGGCGGCATTGCTACATAGATATGACCCGCTTCAACGAGCGCGCGGAAGTGACGAGTAAACAAAGCACACAATAGCGTTGCGATGTGAAGACCGTCCGAGTCCGCATCGGCAAGGATACAAATTTTACCATAGCGTAGGCTGTCAAGGTTGTCGCTGTCTGGGTCGATACCCAACGCAACCGAGATGTCATGCACTTCTTGAGATGCCAGAACTTGATCGGCAGAGACTTCCCATGTGTTTAGGATCTTACCACGCAGTGGCATCACCGCTTGGAATTCGCGATCTCGGGCTTGCTTCGCGCTGCCACCCGCCGAGTCACCCTCCACGAAGAAGATTTCGGTGCGATTTAAGTCTTGTACGGAACAGTCTGTTAGCTTACCTGGCAAGGCAGGACCCGATGCGACTTTCTTACGTACGACTTTCTTGCTTGCGCGCATACGACGGTGGGCGTTAGCAATGCACACTTCCGCTAGTTGCTCTGCAAGTTGAGGCTTTTCGTTTAGCCACAGACTGAATGCATCTTTTACCACACCAGAAACAAACGCTGCAGTTTGACGAGAAGAAAGACGCTCTTTAGTCTGGCCAGCAAACTGTGGATCTTGGATCTTAACCGACAACACGTACGAACAACGGTCGAAAACATCATCGCCCGTTAGCTTCACACCACGTGGTAGCAAGTTGCGGAATTCACAGAACTCACGCATCGCATCCAACAAACCTTGGCGAAGGCCATTTACGTGTGTACCACCCTGAGCTGTTGGGATAAGGTTCACGTAACTTTCGGTGATCATCTCGCCGCCTTCTGGCTGCCAGATTACTGCCCAGTTTGCTGCTTCTGTGTCTGCAGAAAACTCCCCAGTAAACGGTTCTTCTGGTAGTACTGGGTAACCTTTTACGCCTTCGGCTAGATAGTCTTTCAAACCATCTTCGTAGTACCACTGGTAGTCTTTGTTGTTTACTTTATCGGTAAACGTAATTTCTAGACCTGGGCAAAGTACCGCTTTCGCTCGTAGGTTGTTCACCAAACGAGTTACAGAGAAGTTAGCTGAATCGAAATACTTCGCATCCGGCCAAAAGTGCACGCTAGTACCGCGATTGCGGCGACCACATGTGCCCGTTACAGTAAGGTCTGATACTTTGTCACCGTGCTCAAAAGCAATTTCGTACACTTGACCATCACGACGTACCGTCACTTCAACTCGCTTAGACAGCGCGTTTACTACTGAGATACCTACACCGTGCAAACCACCTGAAAACTGGTAGTTTTTGTTGGAGAATTTACCACCCGCATGGAGCTTACATAAGATCAGCTCAACACCAGATACTTTCTCTTCAGGGTGGATATCAACAGGCATGCCTCGACCATCATCGATCACTTCTAGTGATTGGTCAGCATGTAGGATGACTTGTACTTTTGAGGCATGTCCGGCTAGCGCTTCATCGACACTGTTATCGATAACTTCTTGGCCCAAGTGGTTTGGGCGCGCTGTATCCGTATACATCCCTGGTCGGCGACGTACTGGCTCAAGGCCATTCAGTACTTCAATGGCACCAGCATTATATTGTTCAGTCATAATACGGAATTGTTCTCAAAGTTTACTTGTTACCCAAGTCTTACCTATCGGTAAGCACATACTCAGGAAACGAAAAAGCTACCCTGTCAGCATCGTTAAGTGTTTATAAATCTGATGCATAACAACGTAGCCAGGGTCGATGACCCTTAAGATCTTTAGGCAAAACATAGTCGGAAAGCATACCGCCTATGTCAAGAAACAGTTGGATATATCAATAAAAACTATGAGCCTATTCCAATCGTCTCATTAGTATTACAGTTCAAGGAATTCGATAATCTTAGCAGGATAACGCTCAAAGCCTACAAAACTGTGATCACCGCCTTGTTCTACTGTTTGCTTAGCTTTTGCAAACTTATCTACCGCTTGGCGATAGTCTAAAATCTCGTCTTCGGTTTGCTGCAACAACCAGAAAGAGTGTGGCGACGCGATGCTTTGTACATCAAGAGCTTTTAACTCGTCAATATGACAAGCTTCAAGTGTATAGGTTTCATGCGTGTATGGGTTGGTTTGCTCTCCCAAATAATCAACAAGCAACTCATAAGGTTTAACTGCAGGGTTCACGACAACCGCTTTAAAACCGTACTTCGCATTTAACCACGTCGACATGTAACCACCAAGCGAGCTACCCACTAAGCCAATGTTGTAGTCATCTTTGTATTGCTCAGCAATATCCAACAACAATTGAGCGGCTTGTTTAGGAAAGCAAGGCAATTGTGGGACGATGACTTTGATGTCCGGACGATGCTGCGCGCAATATTCTCTCATTAAATTGGCTTTCATTGAGAGCGGTGAGCTGTTGAAACCGTGGATGTACAATAGAAGTGAAGGTTTACTCATAGAAGTCTCGCATGAAAAAGCGAGCCCGAACTTAGAGCTCGGGCATCATTAATATCCGTTGGAAGAGAAATCTGGCTGGAATTGGCCTTCTGGTAAACGGTCGACATGGGTTGTGATGTCGCCGTTGGTGTGCAGTTCTAGCTCACGCCAACCTGGGGATGTGGTATCAAGTGCGAAATCATCGGAATTCGGCTTAAACTGGACACACGTTGATGGTGTTGCCATCACTCGAATACCTTTGTGTATTACGTTCATGTCTTGATGAACATGCCCACACAAAATGCCTTTTACATTGTCGAATCGATCCACAACTTGCCAAAACGCTTCTGCGTCTTTCAACGTATGCTGGTCAAGCCAAGCACTCCCCACCAGCAAAGGATGGTGATGCAATAAAACCAGTGTATGGCGCTCAGGAAATTCCGTTAATTTCTCTTCCAAAAGAGTCAACTGCTGATCGCTTAAGCGCCCATGAGGCACGCCTACTACTTGAGAATCAAGCAAAATCAATTGCCACTTTTCACCCAGCAACACATGTTCTGCCGCTTGAATTTGTGGTGAAGGTAACACACTTCCCATATTGGGTTTGTAATCGTGATTTCCCGGCAGCCAATAACAATCCTTTCGCAGCGGCGCAATGCCATCAGCAAATCGTTGATAAGACTCAGCGCTATGATCCTGTGAAATATCGCCAGTCGCTAAAATGTAATCAAACCCCACTTTGCGGCGCAAAACTTCGTTAACCACAGCTGAAAAGCTGTCGGCTGTTTTTACGCTCAGCAAACTTCCCTCGTCTGCAGCGAACAGATGAGTATCCGTGATTTGTAAAAGTTTGATGCTGTCATTCGATGATTGCAAAATGAAAACCTGATTCGTTCACTCTATAGTTTCTTGTTATTTTCCTTGAATGACGTGACGATCAATTGAAGGCAAGCGGCGTTCTACTAATGCCACTTCGTAAACAAAACGTCAGCCATTCACCAAGGAACGTATTAAGTTGATGCTTTTCATCTCTCTGCATCAACTGGTCATTGGGATAATCATATTTAGCTTTAATGCGTGAGAACTCTCCGCTTGAGCATACTTCAGCCACTCTCGCATCGTGATAAAGCCTGACAGACATCGTCGGCAAAGGAAACACTGGCGTTTCATCACTCTGACATATCTCAACAACTGTGGTGTATTTTGTGATTTCATTCACGGTCAGTTGGTAAACCATGTTCGCCGCTTGATAGCAACGTACATCCCCAACCTCAGCAGAGACAGGCAGTAAGGCATTTAACTTAGCGTAATTGGTCTCATAGGTTCTCATCAGACCTGCTAAATCAACATGATATCGCTGTTTTTCAGCCACCTGCGCCATTACTTACTCTCCACTATTTGGGGATATCCCCATTGTGACCTCAACTCTTGATGGTTTAGTTGCAACCATTGCAACGCAATAATAGAAGCACCATTCTCAAATATTCCGTCTTTCACCCATTGGTACGCTTGCTCACGACTTAGCACATGAACTCGAATGTCTTCATCTTCATAGTCTAAACCATGAATGCCGTGCGCTTTAGAAGCATCAACTTCACCAACAAACACATCCAGTTTTTCAGAGCATCCACCGGAAGAAGGATAATAAGACGTGACTGATGCCACTCGCCCTACGGTAATGCCGGCTTCTTCTTCGGCTTCACGGCGAATCACCTCTTCTGCGGATTCATCGCGATCGATCATACCGGCGACAATTTCTAGCTGCCAAGGGTGTTCATGTTCCAATGCGCCAATGCGGATCTGCTCAATGATAACCACTTGATCCGTTTTAGGATCGTAGGGCAGCATTGCCGCGGCATGGCCACGCTCGAACATTTCTCGTTCAACCACGTCGCTCCAACCGCCAGCGAATAGCTTATGCTTAAAACGGTACTTCACCATTTTAAAGAAGCCTTCAAACACAGATTCTTTCGAGATGATTTCTACGTCTCGTGAAGTAAACTCATCTTGTCGTTTGTCACACTGTTGCATTCAACACCTCTCTGAGTGAATCTTGTAGTTTACTCATTGTTAATCACTTGCTCAAAGGACTTGGCTCAACTTTTTGTACAATAGTTATAATTTATTTTAAGTCTGAGCCAAAAATTTATTGCACAAATGGATAGTTACGTGTAAAAAAGTGCAAACTTTAGAGTAAATATCGTTCAAATTGAGTTAAACTACTGAGAATTAACCAATCTATTGACCGCGGGAATAGAAAATGAAAAAATTGCTTCCACTATTTATCAGTGCAGCGCTAGGTGGCATAAGTTCTTCTGCATGGGCAGATTCTTTAGCTGAAATCTACGACTTAGCAAAGCAAAATGATCCACAATTGCTCAGTGTAGCAGCACAGCGTGACCGAGCTTTTGAAGCAATCACCTCTAGCCGTAGTGCTCTATTACCACAAATCAACCTAACTGCGGGTTACAACCTAACTCGTGGCGACACCGACTACGACGATAGCGCTTTAGGCAAATCATCAAACGATCAAGACGCCTTAACCGCTGGTGTTAGCTTTTCTCAAACACTTTATAACCGTGCATCTTGGATTTCTCTAGACACAGCAGAGAAAAGCGCTCGTCAAGCAGACGCTACTTACGCAGCAACCCAACAAGGTTTGATCCTTCGTGTCTCTCAAGCGTACTTCGAAGTATTGCGCGCTCAAGACAACCTAGTCTTCGTTCGTGCAGAAAAAGCAGCCGTTGGTCGCCAACTAGAACAAACAAAACAACGCTTTGAAGTTGGTTTGTCGGCAATTACTGACGTTCACGACGCACAAGCTCAGTACGATGCAGTACTAGCGGATGAAGTGTTGGCAGAAAATGATCTGATCAACAGCTACGAATCGCTACGTGAAATCACAGGTCAAGAACACAAAAACTTAAACGTTCTTGATACTAACCGTTTCTCTGCGACTCGTACTAGCAGCCCTGCTGAAACATTGATCGAAGAAGCGAAAACGAAGAACCTTAGCCTATTGTCAGCTCGTATTTCTCAAGACATCGCGCGCGACAACATCTCACTAGCTAGCTCTGGTCACCTACCAACTTTATCTCTAGATGGTGGTTACAACTACGGTGATTATTCAGGCACAGAAAGTAACTACAACAGTGGTCTTGGCCGTAATGCAAATAGTGACCGTACAAGCGACGGCTTCAATATTGGCGTTAACCTAGCAGTGCCACTTTACACTGGCGGCAACGTGACATCACAAACCAAACAAGCTGAGTTTGCGTACGTTGCAGCAAGCGAAGATCTTGAAGCTCAATACCGTAGCGTAGTGAAAGATGTTCGTGCACAAAACAACAACATCAACGCTTCTATTGGTGCGTTAAAAGCGTATGAGCAATCGGTAGTTTCAGCGAGATCTGCGCTAGAAGCGACGGAAGCAGGTTTTGATGTAGGTACTCGTACTATCGTTGATGTTCTAGACGCAACTCGTCGCCTATACGATGCGAACAAAAACCTTTCAGACGCTCGTTACAACTACATCCTGAGTGTTCTTCAGCTTCGCCAAGCGGTTGGTACACTAAGCGAACAAGACATCTTGGATGTGGATGCAGGTTTGAAACCAGCGAAATAACGTTCAGTTATACAACGAAATTAAAACGCCAGTTGATTCAACTGGCGTTTTTTGTTGTCTATCATTCGATGCAAAGTACCTAACATTGTACGCCTAGCGATTATCTCGCAAATGCATTGCTATACCAGAACGTAGGACAGCAAGCATAGAAAAACAAAAAGGCCGCTTTGCAGCGACCTTCCAGATAGTATTGTTCAAAGCAGTAAGGCTTAGCCTTTGCCGCCTTTAATTGCATTGATGATTTCACTGGTTGAGCAACCATCTTCAAAGTTCAAAACACGAACTTCACCACCTGCTGCAATCACTTCTTTACCACCGGCAATCTCTTCTGGTTTGTAGTCACCGCCTTTAACTAACATGCTTGGCAGCACTTCAGAGATCAGACGCTGTGGCGTATCTTCACTAAACGGAACAACCCAGTCAACTGCACCTAAACCTGCCAATACTGCCATACGGCGATCGGTTGGGTTTACTGGACGACCAGGGCCTTTCAAACGCTTTACAGACTCATCGGTATTTACTGCGACAATTAGGCGATCACCTAGCTCAGCAGCATGGTTAAGGTAAGACACATGACCAGCGTGAAGAATATCAAAACAGCCATTGGTCATGACGACTTTCTCGCCACGAGCACGTGCTTTTTTCACCGCTTCAATCAGTGCTTTTTCTGAGATGACACCAAAGTCGGTGTCTTGACTGCCATGAACCGCTTCTGCCAATTCAATTTCAGACAGCGTCGACGTACCCAGTTTACCCACGACAACGCCAGCAGCTGCATTAGCAAGTGCACACGCTTCTTCAAAGGATTTACCTGCCGCAACCGATGCTGCAAGTACAGAAATCACCGTGTCACCAGCACCTGTTACGTCGTAGACTTCTTTCGCTTGCGTTGGTAGATGGAATGGCTCTTGGCCACGACGAATCAACGTCATACCGTGCTCACTACGTGTTACCAATAGCGCTTCAAAATCAAACTCTTCAACAAGTGCCAGAGCTTTCTCTACCAGCTCTTGATCCGATTTCACTTTACCGACCACATCTTCAAACTCTTTCATGTTTGGTGTCAGTAGAGTTGCACCGCGGTAACGTTCAAAGTCCGCACCTTTAGGATCAATGAAAACAGGAATATTCGCTGCACGCGCTTTCTGAATGTACGCTTGAACGTGCTCTAGAGAGCCTTTTGCGTAGTCAGACATGATCACCGCTTTCACGTTTGGTAGCGCTGCATCCATACGAGACAGAACCGTGGTAGCGTCGGTATTCTCAAACTTATCTTCGAAGTCAAGACGGATAAGTTGCTGGCCACGGCTCATAACGCGTAATTTAGTAATAGTTGGATAATCAGGCAACGCAACAAAATCACACTTCACGTTCAATGCGCTGAGTGTTTCCGTTAGCACTTTTGCTGGCTCATCTTCACCAGTCAGACCAACAATGTGAGCATGACCACCTAGTGACGCGATGTTCATCGCAACGTTCGCAGCACCACCCGGACGCTCTTCATTGTTTTCTACTTTTACAACAGGTACTGGTGCTTCTGGCGAGATACGTCCAGTTGGGCCATACCAGTAACGGTCTAGCATGACATCACCGATGATGAGCACACCAGCGCTGTTGTAATCAGGTAGAATTGGTTTCATTATTGGTCTCCAAAAATTAAATCGTGGTGAGTTTAGCACAGCCTTTTTCTAGGCTGAACCTTGAGCACTACTTCTACTTAGGCGAACCACTGGTTCCATGCTTGCTTCACCCATTCTCTTTCTGCAACAAACTTATCTTCAACCACATCTGCATCCAAATTAAGTAGGTTTCTGTGATGTATTTCGTTACGCATCGTCGTATACGCGCGTATCAGTTGCATCGCTTGGTCTTCCTCCATGACACCTTGAGCAATTAGCGTTTCATATATTCGGACATTGTCACACCAACGCGTAAGCTTAGGTTTCTCGTGACTATAGTTAAGCACCAAATATTGAGCCAGAAATTCGATATCGGTAATACCACCGACGTCTTGCTTGATCATGAAGCGACCAGATTTCTTACCGCCTAAATGATCGCGCATTTTTTCACGCATCTCGACGACTTCTTTTTTCAACGTTTGCTCATCACGCGGTTTACACAACACATCATGACGAGTGTTATGGAAAGCAATCGCCAATGGTTCATCACCATAAATCATGCGAGCGCGTACTAAAGCTTGATGCTCCCAAGTCCACGCATCTTGATGTTGATAATCATCAAACGCATCGGTTGGACTCACCAACAGGCCGGACGCCCCAGAAGGACGTAAGCGAGTGTCCACTTCGTATAGAATGCCTGATGCGGTGCGGGTTGAGAAAATATGGATGATGCGCTGTGCTAAGCGAAGGTAGAACTGACGACCGTCAATTTCCTTCTTACCATCGGTGTATACATTAACTGGGCAGTCGTGCATAAAGACGATATCTAGGTCTGAGTTGTAGCCCAACTCCCATCCACCGACTTTACCATAACCGATCACGGCAAAGCCTTTGCCTTCACGGTCTTTCACGTGTGTTGGCTCGCCGTATTTTTCAGACACTTGAAGCCACGCTTGGCTGACCACCGCTTCAACAATGGCTTCTGCTAGATAAGTTAAGTGATCACTTACTTTCATGACTGGAAGCACGCCAGCGATATCCGCTGCGGCAATACGTAGAATACAAATTTGCTTAAACTGACGCAGCGCTTCCATTTGCTGCTCCATATCATCTTCGGGAATACGAGCAAGGAAATCGCGCAATTCAGTGCGATAGCTATCGAGTGGAATTGGGTTGTACAGCTGTTGAGGATCTATCAACTCATCCAGAAGGATTGGATAACGAGACAACTGTTCGGAAATCATTGGACTTGCGGTACACAAGCGCACTAACTGCACCAATGCGGCAGGGTGTTCATCCAACAATTCTAAGTAAGTCGTGCGCGTGCAAATATTGTGCAGTAAATGCAACACTCGCGGTAAACCAAATTGAGCGTCTGGGTGGGCAAACACCGCATCAAACACTTTTGGCATCAAGCGGTTTAAGACCTCTCGCCCACGGGGGCCGAGCGTTTTCTTGGCCAAGTCGGCTTTAAAGTTGATGATAGCTTTAGAGAATATGGCGGGCTCTTCAACTTGAATGTCCTGCTCTAAAATCAGCTCTAGCACATCTTGTTTATTGGCCATATCCCATAATTCATGGAAATGACGAGCAATCGTGCTGCCCTCATCTTCTTCGTCGTCACCAATCAAGGTTTCAAATACTTGATGCACTTTATTCATGTGCTGCTGAGTTTGTTCGATGAGCAGATCCCACGACTCTAGCTGCATCGCAGTTGCCAGTTTTAAACGCTCAATGTCGCAATCGGGCAGCGTTTGAGTCTGCTTGTCTGCCATTGCTTGCAGTAGATTTTCTAGCTGGCGTAAATATTTATATGCCGCTTCCAGATTGCTGACTTCTTGCGGGGTTAACAGTGCAAGCTCTTCAATACCACTTAGGGTTTCGAGCAAGCCACGATTGCGCAAAGATGGCTCTCGCCCGCCACGAATCAGTTGGAAAACTTGCGCGATAAACTCAATTTCTCGAATACCACCAGCACCCAGCTTGATGTTGTTGGTTAAACCGCGACGTCGCACTTCACTGCTGATCATTGATTTCATGCGGCGCAACGACTGAATCGCACTAAAGTCGATGTAACGACGGAACACAAACGGACGCAACATTTTGCGTAGCTCTTGATATTGCGGATACATTTCGCATCCCATCACGCGCGCTTTGATCATCGCGTAACGTTCCCAGTCTCGTCCTTGCTCTTGGTAGTAATCTTCCAACGCAGCATAGCTCATTACCAACGGGCCGCTTTCTCCAAATGGACGCAACCGCATATCGACGCGATAACAAAAACCATCAAACGTCTGTTGATCGAGTGCTTTGATGATCCGCTGACCAAGACGAGTAAAGAACTGCGCATTGGCGATACTGCGGCGGGCACCTTGGGTTTCGCCGTTTTCAGGGTAAGTAAAAATCAGGTCGATATCGGAAGAGAAATTCAGTTCGCCGCCGCCTAGCTTACCCATCCCAATGATCAGCATCGGCTGCGCTTCGCCCTCGGCGTTAGTCGGCGTTCCCCACTCTGCGCAGCAAATTTTGTATTGCCATTGGTATGTCTCAAAGATCATCGCCTCTGCCAATTGGGACAAATGACGTAATGACTCTTCAAGTGTCCAAGCATGTAAGAAGTCTTTCCACGCGATGTAGACCATTTCTCGATTTCGGAACTGACGCAGAACGCGATGACCAGACATTTCATCTGGGCATTCTGCCAATAAAGCGGCCAGACTGGTGCGATAAGCTTGGTGTCGGCTAAGCTCACTTAACATCGTTGGTAACTGCTGCGCGAGAGCCTCGTCACGGTGAATGGTTTCCGTAATAAATTGGCTCAACGCCGAGACGTAATGAAACTGCTCTACGACCTCATTTGGCCATGATTGAAGGTAACCCGCTTCTTGGGCATTTTGAACGGCAGATTCGGCGACAGAGACCAGTGACGAAGGCAGCTGCATGTTTCTTCCTTGTGTGAAAAGCACGGTGATTCATTCTTTATACCAGACTTAAAGCAAATAAAAACGCCCACAAAAGGTTTGTGGGCGTTTTATCAAATCCAATTCGCTTTATACGCTAAATGACTTAATCTTCTTATCTAGCTCTTCGGCGTTACTTTGCATCATTTCAGAGGTTTCCAGTAACTCTGTGACCACCACGACCGATGCTTCAACCAGCTCACGAACGTTCGTTAAGTTCTGGCTCATTTCTTCCGCTACACTGCTTTGTTGTCCTGAAGCGGTGGCAATTTGGAAGTTCATGTCGTTGATTTGTGTTACTTGAGCAACAATGCCATCAAGTTCACTACCTGCGTTAGAAACCAGTTCCACGCCTTCAGCCGCTTCGACAACACTTTTCTCCATCAAATCAACCGCAGAAGTCGCGCTGGCCTGTAGCTGAGTGATCATTTCTTGAATTTCCACCGTCGCTTGTTGCGTGCGCTGCGCAAGGTTACGAACTTCGTCCGCCACCACAGCAAAACCACGCCCTGCTTCACCAGCACGCGCCGCTTCAATCGCCGCATTCAAAGCAAGCAAGTTGGTTTGCTCAGAGATGCCTTGAATCGTACCAACTACGCTACCAATCGACTCAACACGCTCTTCGACTTGGTTTACGGCTTGTGCAGAAGACGCAATATCTGAAGATAGCTCGCTCATTTTCGCCACTGTGCTTTGCAAGAACTGTTGACCCGTTACGGCTTGCGTGGACGCCTGTTCCGTCAAAGAAGAAGCCGTTTGAGCATGATCGGCCACCGTTTGTACGGTCGATGACATCTCGCTCATGGCCGTCGCCAGTTGGTCAATCTCGTTGAACTCTTCCTGCGCCGACTCTTTAGTTTCTGACATGCTCAGTGTCATCACTTCCGTCAGTGTCGCTAGCTCGTCGGATGCGTTGATTTGCATTTGAATCACATCATGCAGTTGGCGACGCGTTTTCTCTAGCTCTCGTGCCACATCTCCGTATTCATCTTTACAGTCCATACCAAACGGTACCGACAAGTTTTTGCTCGCCATTAATTTGATGGCTTCATTGAGATACTGAGTTTGGCGCAGCATTACGCGTGCGGCTGCTAATAGTAAAGCCACAAAAACGACGATAAGTAGCGCGGTCTGCCACACTACTTGAGTCAAATACGCTTCATAATGTTGTTGAGCAACTTGCGCATTTTGAGTGGCTGCTAAAAGTGAATCGTAAAATGTGTTTGCGTCCCAAAGTTGTTTTGCCACGATCAGAACGGTACTGAATACCATCAACATGACCATTTTCGGTACAAGTCGAATGTCGGATATGACCCTTTCCCATGGCTTGAATGCCAGCTTTTCCATTGTCAGTTCTCCACTGAGTCTTATATAGTTTTTACATCTCTTATAGTTATGTTTGCGCTTGGGTTCTATCACGCGATTTATTTCGAGCTTCGTATGAAAAATAATGATATCAAAGACAGCACTCGACCGATGGGCCTGTTGTCACTAATCTTGTCCTTTATGGCGTTATTTGTGATCTCTGGCCTGTTGTTTTTTCCAATCGATAACGAAACCCGTCAAGTTCTTATCGGTCTGGATTTTATAATCTGTAGTATTTTTCTATTGCAGCTCACTATTGATTTGATCCGCTCCACAGATCGACGTTCATTTATTAAGCTGCATTGGATAGATTTTGTGGCCAGCATCCCAATGATCGAGCCATTACGCTTTGCTCGCATCTTTCATATTTTGCGCGTGGTGTTGGTGCTGCGCTCTTCAAAGTTCATTCTGCATCAGCTCAAAGAAAACCGCCGAGAAACCACTGTCGCGTCCATATTACTGTTGATGGTGATCCTCATAACGCTCGGCTCCACCGCCATGCTGTTTATCGAAGCCAAAAACCCAGCTGCGAACATCCGTACTGGAGCTGATGCTTTGTGGTGGGTCTTTGTGACCATCTCCACTGTGGGTTATGGCGATCATTATCCTGTGACCTCTGGAGGAAAGTTTTTAGCCGTCATCATCATCGTCTGTGGAGTGGGAATCTTCGGTATGATCTCTGGTGTAATTACGTCGATTTTAACCGCTCCGACTAAACAGCAAGATCACCGTTCTAAGAACAAAGAGCGGATGTTAGAACAGCTATTAGAACAGCAAGAACAAATCCTTGATCGACTAACTCTTATCGAAGAGGAAATGCAGCAACGCAAAATTCAGACAAAAAAATAGGACCTATCGGTCCTATTTCTCTTTAAATTAATGAAGATAACGCAGCTTTACACTCGCTTATCTTATTTTTCACGCCAGTACGGCTGAGTCTCTACGCTGATTGCTCTTGTTTGATCCATTGCATGAAGAATCGAACGCTCTTGGCGGTGCAGCCAACGCTCTAGCTGTTCTTTCTCTTCATTTTCCAGCATATCGACCAAAGGCAACAGATGGTTCAGCATCAACAGATCATCAATGCCATGCACTAAGTCAGCCCAAGGAAGGCGGAAGCTATTACGCTCGTCGAAGTTGTACAAGCTCGCAAAACCAATTCCAGTGTAAAGGTTACGCAGCAGACGGTAACGCTGATCCACATACTCTTGCGCAGACAAATCACGCTCTGCAGGGAAAGCTTCCATCAGCTCAGCCCAAGTACGATCCAATTGCGTCACAGAAAACGGCATGATGTTGCTTGCCATCTTCTCGCGCGCTTTCTCATCCAAGAATGGCTGCCAGCCACGCGCTAAGATCCAGCGGCTAAGATCCAGCAGTAATCCTGTGTAACGCGCCGAACTCAACAATGTCAGCATCTCTTCACGACTTGGCAACTCTTCCAACTGTTGAGTCAACTCAGAGACAAGGAACTTACGCGCGTCAAGTTTGCGCAATACGTTACCTTTATCATCAAGCAACTCTTCAAGGTGAGCATGTTCATCAAGCCAAACGAGCTCTTCTTCTAACCACTTCAATTCTTGACGCAAGATAGCGCTCGCACGACGAGGCACTACGCCACCAAAAATGGTCAATGTTTGGCGAATAAAACGAATGGCGTTACTGATTTCACGCAAGGCTTCCACACTGTCGCGCTCTGAGTAAATTTGTTCGTGGTAATGCCAATGCGACAAAGCATGTTCAAGTGAATTGATTAAGCAGTATTCAACGGTGTCTGTTTTGTTACTGTCCACTAGAGAAAGCGGCTTCACTTCGTCGCCAGTGTAACCAGTCGCTAAGCGATAGCCTTTTGCGGCTTTGCTCAAGTTACCCAGACGCATCCCACCTTGTTCGCAGAAACTGCGCGCCAAGGTAAATAGTGCATCGGTCTGGCCAGATTTGAGTTCAAGTTCGACTTCACAAATTGGTTCTTGTCTCTCTTCTCCGTCTTCCCCTTGCGCGACAACCATGCCTTGGTCAAACGCGACCTCTACTTGGCTGCCATCTGGCATACCAATCAGCCACTGCTCACGCGTGAAGTTGGTCGAAAAAAGCGGAACTAACTCGGATTGTAGAGTCTCGACATCTTTACCTGACGGCCAGATATCGGAAGGATGAAGCGAAAGATCCGGTTCATTATTTGTGTGCTCAGCATTGTATTCTGGTCTTTGATGTAAGCCTGCGACAACGCGTCCTGCGGTTTTTACGGTTTGGACGAAAACGTCATCAAAACGGCGAATTCTTAAACCAATGTCGTGCTGTCTTAGCCAATTGTCGGCTGTATCAAAATAGGTGTTACCCAAGTCACGACAACTATGCTGAAGTACTTTTGTTTCAGAAATTTTTGCTCGTAAAGTTTCTGAAAATTCAGGAGAAACAAAAAACTTCAGTTCTATCTCGGTTTCCATAGCTATACCTTTCAAAGCAGATAGAAACAGGATATTGCCTAATTTCTCGCACGGCAAGAAAGAAATATCACCCGAATGATGATCTAAAACAGTTTTAATGAGCCATTTAATGCGTTAACATGCGCGCCTTTATAGCCATCGTTCAACATTTCGCCAAGAACTAAGAAATGGTGTATGTTTTTTTAAGGTTATAGTTATTAGGTTGAATGACCATGCCAGTAAATACAATTATGGGGTTATTTGCAAAGTCCCCAATTAAGCCTTTGCAACGCCACGTTGTGTGTGTCAACGAATGTTGTTCACACCTGGTGAAGTTCTTTGAAGTTTCTTCAAAGGGTGACTGGGAAAAAGCATCTGAGATCCGTGCACAAATTTCTCATCTAGAGAAAGAAGCGGACGTGCTAAAACGTGAAATCCGTCTAAAACTGCCTCGCGGTTTGTTTATGCCAGTCGATCGTACTGACATGCTTGAGCTTCTGACTCAACAGGACAAACTTGCTAACCTGGCAAAAGACATTGCTGGCCGTGTATATGGTCGACAACTTGTCATTCCTGAGGCTCTCCAACCAAACTTCCTCGCTTACGTTCAACGTTGTCTTGATGCTGCTAACCAAGCGCAAAAAGTAATCAATGAACTTGATGAACTGCTAGAAACCGGCTTCAAAGGCCGCGAAGTGACGCTCGTCGCTGAAATGATTCATCAGTTGGACGTTATTGAAGATGATACCGATGCCATGCAGATTGAACTGCGCCAACAACTGATGGCGATTGAATCTGAAATGAACCCTATCGATGTCATGTTCTTGTACAAGATTCTTGAATGGGTAGGTGGTATTGCCGACCAAGCGCAGCGCGTAGGTGCTCGTTTGGAAGTGATGCTATCTCGATCTTAAAACATAAGTTAACGACATAACGAAGAGCATAATGAACACGTGTCAGATGGACGATGACTATTTTCACCGTCTTATGGTTTGGCGCGCGTAAAATTTTGCTCCGCTTGTTATAAAACAACTAGGTATTACGATGGATATCCTTGCGAACTACGGCACTGTCCTGATTATTGTTGCAGCGATTTTTGGTTTCATGATGGCGATTGGTATTGGCGCGAACGACGTTGCTAATGCGATGGGTACATCAGTAGGTTCAAAAGCGCTAACCGTAAAACAAGCTATCATCATTGCGATGATCTTCGAATTTGCGGGTGCATACCTTGCAGGCGGTGAAGTAACCGACACTATCCGTAAAGGTGTTATCGAAACATCTCTCTTTGCTAGCCAACCAGACATTCTTGTCTTCGGTATGATGTCAGCACTTCTTGCTGCTGGTACATGGCTACTGCTTGCTTCTTACATGGGCTGGCCTGTATCAACGACTCACTCTATCATCGGTGCAATCATCGGTTTTGCGTGTGTGTCTGTAGGTACTGAAGCGGTTGACTGGAGCAGCGTTCAAGGGATTGTCGGTAGCTGGATCATTACTCCGGTTATCTCAGGCTTCTTTGCTTACGTCATTTTCGTCAGCGCACAGCGTCTGATTTTTGATACTGAGAATCCACTATTCAACGCAAAACGTTTCGTTCCTGTTTACATGTTCATCACGACAATGGTGATTGCACTTGTAACCATCAAAAAAGGTCTGAAGCACGTTGGTCTTCACCTGACTAACGGCGAAGCGTGGATGTGGGCAGTAGCGGTATCTGCACTTGTTATGGCTGGCGGCTACTTCTACATCCAGAAAAAATTCGCTAACCGTGAAGAAGACCGCAGCTTTGCTGGCGTAGAAGGTATCTTCAGCGTTCTAATGGTAATCACAGCTTGTGCGATGGCATTTGCTCACGGCTCAAACGACGTAGCAAACGCGATTGGTCCTCTTTCTGCAGTAGTATCGACTGTTGAACATATGGGTGAGGTTACAGCGAAAAGCACTATCGCATGGTGGATTCTTCCATTGGGCGGTATCGGTATTGTTGTCGGTCTTGCAACAATGGGCCACAAAGTAATGGCAACCGTTGGTACAGGCATCACTGAACTAACACCAAGCCGTGGTTTTGCTGCTCAGCTTGCAACTGCATGTACGGTTGTATTGGCATCAGGTACTGGTCTGCCAATCTCTACCACTCAAACACTGGTTGGTGCGGTTCTAGGTGTAGGTTTTGCACGTGGTATCGCGGCGCTAAACCTAGGTGTAGTACGTAACATCGTGGCTTCATGGATTGTTACGCTACCAGCAGGTGCACTATTGGCTGTCGTATTCTTCTACGGCATTCAAGCGATGTTCTCTTAATACATCCGTCAATAGAATGTAAGCGCTTTGTCATTATTGACTCAAACGCACAGAAAGGGAGGCTTTGCCTCCCTTCTTTGTTGCACCGAACTTTGAAACTGCATACTATTCGTCTATTTCCGGCTCCAATCATTCGGTGCCAACGCTGTATCCAAGAAAATCGTTAAGGGATTTACTGTGAAAAAACTAATCATCACGGTTTTGTTTGCTTTGCTAGCAGCACCAGCGGCACTAGCAGCAAACCGTTATATTTCTGATGACCTATTCACTTTCATGCACTCAGGTCCAAACAACACTTACCGTATCATTGGCAGCATTAACGCTGGCTCTAAAGTTCAGCTTTTACAAGCCAACAAAGATACAGGCTACACGCAAGTTCGTGATGACCGCGGCCGCACTGGTTGGGTACAAAGCAAGTTTGTGACAAATCAAGAAAGCATGGCAATTCGCCTTCCTCGTATTGAGAAAGAGCTGTCAGAAGTGAAAGAACAGCTAGCAAATGCTCGTCAAACTTCTGATACCGAGAAAGCGGGTCTAGTAACATCACTAGAAACTCGTAACCAACAAATTACAGATCTAGAGAAAAAATACTCTGAGATCAGCGACCAGCTCACTTCTGTTGAAACAGAAAACCGTGAACTTCGCGCCAAGCTGGATACACAAAAAGATGACATGCTGCTTAAGTACTTCACTTACGGTGGCGGTGTAGCCGGCCTTGGTCTTTTATTTGGTTTGATTCTTCCTCATATCATTCCACGCAGAAAGAAATCACCTGCAGGTTGGGCATAACTGCCCCGCAAACTACCGGTTTGCACATAGCGGATACGAAAAAGGCCACATTCATGTGGCCTTTTGCTTATCTAATGGTTTCACGCGAGAGTACTAACCATCCCATTCGTAAAGCGCAGGGATTCGGATTTGCTCACCTTGGAATTCGACAATGACAGCCTGCGGCTGAATCTCTTTCAGCGTGACTTGTCCATCCACCACATCCCCTTGGTGATACTCCACGTTATTGATTTTCACCCAACGACGATTGGCATCACTGGCATACATGTGCGTTTGCAAATTAAGGGCTGGAAGACGTCCTTGCCACTGCTGCGCATTGCGCTCCAAGTCATTCACCTGTGACGGTGCAGAAGTCGGCGCATCGTTTTGAGACAGCGCATTTTCCACTTTTTTGGCGAGATCTGGAGACAAGGAAGACAAGTCTAGATCATCCAATGACAAACCTAAGTCGTCACGACGATGCGTAGATGCAGTGCTCGTTACGGGTGTAGCCGTTGTCGGATCTAGAGCCTCACCCTCGTTGGCATACTCGGAGGGTTGCAAGAATGTCCCAATGTCGCGAGATAACTCGGCACTCGGCCATTCTCGTGGCAGTTGAGCAAGATCTGTTGATTCTGGATAATCTAAAACTTCAAATGGTTGTACGGCTTCCGCCACCACTACCTCTGGCGTAACCGCTTGAGTCTCTGGCGTAAGCAAATCTAAATGCCACGCAACCGCAATCGCTGACACGCTAATAGGCACAAGAAAGAGTCCAACATGTTTGATGACTGACATTACGCCTCCTCCTTGTTAATGCTTGCTAGTGTTGGCGCATTAGGTTGCACACTTTGTTGTAAGCGCTCTAACGTGCGATGACCCGCAATGCCATCCACACCGATGCCCTGCCAACGTTGGAACAGTTCCACTCGCTCTTTTAACGCACCGTCAAAAATGGACGTTTCCAATGGTGATTCACTGACCGCTTTGGCAAGCAATTGGTCAAGCACTTCGATCGCCGGCCCTTCCATATCTAAACGCAACGTCTCTTTAAGCGGCGCTTGCCACAATTCAATGATGTTGCCCTGCCACATTGGTTTCAGCCACGAAACAGGCAAACGCAGACGCTGTTTGCCATTGAGCACTTCTACTTGGTCGTTGCCAACCGCATACAAAATCACGTAACCAACATCGCCTTGATAATTCAGCTCTAAAATAACCGGTCGATTTTGCTGCATCAGCAAGGGCCAGGTTGCCATTTTTCTTTCACAACGCATGGTGGATTGAGGCTCAGACAAGCAAAGATTATCGCGCACTGATGCTCGATATCCCCAAAGGCGGTAAAGATCATTCACGGCAAGATTGGATTGTTTCTGCGCCAACAGCATATCGCGCTGTACATCAGTTAGCTGCTCACTTGCCATAAGAGGAGCAGGAGTAGACGAAGACGCAGCAACGGGGACTTCCGACATCGGAGTCTTAGGCTTCACTGGCATGTAATTTATTGCAGCCCAGCCGACGCCAACCGCAGCCATAACACCAATAGCAGCCGATCCCCACGCTGGCCATGTAAATGATTGACGAGGTTTATCTTGCTGGTAAATGTCCGCCTGAAACTGCATGACTTCTTCGCAGGCTTGTTGCACCGTCTGTTTATCGACAACGACACTGCCCTGGTGATAACTCATATTCAATGCTTTATCACAAATCAGGTTGATGAGACGCGGAATGCCATGGCTATACTTCGCAATCAACTTACTGGAACTGCGATGAAACAGTTGCTGATCGCCACCAGCCGTGTGCAAACGAAACGCGATGTAATCCGCAGTCTCTTTCTCATCAAGAGGTAACAGATGATAACGGCCAGTGATACGCTGTGCGAGCTGACGCAACTGCGTAGTCTGTAACAAGCGTTGCAATTCTGGCTGCCCTACCAACAGCACTTTAAGCAGCTTTCTGGTATCGGTTTCTAAGTTCGTTAACAAGCGCAGTTGCTCAAGTACATCGGCAGCAAGATGTTGAGCCTCATCAATGACGAGCAACGTCTGCCAACCCACCTTGTGGTTACGCAGCAAATAATGATGTATGACTTGGTTTAGCTGTTTTAACGTCGCATCCTGCGGATAAGAGATCTTAAATTCATCGCAAATCGCTTCTAGCAGATCTCGGCTCGAAAAAGTCGGATTGAGAATCAGCCCCGCTTTGGTGTTTTCATCTAAATTCGCGAGCATAGCTTTGGCCACTGTCGTTTTGCCTGTTCCTACCTCACCGGTCAGCATGGCAAAACCACCGCCGTCGCCCAATCCCGCATTGAGGTGCGTGATCGCTTCTTTATGACGTTGGCTTAAATACAAATAACGTGAGTTTGGAACAATCGAAAACGGCTGTTCAACAAACCCAAAAAAGTCCTTATACATTAGGATCTCCAGCTAAAAACCCATCCCAAAAGAATCAAATATGATGTAAACATAGTTGCATCTGTTCTTGGGAGTAAAGAAAAGTACCATTGCTTGCTACAATGTCCAACGTCATATCCATAAATTCAGAGGTAATTCGTGCAAGTTTATTTAGTAGGTGGCGCAGTTCGAGATCAATTGCTCGGCATTGACAGTTATGACAACGATTGGGTGGTAGTCGGTGCCACACCAGAAATGATGCTTGCTCAAGGATACACTGCCGTCGGAAAAGACTTTCCTGTTTTTCTTCATCCTAAAAATAAAGAAGAACACGCACTTGCACGAACCGAAAGAAAATCAGGCTCAGGTTACACGGGCTTTGACTGTTTCTTCGATCCAAGCGTCACGCTAGAAGAGGATTTGATTCGCCGTGATTTAACCATTAATGCCATGGCGATGGATGATAGCGGCCAGCTGTACGATCCTTATGGCGGCCAAGCCGATTTGAATAATCGCATATTGCGTCATGTATCGGATGCTTTTGTGGAAGATCCCCTTAGAGTACTTCGGGTCGCACGTTTTGCTGCAAAACTTGCCTCGCTGGGATTTACGGTAGCAAAAGAAACCATGCAACTCATGCGCGACATCGCAGACTCTGGTGAACTCAATACGCTAACCCCAGAACGCGTGTGGCAAGAGTGGCATAAATCGCTTTCAACGCCTCGTCCCGATGTGTTTTTATCAGTATTGCGAGATTGCGGCGCGTTAGCCGTCGTGCTACCAGAAATCGATGCGTTGTTTGGGGTGCCTCAACCTGAAAAATGGCATCCAGAGATCGATACGGGTATCCATACGTTGATGGTAGCAGAGCAAGCCGCAAAGCTGAGCACGTCCCTCCCTGTTAGATTTGCCGCACAGGTGCATGACTTAGGGAAAGGTGTGACACCAGAGAGCGAATGGCCAAGCCATAAAATGCATTGTCATACCGGTTTGAAGCTAATTAAAAAACTGTGCGAACGTGTACGTGTACCGAATGAATTTAAAGATTTAGCGCTCATGGTCTGCGAGCAACACTCCAACATTCATCGCGCCGCAGAGTTAAAGCCGCAAACCATCATCAAAATCCTGAACAAGTTTGATGTATGGCGCAAGTCGGAGCGCCTAAAAGACATTCTAATTTGCTGCCAAGCGGATCACGCAGGCCGCGAAGGTTTAGAAAATCTACCGTATCCACAAGCGGATATTTTCATGCTGGCCTATCAAGCTGCGGCATCAGTAGATGTGCAAGCCATCATTCAGGATGGCTTCAAAGGTCCAGCTATTCGTGATGAACAAGAAAAACGACGTATTGAAGCGGTCAAAGTCGCTTTAAATAAGTAACGCCAAAACAAAAACGCCCGCTCAATTGAGCGGGCGTTTTTATTTTCAAGGATTAAGCACTAAGCAAGAATGCAAATAGGCCTACACCTAGAATCAGACGGTAAATCACGAATGGCGTCATGCCCATGCGTGAAATCATTTTCAAGAAGAAGTGAATACAGATGTAAGCGCTAATAAATGAAGTCAGAATACCAGTCAGCAAAAAGCCAACGTGCACAGGCTCACCGCTGGTAACCAGCTTCATACCCAAGTAGCTACCAGCTAATGTGATGATAGGAATCGACATCAAAAATGAAAAACGCGCTGCCGCTTCACGAGTGAAGCCCAAATATAGAGCGGCTGTGATCGTTGCGCCAGAACGTGAAGTTCCAGGGATCATCGCAAGTGCTTGAGCAATACCAATAAACACCGCTTTCTTCCAGCCAGTTTGGTACTCATCGGCAACAAGCTTGGCATTCTTATCCACCCACCAAAGCAACAAACCGAACACGATGGTGGTTGTCGCAATCACATAGGCACTGCGCAGGTAGACTTCGATAACGTCTTTCATCAGCAAACCGAACACACACGCCGGAATCGTCGCGATCACGATCATCCATGCCAGTTTTGCTTCTTTACTGCGATCACCTTTGAAGATCGAAGCAAACAATGCTTGGAATAAAGTGATCACTTCGTGGCGGAAATAAATTACAACCGCCATCAATGTGCCGACGTGTACTGCCACATCAAACGCTAGACCTTGGTCGGCCCAGCCGAAAATAGCAGAGGGTAGGATCAAGTGCGCAGAGCTGGAAATGGGCAAAAACTCTGTCAGACCCTGAATCAGAGCCAAAATAAAGGCTTCAAAATAACTCATGTAAACAACTCAAATTTAAAGTGAAAAAGAAACTGGTTTGAGTGAATCAACGGGCTGCATAGCATGCCAAATGTCGGCTACAGTGCGTCCATCGCCGGGGATCACTAAGTGAGGTTCGAGATCATACAAGGGCTTTGTGACAAAAGGATATTTGTAGATATCACTGCGAGGTAGCTCCGGTTTTTGTGTCGAGATGCACTCACCGAAGAGTACTATATCGAGATCCAGTGTTCGATCCTGATACTTTTGCGCATTTTCCTCACGCCCCCACTTATATTCAATCTCACGTAAGTGGTGACTCAACTCTTCGAGTGACAACTTTGTGCGCATCGCAATCACAAAGTTGTAGAAGTTTTGGCTACTAAAGCCGATAGGTTCACATTCGTATATCGGTGAGACGAGGAGATCTTCGCCGAGCCTCTGCAACTCGAGATAGGCAACCTTAGCGTGTTGCTCTCTGTCTATGTTTGTCCCCACACCGATATAAGTGGTGATCATGCTTGGCCTCGTTCAATCACAACCCCAACAGATCGTGCCTGAGGAACGGCGCCCGGTTTCGCTAAACGAATCTTCACCCAAGGAACGCTGAAGCGTTGCATGATAAGTTCTGCAACTTCTTCCGCCACGCGCTCTACCAACAAGAAGCGACCATTTTCAATATGATTTAATACTGCTTCACTCACCTGTGAGTAATCTAAGGCATCTTGAACATCATCACTTTTACCCGCAGGCTTGTTGTCGTGCGCCATTTCAATATCCAGAACCAACTTTTGTTTAATTTGTTGTTCCCAGTCATACACGCCAATCGTGGTGATTACTTCTAACTGTTCAATAAATACTTTATCCAGAGCCATCTTATGTCCTTCTTTACAGAGGTCGGATACCCGTCAGGGGTAATTTGATCGTAATATTCTATACCTAAGTAACCTTTGGCTAGGTCATCGAAATGTTACTTAGGTATAAACTGCGCTGCATCTTTATATACAAGAACTCACATAATGCAAGCTCTATCGCAGAGAGTATTTCAGCTCACCGCTGAATCAGGCTATGATACCAACTACGCGGGAACTGAGCATTAATTTCCAATCCATCAAGGACTTCTATGGACGCACTGGCACTAATAATGACAATGGCCGCCTACTTACTGGGTTCTGTTTCCAGTGCGGTGTTGATTTGTCGCCTGTTAAAACTGCCAGACCCTCGTAACGTTGGCTCAAACAATCCAGGCGCGACCAATGTATTGCGCATTGGCGGAAAAGGCGCGGCCGTATCGGTGTTGTTGTGCGATATGCTCAAAGGGACGATTCCAGTTTGGGGGGGGTACTTTCTTGGTATCGATCCTATCATTCTTGGCGTTATTGCTATCGCGGCGTGCCTTGGTCACATGTACCCAATTTTCTTCCACTTTAAAGGGGGTAAAGGCGTCGCTACCGCGCTTGGTGCCATTGCTCCAATTGGCTTAGACCTTACAGGCCTAGTAATGCTGACTTGGCTCTCGGTTGCAGTCCTGTTTCGCTACTCTTCCCTTGCCGCACTCGTCACTGTGTTAGTCACACCGTTTTATACTTGGATGTTCAAACCGCAATACACCCTGCCCGTTGCCATGTTGTGTTGTCTAATCGTGTTTAAACATCATCAAAACATTCGTCGTTTACTTTCGGGTGAAGAGCCTAAAATTGGTGAAAAGAAACTGACAGAAAAAAACTCGGCATAACGCCGAGTTTTTAAATGCATTTTAAGCGTGAACTTTGTTTAGGAAGCTCAACAGCATCTGATTCACAAACTCGGGCTGTTCAAGCGAACTGATATGACCCGCTTCAGGAATCTCCACCAATTCACTGCCCGTAATGCAGTCATTCATTAGGTAAGATTCAAATACCGGACGCGGCTTATCTTCTCGACCAACTGCGATCAATGTTGGCAGTGCAATTTTTTCTGCATCTTCAATCACATCACGTCGCCCAAACACCATGCGACCGATACGAGCAACTTCTACAGCTCGCTCACCTGTTAGCGATTCAAGGCTTTGTTTAAATGAAGCGACCAATTCTGGGTGAACTTGATCCGCGTTATTCGCAAAGAACAGTGGTGCAACGGCTTCGATAATAGGCCCAGGAACACCTTGAACTTGGCTGATGGTATCTAGCATCGCAAAGTATTTTTTATGCGTCACTTCTGGTTCCCAACCAATAAAGGTATCCATCAACACCAATGACTTCACTCGTTGTGGGGCTTGAGCGGTCAGTTCCGCACCCCACATACCGCCAACAGATAAGCCAACAATGGAAAATTTGTCGATTTCCAAATGATCCATTAGCGCCAGCATGTGTTGGGCATAATCAACTAAAGACGTGGTCGAAGCAGGAGCGGCGTCCGATTCACCATGCGCCCATAAGTCAGGCACAATACAACGATAGGACTGACTCAAAACTTCAATTTGAGGCGCCCACATTTGGCAATCCCACAAATAGCTATGTCCAAACAGCAGCACAGGCCCTTCGCCTTTGTCTAGGTAAGCAAGTTGCTGACCTTCAATTTCAAACTTCTTCATTGTTATATCCATTTATTATTCTTCCGCGTCATCCTATCACTGAACACAAAGAAAACTGCTCACATCAGTCTGGAAATCTCGCGCCTTTTTCTTGGGAAAATAAACCACAAAAACAAAGGCCTCTATAAATAGAGGCCAGTCAATATACAAGGTTTGATTACGCGATTGGCGTTAGCTGGTCAATTGGCCAGCGCGGACGCGCTTCTACCGACATATCTGCAACTTCACCGTTCTTCAAACGTTGCATACCTGCATACGCAATCATTGCACCGTTGTCAGTACAGAACTCGGTACGTGGGTAATACACTTCACCACCGATTTTCTTCGCAAGCTTCTCAAGCTCTGCACGCAAGCGACGATTCGCACTTACACCACCAGCAATAACGATGCGCTTCATACCGGTTTGCTCTAATGCACGCTTACATTTGATTGCCAACGTTGCACAAACGGCTTCTTCAAAAGCGTATGCAATATCAGCACGAGTCTGCTCGTCATCGCCATTCGCTGCAATCGTGTTTGCCGTGAAGGTTTTCAAACCCGAGAAACTCATATCCAAACCCGGCACATTGGTCATTGGTCGTGGGAACTTAAAGCGACCCGGAGTACCTTTCTCTGCTAGCTTAGATAACAGAGGACCGCCTGGGTAATCTAGCCCCATCAGCTTAGCCGTCTTATCAAATGCTTCACCGGCTGCATCATCAATGGATTCGCCTAGAATCTTGTATTCACCAATGCCTTTTACTTCCACCATCATCGAGTGACCGCCAGAAACCAGCACCGCCACAAATGGGAATGGTGGTGGGTTGTCTTCTAGCATTGGCGCAAGTAAATGACCTTCCATGTGATGAACAGGAACAGCAGGCACACCCCATGCGTAAGCAATACTACGACCAATGGTTGCACCCACTAGCAAAGCACCAACCAAACCAGGACCGGCCGTGTAAGCCACGCCGTCGATGTCTTGGGATGTTAAGTTTGCTTCTTTTAGTGCCTCTTTAATAAGAGGAATGGTTTTCTTTACATGGTCACGTGAAGCCAACTCTGGCACCACGCCGCCGTAATCCGCGTGAAGTTTTACTTGGCTGTAAAGCTTGTGCGCCAACAGGCCTTTTTCATCGTCGTAAATCGCGATTCCTGTCTCGTCACAAGAGGTTTCGATACCAATAATGCGCATGGTTTTCTCAGTATGCTTTCTGTATAGAGGAAATTTGGGCGTCATATTACCTCGCCTTGGTGCTTCAAACAAATTTTGTACAGACAATAAACGACAAAAGGCTTTACAAAGCTGTTGTGATCGGATTAAAATTCCGCACCATTTTTGATCAAGCTGGTAAGTGACCAAACAATTATGATTTGGTCTGTTGAATGCCAGCGTTAACGAATAACCCCTGAGGTGAAAGGCATATGCCAGTAGTTAAAGTACGTGAAAACGAACCGTTCGACGTTGCTCTACGTCGTTTCAAGCGCTCTTGCGAAAAAGCAGGTATCCTTTCTGAAGTGCGTCGTCGTGAGCACTACGAAAAACCAACTACAGTTCGCAAACGCGCTAAAGCAGCAGCTCAAAAGCGTCACGCTAAGAAGCTAGCTCGCGAAAACGCTCGTCGCGTTCGCCTGTACTAATAACTGAGCTCCCAAAAGGAATTTAGTTATGGCTCTCATTGATCAACTCAAAGAAGAGCAAAAATTAGCGATGAAAGCCAAGGACAAATTGCGCCTTGGTACTATTCGTTTAGCCTTAGCAGCAATCAAGCAACGTGAAGTTGACGAGCAGATCACTCTGAACGATGACGACATTCTTGCTGTGTTGACTAAAATGGTTAAGCAGCGTCGCGACTCTGTTACGCAGTACGAAGCAGCTGGTCGTCAAGATCTTGCTGATGTGGAACAAGCAGAAATTACAGTTCTTGAGGAATTTATGCCTCAACCACTGACAGAAGAAGAAGTTGCTGCTCTTATCGAGAAAGCAATTGCAGAATCTGGTGCAGCTGGCATGCAAGACATGGGCAAAGTAATGGGCGTTCTGAAACCACAAATTCAAGGGCGTGCAGATATGGGTAAAGTAAGCGGTTTAGTTCGCGCTAAATTGGTTTAATACCCCACCCAATTGCAGCAAGCCGTGCTATCCTTTGGAACGCACGGCTTGTTTGTATCTGGCAGAATGGAATAAAACAAAGTCTCGCACATGCTTTTCTCTATAACCCATTCGCACCAATCATGATTTTTCTTTTTTGTTAGGTTTTATGGCTGGACACATCCCTCGCAGTTTTATTGATGACCTTCTAGCTCGGCTTGATATTGTCGATATTATCGACGCACGCGTGAAACTTAAGAAAAAAGGCAAAAACTACGGCGCTTGTTGCCCATTCCACAACGAGAAAACACCGTCATTCAGTGTGAGCCAAGAGAAGCAGTTCTATCACTGTTTTGGCTGTGGTGCACATGGCAACGCCATCGACTTTATGATGGAGTTTGAACGCCTAGAGTTCGTTGAAGCGATTGAAGAACTTGCCTCTTATCTAGGTTTGGACGTTCCTCGTGAACAACGTAGTGGTGGCAGTGGTCAGTTCAAATCTGGACCGCAAGCAAGTAGCAGTGAAAAACGCAGCCTATACGATTTAATGGGTAGCATTGCCCAGTTTTACCGTAACCAACTCAAACAACCTTCGAGCAAGGTCGCGATTGAATACCTAAAAGACCGTGGTCTATCTGGTGAAATCGTTCAGAAATTTGGCATTGGTTACGTGGCTGACGAATGGGATTTAGTCCGTAAAAACTTCGGCCAGAATAAAGACAATCAAGACATGCTTGTCACTGGTGGCATGCTGATTGAAAACGACAAAGGCAACCGTTATGACCGCTTTCGTGGTCGTATTATGTTTCCAATTCGTGACCGTCGTGGTCGCGTAATTGGCTTTGGTGGTCGAGTACTTGGTGAAGGCACGCCAAAATATCTCAACTCACCGGAAACGCCAATATTCCATAAAGGCAAAGAGCTTTATGGCCTGTACGAAGTGTTACAAGCGCATCGTGAACCAGCACAAATTTTGGTGGTTGAAGGCTATATGGACGTTGTCGCTCTGGCTCAATACGGCGTAGATTATTCCGTCGCGTCGCTAGGTACCTCGACAACGGGCGATCATATTCAAATGTTGTTCCGCCAAACCAATACCGTGGTGTGTTGTTACGATGGCGACCGAGCAGGTAAAGAAGCGGCATGGCGAGCGTTAGAAAACGCACTTCAGTTCCTCAAAACCGGGAACACATTGAAGTTCTTATTCTTACCTGATGGGGAAGACCCAGACAGCTACGTTCGTAAATACGGCAAAGCAGCGTTCGAGCAACAAATAGAACAAGCGACACCACTATCGAGCTACCTTTTTGACAACTTGATTGAGTTACACCAAATCAATTTGGGTAACAACGAAGGTAAGTCTGCGTTGAGAGCATACGCTAGCGCCTTGATTGACAAGATTCCTGACCCATACTTTCAGGAGTTGCTCGAAAAACTATTGGATGAGCGCACGGGGTTTGATAACCGCCTACGTCAGCCTCGTAAAAAGATAAGTGAAACTCGACCTCAACCGCACAAAGAGATCAAACGGACTCCTATGCGTGAGGTTATAGCTCTACTTATTCAAAATCCGAGCTATGCTCAAATGGTACCGGACCTTTCCTCAGTGAGAGACTTATCCATACCAGGCCTAAGTTTATTTGCAGATGTACTTGATAAATGCCAGGCGCATCCCCATATCAACACAGGCCAATTATTAGAGCACTGGCGCAACAGCCAGAATGAGGCACTTCTGTCTCGTCTTGCGAGCTGGGATATTCCGCTCGACGAAGACAACCAAGAAGAAATATTTTTAGACTCACTGGATAAAATTATTGCCCAGTGCGTAGAAAAGCAAATTGAAAACCTGCAGGCCAAAGCAAGAAGTGTCGGTTTATCAGCCGAAGAGAAAAGGGAGCTGCTAGCACTTATGCTAGATTTAAAAGCGTAACCCTGTTTAATTAGTCAGCAACAATTTAATTTGTTATAGTAAGTGGTTTGCATTTCGCATACTGATTCCTTCACCAGATTACGAAGTTGGATACCGTCTATGGATCAAAATCCGCAGTCACAGCTAAAGTTACTTGTTATTAAAGGCAAGGAGCAAGGCTATCTGACCTACGCCGAAGTAAATGACCACCTACCTGCTGAAATCGTAGATTCAGAACAGGTAGAAGACATCATTCAGATGATCAACGACATGGGTATCAAGGTAGTAGAAACTGCTCCTGATGCTGATGATCTAGCACTGAACGATGACACAAACATTACCGATGAAGATGCAGCTGAAGCTGCAGCAGCAGCACTTTCTAGCGTAGAAAGTGAAATTGGTCGTACAACAGACCCAGTTCGCATGTACATGCGTGAAATGGGTACTGTAGAGCTGCTGACTCGCGAAGGCGAAATCGACATCGCAAAACGCATTGAAGAAGGTATTAACCAAGTTCAATCGTCTGTTGCTGAATACCCTGGCACTATTCCTTACATCCTAGAGCAATTTGATAAGGTTCAGGCAGAAGAACTTCGTCTGACTGATTTAATCTCTGGCTTTGTAGATCCTGACGCTGACGATACAGCAGCGCCAACCGCGACTCACATCGGTTCTGAACTGTCTGAAACTCAATTAGAAGAGGAAGACGAAGAAGACCTAGAAGATGATGAAGAAAGCGATGACGATTCAGATGATTCAGAAGAAGATGTAGGTATTGATCCAGAGCTAGCGCTTGAGAAATTCAACCAGCTACGCAGCACATACCAAAATCTTCAGCTAGCGATCAATGAGTACGGCTACGACAGCCCGAAAGCAACCGTTGCTAACGAAATGATGCTAGACGTATTCAAAGAATTCCGTCTAACACCAAAACAGTTCGACCACCTAGTGAACGAACTTCGCACAGCAATGGATCGCGTTCGTACTCAAGAACGTTTGATCATGAAGTCTGTGGTTGAATACGGCAAAATGCCGAAGAAATCGTTTATTGCCCTATTCACTGGTAACGAATCAAGTGATGCATGGCTAGACGAGATCCTAGCATCTGACAAGCCATACGCTGAGAAAATCAAACGTAACGAAGAAGAGATCCGTCGTTCAATCGCTAAGTTAAAAATGATTGAAGAAGAGACATCTCTAAACGTACAAAACATTAAAGACATCAGCCGTCGCATGTCTATCGGTGAAGCGAAAGCACGCCGTGCGAAGAAAGAGATGGTTGAAGCGAACTTACGTCTTGTAATTTCTATCGCGAAGAAATACACCAACCGTGGCCTACAATTCTTGGATCTAATCCAAGAAGGTAACATCGGTCTGATGAAAGCGGTAGATAAGTTTGAATACCGTCGTGGTTACAAGTTCTCGACTTACGCAACGTGGTGGATCCGTCAGGCAATCACTCGTTCAATCGCGGACCAAGCACGTACGATTCGTATCCCGGTACATATGATCGAAACGATCAACAAGCTAAACCGTATCTCTCGTCAAATGCTACAAGAGATGGGTCGTGAGCCGCTACCGGAAGAACTGGCAGAGCGTATGCAAATGCCAGAAGACAAGATCCGTAAAGTACTGAAGATCGCTAAAGAGCCAATCTCAATGGAGACACCAATCGGTGACGACGAAGATTCGCATCTAGGTGATTTCATCGAAGATACAACGCTAGAACTACCGCTAGACTCTGCAACAGCAACAAGCCTGAAAATGGCTACAAAAGATGTACTTGCAGGCCTAACGCCACGTGAAGCGAAAGTACTTCGTATGCGCTTTGGTATCGACATGAACACTGACCACACTCTAGAAGAAGTTGGTAAACAGTTCGACGTTACTCGTGAACGTATTCGTCAGATCGAAGCAAAAGCTCTACGTAAACTTCGTCACCCTAGCCGTTCAGAAACTCTGCGCAGCTTCCTCGACGAATAATAAAGCGTTGGACAAAAAAGGTGACCTTAGGTCACCTTTTTTATTATCACTGGTTCTAAGTGGATAAAAACTAAGCGCAATTGCCCTAGTTGCTATCTAGACACCTTGCAACGCTTCCCCTATAATCGTTGACCTATTAAGGCCCCTTAGCTCAGTGGTTAGAGCAGTCGACTCATAATCGATTGGTCCCCAGTTCAAGTCTGGGAGGGGCCACCAAATTTCGAAAGGCGTAGCAGGTTATTACCTACTACGCCTTTTTTGTATCTGATGGTTTTAAGTGTTGCTGTGGGTACACCGTTGGCACCTGAGCTCATCTTCTTGTCCCCCTTGTAAATTCCCTTGCTTAAACCCCATCAACTTTCTTAACCATCTGCTCAATAACATTTGTGCTATACAACCCTTGTGACCTTCAAATGATCCCTCAATGTTTTAGTCGTTGACCGTTTATATATTCCTGACAGGATAGCCGTATGGACGTCTAAATGCGAAATGGAGTTACGATGACAAGTTAAGGTCACATCAAAAAGTTATCTTGGGTTCTCGCTGCTGCGCTCAGCTTAAGTGCCTGCGGAGAAAGAGATAATTCAGTAATCAAAGTCGGAGCTACGGTTGGGCCACATGCACAAGTAGTTGAAGCGGTAGCGAAAGAAGCGGCAAAGCAAGGGCTAAATGTTGAAGTCATCGAGTTCTCTGATTACGTGACACCTAACGCCGCGCTGAGTGACGGTAGCATCGATATTAACAGCTACCAACACCAACCTTTTTTGGATAACTTCAACAGCAGTCATAACTCTCAGCTCGTTTCAATTGGCCAATCTATCTTGATGCGCATGGGGATTTATTCCAATAAATACCGTTCGTTAGAAGAGTTACCAAACCGTGCCAGAATTGCCATTCCAAACGACCCAACTAATGGAGGCCGAGGGCTGTTACTACTCGCTGATGCGGGCTTGATTGAGCTTAAACCAGGTGTTGGCCATAAAGCCGCGTTAACCGATATTAAGAGTAATCAAAAAGAACTGGAGTTCGTTGAGGTAGATGCAGCGCAGCTGCCAAGAACGCTGGATGACGTTGATGCCGCAGCTATTACGATGAATTACGTGATGTCTTCAGGCTTAGACCCTAAGAAGCAAAGTATTTTCCTAGAGTCCAAAGACGCACCTCTCGCTGTTATGGTTATTGCGACTCGTGAAGCCGACAAAAACAACGAGGCTTACAAAAAGTTCGTCTCTATTTACCAATCCCAAGAAATTCGCGACTTCCTTGATAGCACTTTCAAAGGAACGATTGAACCAGCCTTTTAAGTAAGAATTAATCCTTGAGCAAGCTATCTTGCTTGCTTAGAGAGACAATACGACAGAGGCTCATGAAACAAAGCATGAGCCTCTATCGTATCAAATGGTATCAATCGTACTTGGAGTTAGATTATCGACTTTCTGCTTCTAACTTTAGCGCGATATAGTTTTGTGCGGCGGTAACTAAATCAGAACGATTGATGATCTTCCATAGGAAAAATGGCGGGATTAAGAATGCAATGAAGTAAAACGACTCATGAAAAAAGATCTGAGCAATTGCATCTTGATGTTCCCACAACGCCGTAAGCGCGAAAAGATCGAGCATCACGCCGAGCACACCAAAAACAACTGAAACCACGATCGCTAATCCTAGTAGCTCTCGAATAAAAAATTTGTATGCCATCATACTAATTCCTTCTAGCAATAATCGACCTTACGTTACGCCCCTCATCACCTATCTATTTTGATTATTATCAACTTCATTTCACTACGAATAAGAACTTAGTTTTATAAAAAAGCGCTTGTGTAAATGGGAAAGGTGGTTACCAAGCAACCACTTTGTTTAGCTAAGTAGAGCCGAAGTTAATGGCGTTACTGCTTCGCTGCTACACTTGAGCAATAGATTTAAAAATAGCTTTTTAGGAATCCATATCACATTATGAATTTCCCTTTTTTACATTGACCCCGTCATTACTAAGCAATGACATTTGGTCTCGACTCTGAGACTAATCTTCGATGTTTATCGGCAGTGTAAACACAAGAGGTCAATATGAAAAAATACACTTATCCTCTACTTGCTATCTCAGGCGGTCTACTACTAACTGGCTGCGGTGGTGACGACTCTTCATCAAATACAGAATCCGCTACGTTTTCTCTTGGTGTCTCAGATGCACCTGTGGATGACGCCAACAAAGTGGTCTTAGCATTTAAAGACGTGGTTTTAATTCCCTTTGACCCAGAAACGGGCGAGCAAACTGGCGATCACATTCTGCTAGACGCAAGCGAGAGCGGCGCGCTACATCAAGTTGATTTGATGGAATACCAAGGGAAAAATGCTAAAACCATCATTAGCGAACAACAAATTGCTCCGGGTGATTACGCCATGTGCGTTTACGCGAAAGATGGCCGACAGTTGAATGATACGTCTCTATCGTATGTCGAAAAAACTGATGGCTCAGTAAAAGGTCTTGTTGTTCCAAGTCGTGGTAGCTGCTTTGGCTTTAAGCCCGATACCAGCGATCAGGGTCGCTTGAAGTTTTCCCAAAAAGATCAGTATGTAAAAGTTCATACTGGGCACAATAGCTACGTTGTAGAGTTTGATTTGCGTAAAGGTCTGGCGGATCCAGTCGGCCAAGATCATATGAACATGAATTCGAATGCCGTAAGTTTGGTGAACGCATCTGATTCAGGCCATATCGCTGGCACGGTAAGTAACGTGCAATACCAAGCTTGCGAAGCAGACAGTGCGGCATGGAACGCGATTCATGATGTGCCTGCCGTTCACTCTGTTTACCTGTATGCGGGTTCCATGGATCGCTCAACCATGGGCGATATGGGCGCGACAGCTCCACTCTACGCGCCAGTTGCGGTAGCTAATGTGAATGAATCGCAAGACGAAGAAGGCAATACAACCTACAGCTACGAGTTTGGTTACATTGGCCCGGGTACTTACAGCATTGGCTACACATGTACTGCGTATATTGATACGCCAGACGCTCATGAAACGTCAGAAGACGGTTTCTTGATTTACCAGCACTACACGCCAGTTGAAGTTGTCGAGACAGAGCTGACAACTCAGGACATTAATCCCATTCTTTAAGCCACCATATTAAAAAAGCCGCTCGTACTGAGCGGCTTTTTACTTAGTCAGAAAGGTAATATTGAACCGTCGATACCACTCGGACTTTTTTAATGTAAGGCGTATTGCTATCGCGGTCATAAATGGAGAACTGACCTTGCGTCGCTCGCTTGATCTTTCCTAATGAGCTTTGTGAGTCTTTCGCAAACTTTTGTGCCACCTCGCGGGCGTTTTTGGTCGCCTCTTCGATCATGTCTGGTTTGATGTCATTAAGTTTCGTGAAACTGTATTCGATTCGGTTTGCATAAGGATCTTGATTAAGAATCACGCCTTGTTTCCCAAGTTCACCAATCTCATTAATCGCCGCACGAACCACATTGATATTTTGGCTGTAAACCGTGACCGTTCGGGATGCTAAATAACGATACTCAATGTCTTGCTCACCACCATATTGCTGCGCTTTACGGTCTATCACTGAAGGCGAAGACAGCGAGATGTTTTTGTCAGTTAAGCCTTTTGCGGTTAAAAAATCGAGAATCAAACGCGTTTGTTGGTCTATGTCATCAAACATCGCGCCCATATCATTGCTGGCTACCGTAAATTGGATTGGCCAAATGACGGTATCTGCCGGGTATTCTCGCTCAGACAATCCCTTCACCGTTACCACTCGCTCATAGGCTTTGTATTTGACTGCTGTTTGCTGAATAAAAAAGCCCAATACTCCTAAACCAATTATCAGACACAGCCCGAGCCATATTGACGCTTTATTGGAAATCTTCTCCATTCATCCTCCTAATTTCGCCAAAAGTAACAATTCGTAGTATCGATAACATAGCTCAACTATGGCCAGAAAATGGCGACCTAAAGCTAAATTTTTGTCATATCGTTCGAAATGGTGAATAGAATTAATTAAAATTGAACAGTGTTTTATTGTGAATTTTAAGATTATGTTGAAAACAAAATGGTTGGTGGTTCTAGGCGGATTATTTGTCTCAACGGCCTGTTTGAGTGCTGACGACTTAGCTATGGATGACAACTCAACACAAGAACCCCGTAATGAACAGCAATACGAAGGGAAAAGCTTTGATGGTCGAATTCTGCTAGATAATGAGCCGACCAAACAGATCTTGAGCTCACTAGAAAGTCTCGGTGAAACGCTCAACTCTCTGAGTATCCTGATGTTTGCTGGCGATAAAACGTAACGCTAAAGCTGTCCTATCACCTTCGTCTTTGGTCAACAAAGCTTCACCAGTTTGTCACCAAAGGCTCATGGATTTGCCTCTGAACTGTCATCTGTAATTTCTACTATCCGATCAGCCACTTGTACGCTGAGGTAAATATGGATAGTTCGACCCCTTTTCGTCTCCCTCGTAAAACGCCGTTTGGCATTGGTGAAAACGTTGCAGAATGGGCTACGGGTTTAAGTCAGCTCGATAAATTCTACGCCCAACGCCCAGCGAATGCGGATACCAAAACTTTCTTGCGATTCACACTGGATATCTTGGGTATCGACTATCGCATTGCCCATGGTTCGCTCGGCTCAGTGCCAAAGCAAGGCGCAACCGTCATTGTGGCGAATCACCCTCTCGGCTGTGTTGAAGGCGTGATTCTCGCCGAACTACTGTTGATGGTACGAGACGATATCCAAATTTTAGCGAATCAGTACCTGAAAACCGTGCCAGAGCTCGACCAACTTTTTATTGGTGTCGACGTATTCGAGGGCAAAGATGCGGTCAAGTCGAACATGAAGGCACTTAGAGCAGCCAATAAACACCTTGCGAATGACGGCTTGTTATTGGTTTTCCCTGCGGGTGAAGTGTCGCAGTTGGTGGATGCCAAACAACAGCGTTTAGAAGACAAAGAATGGAGCCGCAGTGTCAGCGCGTTAATTCGTAAGAACAAAGCCGCCACTGTTCCTGTCTTCATTTGTGGGCAGAACTCAAAACGCTTCTACATGGCAGGTAAAATCCACCCTCTTTTACGCACCTTGATGTTAGGAAGAGAGCTGCTCAACAAGAGCGCAAAAACTATTGAGTTGTCCTTTGGGCAAGCAATCAAATTTAAAGAACTCAATAACCTCAACGATGATCAGATCGTCAATTATCTGAGGCTCAACACCTACCTGCTTAACCGCGATGTAAGTGCCACTCAGCAAACGGTCTCAGACAATGATCTCTTACCTATTGCGGCAGGGTTACCCATAGGCCAATTGCTTGAAGAGCTGCACAGCTTACCGGCAGAAACCCAATTGCTTCAAAATGGCGAGTTCGACGTGTACTGCGCCAGCGCACAGCAGATCCCATCTCTCCTGCATGAAATTGGCCGCTTGCGAGAACATAATTTCCGTCAAGTTGGCGAAGGGACCGGACAAGCGATAGACATCGATCATTTCGATCATGATTACCTGCACTTGTTTGTGTGGGATCGTGAGAACCAATGCATGGTAGGTGCTTACCGTCTTGGATTAGTTGATCAATTATTGGCGAAATATGGCGTAGAAGGATTGTATTCGCGCACCTTGTTCAACTATGACCAACGCTTTCTCGATCAAATGGGCAAGTCGATTGAAATGGGTCGTTCTGTGATTGCCGAGCAATATCAAAAAAGCATGAGTGCCCTACTCTTACTCTGGAAAGGCATAGCGACTTTTGTTCATCAACATCCTGAATACACGCACTTATTTGGCCCAGTGAGCATCAGCAACGATTACAGCCATACCGCGCGTCAATTATTGGCACAATCGATGACCCTACACCACTACGACAACGACTGCGCCGAATACGTCACTCCGTCAAACCCACTGCCAGAAACCAACTTAAACTGGAATACCAGCATGCTAACCGCATTGGGAGATTTACAGTTGCTATCTCGCGTGATCGCTCGAATTGACGAAGGCAAAGGCGTTCCGGTATTACTGCGCCAGTATTTGAGTTTGAATGGTAAGTTGGTGTGTTTTAACGTCGATCCGGCGTTTAACAACGCACTGGATGGATTGATTATGGTGGATTTACGCGATGTGCCTGAGAAAACGCTTGCACGTTATATGGGCAGCGAAAACGCGCGCGAGTATTTAGCTCTGAACCATTAACCGTCGTCGGAGGTATCGCGCTGCTCAAAATCGCTCTAAACAACACAACGCGAGCAGCGTGATGCGTTATTTACCCATAAGACATTAAAAACAAAGTGTTTAGTTAAACTCATCGCAAAAAGGCCAGCCATCTCAAGCTTTAATCCACAAAACGCCAACATCGCGCAAACGTTCACGTTATAAACTTTCACAAAACCTCAAAATGGTTATAGATCACATTTCAAATCAAACCGAACCCCAAACAAAATGTGATATTGATCGTTTCAGGCATTTAATTTGAATTAAAAAAGAAATTAAAGGTGATCTAAATCACAATGAATTTTGATTTTATATTTGTCAGAAGATCGAATTGATCACTAATATTTTTATTGACAGATTTGAAAGTCATTTTTTGTTATTAAGTTACATATCAATTAATTGATCATCATCACTTAAAAAATGCTTTTCATTCGAAGAAATGCGGGGGTTGATCACGAAAAACCCGTCGTCAGTTCCAATTGGAAAATGTGTGGTAAATTGATTGGGTACTAAGCAATCAAACAAGCGGTTTTGGCGAACCGTTTACGACAACATATTCATCAGAACATCGAACGGGGAATTGTTATGATATCACCAGATGCCAAGATCAAGATACAAAATTTTGGTCGTTTTCTGTCAAACATGGTAATGCCTAACATCGGCGCGTTTATCGCGTGGGGCTTTATCACTGCTCTATTTATCCCAACCGGATGGCTACCAAATGAGACGTTAGCTTCCATGGTTGGGCCTATGATCACTTACTTGCTGCCACTACTTATCGGTTACACCGGTGGTAAGTTAGTGGGCGGCGATCGCGGCGCGGTCGTTGGTGCAATCACAACCATGGGCGTGATCGTCGGTACCGACATCCCAATGTTTATGGGCGCAATGATGGTTGGCCCAATGGGTGGCTGGGCAATCAAAAAATTCGATAACTACATCGACGGTAAAGTAAAAAGCGGCTTCGAGATGTTGGTCAACAACTTCTCTGCGGGCATCATCGGTATGCTGTGCGCCATTCTGGCTTTCTTCCTTATCGGCCCATTTGTCAAAGTGCTTTCAGGCGCATTGGCAGCTGGCGTAAACTTCCTTGTTTCAGCACACCTTCTGCCACTGACTTCTATTTTTGTTGAGCCAGCGAAGATCCTGTTCCTAAATAACGCGATCAACCACGGCATCTTCTCTCCACTGGGCATTCAGCAAGCGTCTGAGACTGGTCAATCGATCTTCTTCTTGATCGAAGCGAATCCTGGTCCGGGCTTGGGTATCCTGCTGGCTTACATGGTGTTTGGCAAAGGTACGGCTCGCCAAACGGCTGGCGGTGCATCCATCATCCATTTCTTCGGTGGCATTCACGAGATTTACTTCCCGTATATTCTAATGAACCCACGTCTGATCCTTGCGGCTATTGCAGGTGGTATGACTGGTGTGTTCGTTCTAACCATGTTTAACGCGGGCATCGTTTCTCCAGCCTCTCCAGGTTCTATCTTCGCCATCTTATTGATGACTCAAAAAGGCTCAATTGTTGGCGTTCTTGCCTCTATCGCGGCAGCAACAGGCGTGTCATTCGCGGTTGCATCTCTGCTGATGAAAACGCAAACCTCGACAGAAGAAGATGGCGATGAAGCGGCACTAGAAAAAGCCACATCACAAATGAAAGACATGAAATCTGCATCGAAAAACGGCGCAGTGGTAAACAACGAAAGCAAAGGTGACGTAGACCTAGCGACAGTACAAAGCATCATTGTCGCTTGTGATGCGGGCATGGGCTCAAGCGCCATGGGTGCGAGCATGCTACGTAAGAAAGTTCAGGACGCAGGTCTGAACGTCCACGTAACCAACCTTGCTATCAACAGCTTACCAGAGAGTGCAGATATCGTGATTACTCATAAAGACTTAACGGATCGTGCACGTAAGCATGCTCCAAACGCACACCACATTTCATTGACTAACTTCCTAGACAGCGAAATGTACAACCAGCTAGTCACCAAGTTACTGGCAGCACAAAAACAGTCGGCTGCGAATGACGATCAAATGGTCAAAGTATCGGTGCTTGCTGCCAACGACGACAGCTTTGAGCCACAACAGCCATCGGTTTTCCAAATCCAGCGTGAAAACATTCATCTAGGTTTGAAAGCAGCCAACAAAGAAGAAGCCATCCGCTTTGCAGGCAACAAATTGGTTGAACTTGGCTACGCAGAACCAGAATACGTAGACGCGATGTTTGAACGTGAAGCGTTGGTTCCAACTTACCTTGGCGAGTCTATCGCGGTTCCTCATGGCACCGTAGAAGCGAAAGACCGCGTGAAGAAAACTGGCATTGTAATCTGCCAATACCCATCGGGTATCCAATTTACTGAAGATGACGACGATGTCGCGAAACTGGTTATCGGCATTGCCGCTAAGAACGATGAGCACATCCAGGTGATCACCACCATAACGAACGCGCTCGATGAGCCGGAAGCAATTAAGAAGCTAACCAGCACCAACGATGTAGAAGAAATTCTAAACATCCTTGGCGGTCAACAAGCGGCTTAATTACTCCTTTAATTTGCTCCTGAGGCAAACGAGGTCAGCTGTCACCCCCTATGCGGTTGGCCTCACCCTAGTTTCGTAAGTCAACATTTTCAGATATTGGTAGGTAAGAATTATGAAAAACGCAGTTCATTTTGGTGCAGGTAACATCGGTCGTGGTTTCATCGGTAAACTCTTAGCAGACGCAGAAGTCGAGGTCACTTTCGCTGACGTTGATGTACCGCTAGTAGACCAGCTCAGCCACAAACAAGAATACAAAGTAAAAGTGGTCGGTACTGAGTGTCAAATCGACACCGTTACCCACGTCACAGCGGTAAACTCAGCCAGTGAAGACGTGATTGATCGCATCGTCAAAACCGATTTAGTCACCACAGCAGTTGGTCCAAACGTATTAGACATCATCGCGAAAACCATCGCGAAAGGTATCGCCAAACGTTTTGAAGCTGGCAATGACGCGCCACTTAACATCATCGCCTGTGAAAATATGGTGCGTGGCACAACGCACCTAAAAGGTGAAGTGTACAAACACTTAGATAAATCATTGCATGCAAAAGCAGACGAGTTGGTTGGCTTTGTTGATTCCGCTGTCGATCGCATCGTGCCACCAGCAGAAGCGGCCAACGATGACCCATTGGAAGTGACGGTTGAAAGCTTCAGCGAATGGATTGTCGATGAGCAACAGTTCAAGGGCGACATCCCAAACATTGCTGGCATGGAAAAAACCAACAACCTAATGGCCTTTGTCGAACGTAAGCTGTTCACCCTAAACACAGGTCACTGCATTACCGCTTATTTAGGCTGTTTGAAAGGCCATCGCACCATTCGCGAAGCGATTGAAGACCCAAGCATTCATGCCGAAGTAAAACAAGCAATGCAGGAAAGTGGCGAAGTATTGATTCGTCGTTACGGCTTCGACCGCGACATGCACAATGCCTACATCGAAAAGATTTTAGGTCGCTTCGCCAACCCATATTTAGTGGATGAAGTGGATCGAGTTGGGCGACAACCAATTCGTAAATTGGGTGCAAATGATAGATTAGTGAAGCCATTACTCGGTACAATCGAGTATTGCACTGAAAATCAAACACTTTTGAAAGGGATCGCGGCGGCGTTGAAATACACCAACGACACCGATCCGCAAGCGGTTGAGCTACAGACCTCATTAAAAGAGGTTGGCGTGACAAAAACGCTAGCAAAATACACAGGTCTGGCTGAAGACAGTGTTGAAGTGGCTCAAATCGAGTCGCTTTACAACCAGCTTTGATTGACTCAGGGGGAGCTCTGCTCCTCTTAATATAATAATGAAACAACTGATCAGTATATGGCAGATAACATCAACGAAACCGAGATTATTGAACGACTCAACAGCGCACCATCGGTACGAGGCTTTTTTATTGCAGCAGTCGATGTGTTCAACGATTCCATCGACGGGCTAATACAAAGGATCTTTCGTAAAGATAACTTCGCCGTGCAATCGGTTGTCGGCCCATTACTGCAAGACTCCGGACCGCTGGGCGATCTCTCCGTTCGTTTGAAACTCCTATTTGGCTTAGGCGTACTCCCAGACGATATTTATCATGATATTGAAGACATCATTAAGCTTAAAAACCGACTCAATAGCGATGCATCCGACTACGAGTTCACTGATCCAAATATTCTAGAGCCAATCAAAAAGCTGCATCTGGTAAAGAAAATGGGCATGGTACAATTGGAAGTCAACGAACCCGATGACGACATCGATCTTGAATTTTACCAACTCCAGCTTCAGCGCCAGCAACAAATAATAAAATCAGGTCTCTCGCTCGCCATTGTCGAGATCTGTAACGAACTGGGCAAAGACAGCCCTTTTTAACCCAACCTCCGGCAAGGAACGCCTTCTCTACTAGCCTCTTTTCTTTGCGTATCCTTTCTGTATGACGTGCGTGAAAGCCATCACAGTCCATATTCGTATGTCTCTGTAATATCAGACCAATCTATCGCTGGTATTGAAACGGTATGGCATGCTTTCAATCGAAGACACTAAAACCAAATGGGAGTTTTTCCAAAAACACCATTGGGTATCTCCAGAATTTTCCCGCACTCCCGTACTTGAGTCGTGGGAGCGTTGCATAAAGCAATGCAGCCCTTATACCTGGTCAAAACCACATATTGCCTCTGGCTTTACCTTCTCATCTCTGATGAAACGCAACGAGCACCTCATCGAATGCGCCACGACCGTACTTGAAGACACTTACGACATGCTAGGGGACGAAGACCTGCTATTAATGGTGACTGACGGCAACGGCTGCGTTCTATCTGTTGTGGGACATGACTCAATGCAACAAGAGATGCAGGCGCTCGGTATTAAACAAGGCTGCTTTCTGTCTGAAGGGAAAATTGGCACAAATGCGGTCAATCTCTGTATTAGTACTCATATCCCGTGTGAAGTGTTCGCAGCAGAACATTTCAATCGCCACTTACACCCTTATGCCTCTGTAGCAGCGCCTGTTTTCGACCAGTTTGGCAAGTTACGCGGCACAACATGCCTTCTCAAAAAAGCAGAGAGCTACAAGAAAGAAAACCTAGTCATCATCGCGTCGAGCGCGAAAGAAGTCAGTTTGCAAATCCATATTCAGTCGGAACAAGAAAACATTAACCGCCTCACTTGTGCGCACAACGCAACGTTAGAATGCATGGATGACGGCCTTCTGGCCTGGGATGAAGAAAGCCGTATCACCATGGTAAATCACCAATCAGAGCGCTTGTTAAACATTGAAGCCAGTCAGGTTTTGGATAAAGAAGTCTTTTCGGTTTTACGTTTCCCGCCAAATGTCCTCAATAGTATTGAGTCGGGTGCAAGCATCAACCGCAAACTCACAACGGTAGAGGTTCGTGGCGAGTTTGTTGAAGCGATCATTACCTTGCGTCCACTAAACGACGGCACACACTTATTGTTCTTGCACCCTATCGATAAAATTCGCGAACTTGCTCAACAACAAATAGGTGGCAGTGCGCGCTATACATTCAGCACTTTGCCTGTCATTTCACGAAAAATGAAGCACGTCATTACCGTGGCAAAGCGGGCCATAAAGTCCAAATCACCGATTCTAATTACGGGTGAAGAAGGTGTAGGAAAAGCTACTCTCGCCATGGCGATTCATAATGAAAGCGCCTACAAAGAAGGGCCGTTCATTACACTCAACTGCCGCTCCATCAATACAGAGCAACTGGTCAAAGAAACCCTGGGATACGACGAGGGACAAGGCATGCCCTCTAAGTTTGAACTCGCCCATGGCGGCACGCTCTTTTTGGAAAAGGTGGAATATCTGTCACCCGATTTACAAGCCGTGCTACTTAAGTTGTTAAAAACTGGGCTCGTCAGCCGCAGCGACAGTTTGCGATTGATCCCCGTAGACTTTCAACTTATTACCAGCACCTCTTCAGAGATCAGCGAGTATGTCACTCAGCGCTCATTTGGTCGGCAACTTTATTATGAAATCTCTTCGAACGAGCTGCATATTCCGCCACTAAGAAAGCGCAAAGAAGATATTGAATTTCTCGTCCAGCAGCTTATCAGCCATTATGAGCGCCGCCACAATGTGACGATCTCGATAGAGCCAGTCGCACTGGAAGCGTTGATGAATTTTCGTTGGTCAGGCAATAACTCTGAATTAAGAAACCGAACTGAGCGAATTTTGCTTAACCGCAGTTCGAACTTAATCAAGCTGAATGATATTCCAGAAGACATTAAACTGAATTCTCGCCATACCGCAGAGAATACGCCGGTAATCACGCTAGAAGAAGCTGAGAGAAGAGCTATCGTTCAGGCTTGGAATCAGTGTGATGGCAAAATGCATGATATGGCGAAAGCATTGCAAATTGGCCGCACGACCCTATGGAGAAAAATTAATAAGTTTGGGCTGCAGGAACAAATGAAGCTGTATTAAGCCAAGAAATGGCGTTCCTACAAAAGTAAAACCGGCGTAAGCACGCCGGTGTAGATGTACTAACGATACGGTGTCGATTAAACATCAACAGACAGCTGACGAATCTGCGCTTTTAGTCCCGGTAGCAGACTCGAACTGGCGCTGAATTTTCGCAACCCCACGCGAAGCAATGTTTCTGTGGCATTTGGATCGCCTGCCATCTCACCGCACATACTGACCGGTATGCCCGCGCGATCGCCCGCAGCACAAGTGAGTTCAATGGCTTTTAGTACCGAAGGTTCAAAGTAATTCACCAATTCAGCAACGGTAGCGTTGCCTCGATCGGCTGCCATAACATATTGAGTCAAATCATTGGTACCGATAGAGAAAAAGTCGACTTCTTGGGCTAACGCATCAGCATTTAATACCGCGGCTGGTACTTCAATCATAATACCGACAGGCAAATGAGTCGCATCCAAGCCAAGTTGGTTGGCTTGATGTGCCAACAGCGCTTTTACTTTTCTCACTTCTTCAACCTGGGCCACCATCGGTATCATCAATTGAATATTCGGTTGCTCGTGAAAAGCTCTCAGAATGGCTCGAAGTTGGGCGGTAAACAATGGCTCATGTTGAAGGCACAACCGCACCCCTCTCAAACCTAAAAATGGATTATCTTCCGATGGCATAGGATAAGCGGCTAAAGGCTTATCACCGCCAACATCTAGACTACGAATCGTAAGTGGCTTATCACCAAGTGCGGCAGCAATATCACGATACACTTGGTATTGCGCTTCCTCAGTTGGCAACTCATCACTGTTTTGAAATAGAAACTCAGTCCGAAATAGACCAACGCCTTCAGCCCCCGATGTTAGCGCATCATCAATATCCTTTGGTCCACCAATATTGGCGAATACTGGAATATGGACGCCATCACAGGTGACTGCGGCTTGCTGAGCACTCGCTAGTGCACTTTGTCGGGTGCTTTGCCACTCAATTTGTTGCGCTTCTAATTCCTGTTGTATGGCATCTGAAGGAGAGAACCATAAATATCCTCGGAAGCCATCAATAGTCACCACTTGACCAGCACGCACAGCATCAAGACAGCCCTGAGCTTTAACGATGGCAGGAATCCCCATCGCACGAGCAAGAATCGCACTGTGAGAGGTTTTCCCTCCTTCACTCAAACAGATACCAAGCACTTTCGATTTATCAAGCCCGGCCACATCAGAAGGCATAAGGTCACGAGCCAACAAAATACTCGGTTCCTGAATGTCGATGGCATTAGGCGTTACTCCTGTCATTTCGACCATAACTTGGCGTGCGATATCATGCACATCTGCTTCGCGTTCCCGCATGTACTGGCTTTCAGCATGGCGAAACTCTTCGGCCAACGTTTGCAGTGATTCTATCCAAGCTTGCTCGGCTATCATGCCCGTTTGAATTCGCGCCTCGACCGATGTCCATAATTCTGGGTCACTGAGCATCATGCTATGAGCAGAAAATATTTCCCCTTTCGGCTGCTTCGCTTGCTCCTGCAAATGTTGAACAACCACGCCTATCGCACGCTTAACCCGTTCAATTTCACCTTGTTCACTTTGGAAATCACGTTCAGGCACTGCTGGCATTTCATGAGTAAAAAGGACAACCGGAGCAGTAGCGATACCGTCATTGACTCGAATACCAACAACAGCACCTTCAATCTGATTTGAGGCCATGCCATCGAGCAAAGTATCCGAGCACTCTTCAGATTCGATAATGCCTTGCTCAACCGCCTCTTTTTCTCCGAAGTGCTCACTAGCTAAGGCTTCAAATGCCTTGATTGCTTCACTGGATTGAGAGCCGAGTGCGCACAGCGTGATCGTCTCTTGGCTACGAACGCCAAGTTTCGCGATGCTGTTTAAGCTTTTCGCGTTCACACGGCGCTCGCCTTTTTTCAACCATAATTGGCAATCAAAAGGCGCGAGTGCACCAACAATGGCCGCAGCGGGACGAGCATGTAACCCATGCGGATTTTGCACTACCCAATCAAATGTCCGCTCTTGCTCAAAGTTCTCTGATACTGGCACTATCTCAGCGGATGTTAGTGGCTGCTCACCAAGGTGCTCTCGTTTTACGCTTAACGCATTCTGTGCCTCTTCGACTACTGTCGATAAAGGTAGTCCGGCGGCAGCAGCCACCGACGCCGCCATGGTTCCTTCAACAATAGGGGCCGAGATAAGGGTGACATTTTCCCTCACATGATCATCAATCAGATCCAGAGCCATTTCCGTACTAAGCAACGCGCTGCCAAGATCCATCAATACAACAACCCCTTGTTGATCATGTACCTGCTCAATCGCTTCCATCACGGCAATGACATCAGTTCCGATCGGATTCTCTGGATCATCAATCCCAGCCGCAATCGCAAGCTTGGCTTTGCCTTGCGTCATTTGGGTGGCAAGTTCGGCCACCCCTTCAGCAAGGCGACGACTATGAGATACAACTACAATTCCCACCATCTTAATTACCTGCTATTGCCTGCTGTAATGCTTTAATCATTAACAAAGAAGAGGTTGCACCGGGATCTTGGTGGCCAATACTACGTTCCCCCAGATAGCTTGCTCGCCCTTTTTTCGCCAACATTTCAATCGTGGCAACCGCGTTCGTTTCTGCTAGCTCAACCATTTCATTCAATAGATGCTCAGCGCTCATGCCATTTTCTAACGACGCCTTCACGCTAACTAAAACGGGTAACCAAACATCACACATGGTTTTATCACCCAGTTCTGCTTTACCACGAGACACCACGCCATCCACACCGCTTTTTAGTGCATCCACTAACTCTTCAAACGTTAATTGCTCTCGAGTTCCGACAGCGGCAGCCGTGCGAATAAACAGCGTGCCATACAGCGGGCCACTTGCCCCACCGACACTAGAAAGCAAAGTCATGCCCGTATTCTTGAGAATGCTGCCGATATTTTGGTCCGCAAATTGCGGCAGTTTTTCAGCAACTTTTTTAAAGCCTCGGTTCATATTGAGACCATGGTCTGCGTCACCAATATCACGATCAAGGTCGGTCAGAAAATCTTGATTCTCTTGATACGTTTTTGCACATAACTCTAACCAGTGAACGATATGTTGTTTTTCAATTTGCATGTTTGCTCCCCCCTGTTACCACTTGATCGCAGCCGTATCGACAGGAGCATCAAACAGCTCCAACATCTCTTTATCTACTTTCAGCAACGTAATTGAAACGCCTTCCATATCAAGTGAGGTACAAAAGTTACCGACCATATTACGCACGATACGGAACCCCGCTTGCTTGCAGTTATGGGCAAGACGGCGGTACACTCCGTAAAGCTCAGAAATTGGCGTTCCGCCCATACCATTCACCATCACAATGTAGTCGTGTTCAGCGGCGAAAGGCTCAATGCTGGATTCCACTTCATCCCATTCACCTTCGTCACGATTCCAAATACGCAATGTGCGCTGATAAGGCGTGTTTTCAGCAACTTCAGCAAACATCTCATCCACTAACGTATCGGCGTCGGTGTATTTCACTCGCTTGATACCTGGTTCACCATGGATACCAACACCAAACTCCACTTCATCATCTTCCAGAACAAAAGATGGTTTACCCGCAGCTGGCACAACACAAGCATTAAGCGCCACGCCAAATGAACGACAGTGATTATTAACGCGACGAGCCAGTGCTTCACATTGCTCCAGCGAATAACCTTTGTTCGCGGCAGCACCAACTAACTTCTCAACTAATACCGTTCCAGCAACACCACGACGACCAGCGGTGTACAGGCTGTCTTTGACCGCAACATCGTCATCCACCAACACCGCCCCAACTTTGATGCCATCGGTATGAAGCAACTCCACGGCCGTTTCAAAGTTCAACACGTCTCCGGTGTAGTTTTTAATGATAAATAGTACGCCCTCACCAGTATTCACTTGGTTACCACATTCGTACATTTGATCTGGCGTAGGTGAAGTAAATACCTCTCCAGGGCAAGCGCCTGTCAGCATGCCTTTACCAATAAAACCTGCGTGTAAAGGTTCATGACCACAGCCACCACCAGAAACCAATGCCACTTGCCCCGGCGTTTCCTCATGCCACATGTAACGAGGTTCGTAGTTGGCTTTTAGCTCAGGGCGGGACAATGCCAGGCCTTCCATTTGCTGCAATACAACATCATCGACTTGGTTAATTAACTTTTTCATCGTTCTATCTCATTCCATTTATATTTTTATGTAGGGTATGAATTCATCTTAAACAGAGAAAATGCGTACTCAACAAAAATCAATCCGTTTCATATTGAAACGAAACCTTCAACATTCTTGTTTCAATATGAAACGAAAAACGACAAATTTTCCTGAATAGTGATCGTCGCCATAAAGCATGCTGATGCTTATTACTTCTGACAGTCGGTTTGACACAGAGGTCATAAAAGCATGGAACAAAACCAGAGATATCCTTCACCACTTACCACACCAAACCTAATATAAACCTTATCGCTACAATGGATTTTCATTGCAGTCAAAAACACACATAAAAAAGGTTAAAGGTTTGAATTATGGACAAAATTATTATCAGCCCAAGCAAATACGTCCAAGGTGAACAAGTACTTACATCTATCGCTCACTATGTGAAAACATTAGGTGAACGTCCGTTAGTAATTGCTGATGAGTTCGTGACTAACCTGGTTGGTGATGACGTCAAACAAAGCTTTGCTGACGAGAAGCTTCCACTCACTATGAACATTTTTGGTGGCGAATGTTCGCGCGTTGAGATTGAACGCATCACGGACATTTGTGCGACTCAAAAACATGATGTCATTGTCGGTATTGGTGGTGGTAAAACCTTAGATACAGCAAAGGCCGTTGCGTTTTACACCAAAATTCCTGTCGTGGTGGTTCCTACGATTGCCTCGACTGATGCGCCAACCTCTGCTCTTGCGGTGATATACACACCAGAAGGTGAATTTGCGGAATACTTGATGATCCCTAAAAATCCAGACATGGTCATCATGGATACATCAGTCATCGCCAAAGCCCCAGTTCGCCTACTGGTATCGGGGATGGGTGACGCGCTTTCCACCTACTTTGAAGCCAGAGCCAACATGACCTCTGGTAAGGCAACAATGGCTGGTGGTTTAGCGACACGTTCAGCGCAAGCGCTTGCGAAGCTCTGTTATGAAACCTTGCTTGAAGATGGTTTAAAAGCAAAAGCTGCGGTAGAAAATGGTGTGAGCACCAAAGCGGTAGAAAATATTATTGAAGCCAACACATACCTAAGCGGTATCGGTTTTGAAAGCAGTGGCCTGGCGGGCGCTCACGCTATTCATAACGGCCTAACCAAGCTCGAAGAGTGTCACCATCTCTATCATGGTGAGAAAGTCGCGTTCGGCACACTTGTTCAATTGGTGCTAGAAAACGCAGCGATGGAAGAGATTAATACGGTTCTCGCCTTCTGCCGCTCTGTAGGTCTACCAACCAACTTATTTGATATGGGCGTTAAAGAGCTTAATCACGATAAATTGCGCGAGGTCGCCGAAGCTTCAACGGCCGAGGGAGAAACCATCCACAATATGCCATTCCCAGTTACGGCAGAAAATGTCTACTCTGCTATTCTAACCGCTCATCAACTGGGCCAATAACCCAAATAACTTCAAACAAGTTTGAGTCTCAAAAGGCAAGTCAAGGCTTGCCTTTTATGCTTCAACTGACTTATCACTTCCATTGACACCTGCCGATGGCAACATCATAACAAACCGCGTCTTGTCTTTATCTGATGTTACTTTTATCTGTCCTTCATACGCCTGCACGATAGATTGGGTAATCGACAAACCTAGCCCTGCACCTACGCTACCTACATGTTGGCGAGATTTGTCTGCGCGATAAAAACGGTCGAAAAGGTACGGTAAGTTTTGCTCGGCAATGGTATCACCTTGGTTGCTGACCGATACCGTAACCTGTTCATCAACCTCTTGAACGTCAATCACAATGGTTGAATCAGCATACGCATGACGAATCGCGTTGGAGAGCAAATTGCCCACCGCACGCTCAAACATGTTTTTGTCCATATAGAGCTGACCGTCGCCTGAACTCACGATTCGCACCTCGGCATCTTCGGCCAATATTTCAAAATACGCGACCAAGCGGTCAATTTCCTCCTGCACCGCAAACACTTCGTCATGGCGATGAATGAGCTTGTTTTCAGCCTTGGCAATGTAGAGCAAATCGTTGATGGTTTTCGTGATGCGGTTGAGTTCTTCCAACGTTGAGGCAATCGCATCCTGATACTCTTCAGGCGTTCGACACGCACCTAAAATGACCTGATTTTGCGTAGTAATGTTGGTGAGTGGCGTTTTTAACTCATGTGCTATATCAGAAGAAAACTCGCTCAAGCGGCGAAAACCAGTTTGCAACCTATCGAGCATCGCGTTGTGTTTGTTGGCTAACTCGCGCAGTTCTATTGGCAACGAATCGGGGTCGAGACGAATGCCCATTTGCTCTGGGGATATCTGTTGAATGTGCTGATTCAATCCCACAATCGGCTTCAACCCACGTTTTACCATCCAACCGCTCAACGCTGAAGAAATCACAAACGCCAAACCGAGCGCCCAAAACAAAATCCAGTCGAGCTTATCCAAAAACAAAATATGGTGATTGATACTCATACCGAACACCACCTGATATTCCCCAGCTTGAAACGCAAACGCGCGAATATTCAGCGAGTCCTCACTCCATTCGATGGCGCGCTCGTGATTTAAGACCTGAGGTGAGCTAATGCTGTAGGCTCGGCTCTGAGGAATCGTCAGGCTCGAATTCTGATACACGTTCTGCTTGCCTTCAAACACCCACATGTAGAGCGTGCTGTTATTCGCTTGCTTGAACACATCCTCTGGCGAGCGTTTTAACTCGTTCTCAATGGCATTGAACTTACTGGAAATATAGCTGAAATCTTGCGAATAAAAGTGGCGCTCAATGGCGTACTGTAGGATGAAAGCCAAAGAAAAATAGGTCACAAACGTCATACTAACAAACATCAGCACGAGCTTGTTTTTCATGGAAAAAGGCAGCGAGAACTTAGGCATCACGACTCTCTTCGAGTTTGTAGCCCATCCCTCTGACAGTGTGAATCAGAGGTTTATCGAACGGTTTGTCCACTTTGCTACGCAGACGTTTGACCGCCACATCAATCACATTGGTATCGCTGTCAAAGTTCATATCCCACACTAACGACGCAATGGTGGTACGTGAAAGCACTTGGCCAGTTTTGCGCATCAACAACTCAAGCAGAGCATATTCTTTGGCGGTAAGCGACATCGACTGCCCCGCGCGCGTGGCAACGCGTTTGATCATATCAAGTTCTAAATCTGCCACACGTAATGTTTGCGGCGATGCGACCACTTGCGCGGTAATATGATGACGAAATACGTTTTGAACACGCGCCAGTAGCTCTGCAAACGCGTAAGGTTTTACCACATAGTCATTGGCACCCAGCTCAAAACCGCGCACGCGATCTTCCACTTGCTCCTTCGCTGTCAGCATGATCACTAGGGTGTGAATCCCACTACTGCGCAATGTGTTAAGCACCTGCCAACCATCGAGTTTAGGCAACATAATGTCGAGGAGGATTAAGTCATATTCTTCACTGGTAGCGTGATAAAGCCCATCGACCCCATCATGCACTAAATCCACCACATACCCAGATTCAATCAAACCTTTTTGCAGATATTCTCCGGCTTTGTGCTCATCTTCGACGATCAATATTTTCAACTTTACTTACCTAGTGTGTTAGCGGGAGGATGAGAACCCAGTATAAAGCTCGAAAAAGAGCATGATGTGAACCACACCATACTCTTCCCCATTGGCAAACCATTATCGATTGTTATCGCGTTCGGCATAATGCACTTTGACATTCACTTTGCCCAAATATTCCAACTGACCATCTTCATTCATGCGTTCTTGCACGGTCACGAAGCCACCATCTTTTAAATGCGTACTGCGAGACTTCACATTAAACGTCAGGATATTGAGCTCTTTATTCAATTCACGAGCCGTCATGGTTTTAAGTGAATTGAGTTCAGACAGTGCCTGTTGATAAGCCTCATCTGACGTTGCCGTCGGCGTAACTGAGATTGTTTTCATCTCTTCGCGGCTCACGTAGTTGCCACCAGTGAAAAGTGGTTGAGCGAATGCAGATGCGCTAGTCATTGCCATTACCGTTACAAAAAGAGCAGTTTTGATTGCGTTCATGTTGTTAACCTTTGAGTGCTTGTTTTCAATGAGGTCATTATTGAACACCGCCTCTGACACCACCCTTTCAACAACATGACATTTTTGTCATGAAAGCAACTTACTGGCGAAGGCGCTTGAGCGCTCCATCACGCTTAGCACAAGACAAAAAAAGCGGCACATACTCTCGCATGTGCCGCTTAGGATTTTTTCTGTTAAGCGTTATTACTCAACCGTTACCGCTTTCGCTAAGTTACGTGGTTGGTCTACGTCCGTACCTTTGATCAGTGCTACGTAGTAAGACAGCAACTGCATTGGGATGGTGTAGTAGATCGCCGCCGTGATTTCACTAACGTGAGGCATCGTGATGATCTTCATTGTTTCATCGCCTTCGAAGCCTGCGTCTGCATCTGCGAATACGTATAGAAGACCGCCACGTGCACGCACTTCTTCAACGTTTGATTTTAGCTTCTCAAGTAGGTCGTTGCTTGGTGCAACCACCACAACAGGCATGTCTGCATCAATCAGCGCAAGAGGACCGTGTTTCAGTTCACCCGCCGCGTACGCTTCTGCGTGGATGTAAGAGATCTCTTTCAGTTTTAGAGACGCTTCCATCGCGATTGGATAGAACTCGCCACGGCCTAGGAACAATGTGTGGTGCTTGTCTGCAAAATCCGTTGCTAGTGCTTCAATTTCTTTCTCGAAAGAAAGTGCCGCGTTGATTTGCTTAGGAAGTGCGTGTAGCGCTTCGACAATCTCTTTTTCTTTCTCTTTGCTGATGCGACCTTGCTCTTTACCCAGTGCTGTTACCAGCATAAGTAGTGCAGAAAGCTGAGTCGTGAACGCTTTGGTTGAAGCCACGCCGATTTCGACGCCAGCGCGAGTCATGAATGCAAAATCGGATTCGCGAACCAAAGAAGAACCCGCTACGTTACAGATGGTCATTGCCGCCATGTAACCTTTCTCTTTTGCTAAGCGAAGAGCGGCTAACGTATCAGCTGTTTCACCAGACTGAGACAACGTAATAAGAAGGCTGTTTGGACGAGTCACAAACTTACGGTAACGGAACTCAGATGCGATTTCGACGTCACAGCTCACGCCAGCAATGTCTTCAAACCAGTAACGCGCTGTCATACCTGCGTTGTAAGACGTACCACACGCGACGATTTGTACGTGTTCTACTTTGCTTAGAATGTCTGCCGCATGCACACCGATCGCATCAGTTACAACAGAGTCAGCCGTGATGCGGCCTTCCATTGTGTTGATCAACGCTTTAGGTTGCTCATAGATTTCTTTTTGCATGAAGTGACGGTATTGGCCTTTATCACCTGCATCGTGCTCTGCGTTTGATTCGGTAATTTCACGCTCAACACGTTCGCCAGTCACATCGAAAACCGTTACGTCACGGCGAGTAATTTCTGCTACGTCACCTTCTTCTAGGTACATGAAGCGACGTGTTACGTTAAGAAGTGCAAGTTGGTCAGAAGCAAGGAAGTTCTCACCGACACCAAAACCGATCACGATTGGGCTGCCAGAACGTGCTACGACGATGCGAGATGGGTCTTTACGGTCCATCGCCACTGTGCCGTATGCGCCTTCAAGTTGTTTCGCGGTTTTTTGTACCGCTTCTAGTAGAGATTCAGCTGTACGCAGTTCCCACTCAACCATGTGTGCGATAACTTCTGTATCCGTTTGCGATTCGAATACGTAACCACGAGATTGAAGCAGCTCGCGCAGCTCTTCGTGGTTTTCAATAATACCGTTGTGAACCACCGTGATGTCGCCAGACATGTGCGGGTGAGCGTTGATTTCAGAAGGTTCACCGTGCGTCGCCCAACGAGTGTGAGCAATACCAGTACCGCCAACCACTTTCGCTTCATCAACCGCGTCCGCCAACTCTTGTACTTTACCTAGGCGACGAATGCGCGTTAGGTTCGCTTCAGCGTCAACAATTGCCACGCCCGCAGAGTCGTAACCGCGGTATTCCAAGCGGCGTAAGCCTTCAACTAAAATTTCTGCAACATCTCGTTGTGCTACTGCACCTACGATTCCACACATGTGTTTATCTCCGTTTGTAGTTTTGTTCTTCCCTAGCCATGTTTCAGATAGAGGCAGCAAGCAAAGGCCTGTATTCAGAGGGAAGCGAAATATGAAACTGATTACATTATTAGATTAGGCGCAAATGACTTTCACGCCATGTTGTTCAATCTGTACTTTGTGCTCTGGTTGGATATCCGCATCGGTGACCAGCACATCAATTTGATGCCAAGCGAGCTCTAAGTTAGGGATCTTACGGCCGATTTTTTCGGACTCGATCATAACGATGACTTCACGAGAAACTTCTGCCATCACCTTACTTAAGCCAACCAACTCATTAAATGTTGTGGTTCCGCGCTCCAAATCGATGCCATCCGCACCAATAAACAGCTGGTCAAAGTCGTAAGCTCGTAATACAGATTCGGCTACTTTGCCTTGAAAGGATTCAGAGTGCGTATCCCAAGTTCCGCCGGTCATTAGCAGAGTGGGTTCACTCTCTAGTTCGTTAAGGGCATTGGCGACATGCAATGAGTTGGTCATGACTACCAAGCCACGTTTGTCGTTCAGTTGCTGAATCAACGCAGCGGTCGTGCTACCACTGTCTATCACGATGCGATTATGGTCGCGAATCAATGATGCCGCAGCTTTCGCCAAACTTAACTTTCGAGTCGAAACATTAGAGCTTAGTTCTTCATGAATAACTTCCGTAGGGATGGCAATCGCACCACCGTATCGGCGTAAAAGTTGTCCATTTTTTTCTAGAGAAGCTAAGTCCTTTCTAATCGTGACTTCTGAGGTTTCGAACTTTTGAGCCAGTTCATCAACACTGACTTCTCCGAGCTCATTTACCATGTTGGAAATCGCGTGTCTTCTCAGTTGAGTGTTTCGTTTCGACATTTACGTTTTGAATTTAAGTTTCGATGTGAAACTTATTATAGTCAAACCGAAACTTTCAAGTCCATTTATTTTGATCCAAAAAATTAATATTTCTCGATAAAACCTTGTCCTAAGACAATTCTTAAACAGTGATATTGGATTCATTCGGTGGTAGAATTCGCCACCGAAAAGAAAAAAAATTACAGAACTGACGGCTATTTTTTTGCAACTTTCTGCATATAAAGTGGGATTAGTCACAAAAAGGTAACCAAAATCGCCGATCTTTTAGTCATAAAATGACTAAACTTGGTGAAAGACTTTCAGAATCTGAAGTTCAATAATACGGCGGAAAATCGGTGGATGGCAGGCACTAAATGTCATCAAAAGCGCCTAACTTCAGAGTAAATAACCGACTTTCAAATTGTAACTATACTTACCGGAGAGTATCTTCCATGAAAAAGACCAAAATCGTTTGTACGATTGGCCCTAAAACTGAATCTGTAGAGAAGCTAACTGAACTAGTAAACGCAGGCATGAACGTAATGCGTCTTAACTTCTCTCACGGTGACTACGAAGAACACGGCACTCGTATCGCGAACTTCCGCAAAGTAATGGAAGCTACTGGCAAACAACTAGCAATCCTTCTAGATACTAAAGGTCCAGAAATCCGCACTATCAAACTAGAAGGCGGTAACGACGTTGATCTAGTAGCTGGTCAAGAATTCACTTTCACAACTGACACTTCAGTTGTAGGTAACAAAGACAAAGTTGCAGTAACTTACGCTGGCTTCGCAGCTGACCTAAACGTTGGTAACACTATCCTAGTAGACGACGGTCTAATCGAAATGGAAGTTATCGCAACAACTGACACTGAAGTTAAATGTAAAGTTCTTAACAACGGTGCTCTAGGCGAAAACAAAGGTGTTAACCTTCCTGGCGTTTCTGTAAACCTACCTGCTCTATCTGAAAAAGATAAGAACGACCTTAAATTCGGTTGTGAGCAAGGCGTTGACTTCGTTGCTGCTTCTTTCATCCGTAAAGCTTCTGACGTTCAAGAAATACGTGAAGTACTTGCTGCAAACGGCGGCGAGAACATCCACATCATCTCTAAGATCGAAAACCAAGAAGGTGTTGATAACTTCGACGAGATCCTAGAACTTTCTGACGGCATCATGGTTGCTCGTGGTGACCTAGGTGTTGAAATCCCAGCAGAAGAAGTAATCTTCGCTCAGAAGATGATGATCGAGAAGTGTAACCGTGCACGTAAGATGGTTATCACTGCGACTCAAATGCTTGATTCTATGATCAACAACCCACGTCCTACTCGTGCGGAAGCAGGCGACGTTGCTAACGCAGTAATGGACGGTACTGATGCAGTAATGCTTTCTGGTGAAACTGCTAAAGGTAAGTACCCTGTAGAAGCAGTGACTATCATGGCTCAAATCGCTAAACGTACAGACTCTGTACTAAAAGCTGAGCTAGGTTCACGTCTAGATAGCCCACGTCTACGCATCACTGAAGCAGTATGTAAAGGCGCTGTAGACACAGCTGAAAAACTAGCTGCACCTCTTATCGTTGTTGCAACGGAAGGTGGTAAGTCTGCACGTTCAGTACGTAAGTACTTCCCAACTGCAAACATCCTAGCGCTAACGACTAACACTAAGACAGCTGCACAGCTAGTTCTAACTAAGGGTGTTACTCCAGTTGTTGTTGACGCTATCGAAAGCACTGACGCATTCTACGTAGCAGGTAAAGAACTTGCTCTAGAATCTGGTCTAGGTAACAAAGGCGACATCGTAGTAATGGTTTCTGGTGCTCTAGTCGCTTCAGGTACTACGAACACAGCTTCTGTACACGTACTATAAGACTGAATTTTTAACACTTCAGTTTATTGAGAAAGAGGGCTTATGCCCTCTTTTTTTATATGGCTTTCTTGCTCTAATAATACGCTACCTGTATCATTCACCTCACGCAGAACTGCGTACTGTTTAATTTTGTCGTCACGATAAAAAATTCTATGAGGTGTATGTGTCCAGTCCCACTCTTACCGACAAAGTATCAAAAATGATCTGTCAGGATATCCTGACTGGTGAGCTAAAACCTGGTCAAAAACTTGTGGTTGCAGAGCTAAAAGAGAAATACAACGTAGGTGCCTCCCCTATTCGCGAAGCATTGGTTCAGCTATCGTGGAGCAAATACGTCAAACTCGCGCCACAAAAAGGCTGCTGGGTTGCGCCAGTGTGTAAGCATGAGTTGAATGACTTGTATGAAAGCCTACGGATGACGGCTTCATTTCTATTGAAAAAGGCGATCATGACAGGTGATGAGAACTGGGAACTGGACGTCCTAACTTCATACCACAAACTATCTAGAGTGAATCTCGACCAAGGCTTTTGCTGGAGAGAATGGGAAGAACGCCACTATCACTTTCTTGAGGCGTTGCTTGAGGGGGCGAACTCGCACAATTTGTTTACCTTCTTCCGAGATATTTTAAACCAGATCAAGCGTTACCATTACTTTGCTATGCAAGTGCTAGGAACGAACAATCAAGGTCACTGTAATATCGATGAACAAGAGATGATCATGAAGTTGTCGCTGTCTAAAAATAGTGACGATGCGGTGCAGTTTCTGGATCGTTATTTGTTGAAGTCGTTGCAATGTGTCGAAACCGCCATCGACAACCCGCTATAAACGTCACGCCAAATCAACTCGCTTATTAACGAAAAAATCGGGTATATCCCGATTTTTTCTTTTTGGTATAAACGGTTCTCTCGCTCATGTGAACTAAGCAATATCATCAATGCTATGACACAAAGAAACACAGTTTCTGCCAGCGCTTTTGGATTCATACAGCGCGATATCTGCGCACTTATAACTTCGAGTTCGGTCGGCAGTGAGGTCACTATAACCCGCACTGACGGTAACGGTCATATTGCTTCGCAGCTGAACCGCGACTCGTAAACGATTGAGCACCACTTCGGCCTCTTTAACTGTAGTATGAGGCATGATCACCGCAAACTCCTCACCACCAACACGAGAAACAAAATCCGTAGTGCGTACTTCACGGAGTAACGTTTCTGCGACGCTACAAATGACTTTATCCCCTTCATCGTGACCGCGTTCATCGTTAATGCGCTTAAAGTGGTCAATATCAAACAAAGCCAAACACGTCGTCGGTGTATCAGGATAACGTTCTACAATATTCGCGTAGTGGGTTAATTGTTCTTCAAACTTTCTGCGGTTCCACAGTCCAGTCAAACCGTCTTTCTCACTTAAGTTGCGCAGCTGCTCTTCCAACGCTTTACGTTCAGAAATATCCACCAGCGAAGTGATGTAATAGCTGATTTTACCGGACTTTGTTAAGTTCGCTTGGATACGCATGATCGCCGTAAACACATGATTCAATTGGGTACGGCAGCGTACTTCGCCTTCCCAAACATTCTCGCGCCCTAACTTATTCCAAATGTTTAGCGTCTCTTCGAGGTCTTCAGGAAGCAAAATCAGGCTGTGGGCATTCGAGCCTTTCACTTGTTCGGTAGAATAACCCATCATGTTTTCAAACTCTTGGTTGACCATGATGATGCGGAGCGATGCGTCAGAAATCATGACGGCGGTCATACCATCGAGTGCGGCACGGGCTAACTTCGATTCCACACTATGGCGACGGTAATGCAGCGCCAACGCGGTAATTGGCAAAGTGAAAACCAGTACAAGACTTAATACAAACAAGGATTCTTGAATAAGGTCATTGATGTCGCGCGTCGCTCTTTTTGACAACTGCTCATTCGAGAGGTCGATGATGAGATGCAAAGGCTCGTTGGAGACAAACTTAATCGAGCTAAACGCAATCAAATGTTCACCGTTATAAGAGTACCCCGCTTGCTCAGATACCACTCGCGGCCATATATCTGGATACATGTTCGAGAAATTAAACTGAGAACGCTCAGGAATAATATCGCCATACAAGCGCGACTCGTCAGGACTCGCGATATAAAAGCCTTTGTGCTTAACCAACTCGATGTGGAAATCTCGCACTGGTGAATAGTTGAGAAGGGATGACAGATACTCGATATCGACATTCAACACTAAGTAACCTTGTCGAACGTCATTCACTGAAATTGGCATCAAAATGCGTAGTGACGGACTTAGCGGATAAACCAATTCACCTTTGTCCCTTTCAAGTTCAATCCCCCAAGCTGAGATTTGCTCGTTATCCAAACTCTGCGCGTATTTAAAATACTCTCGCGCAGATTTATCTCGAAGGATCAATGATGGGCCAGCGATGCTGGTTTTGAAATCGTATTTAATGCGAACTTTTTCGGTGCCAGAGGTATCGAGAAAACGGATCTGCTTGTACAGTTTTTGGTTGCGAGCAACCGAGCTCCACATGTTCTCTAAGATGGTCAGATTGGCTTTACTGGGTTCACGTAAGTAATCGTAAAGGCTTTGACTGTGACCAAGTAGGTCGCTGATGGTTTCTATCTGATCTTGAATATTGTTGTATTCGCGCCCGGTGTAAGCCAGTTGGTGTAAGGCTTCTTTGGCGGTGTTTTCAACATTATTCGCTAAGAGGGCTTGGTATTTCTGGTAGTAGTAGGTGGCGGTGAGGGCACTAAAGAATAGTGCTGTCGCCAATAATGTGCCGACCAGCTTTTTTACTTTCACGCGTCCTACAGCCTATGATGCCTACTAAAACGACAATTATATCATTATTTGGCAGCATCTAAACAAAAAGCCACTGTAATACAGTGGCTTTTCGGTCAGATATGAGGCTTGTTAAGGCTTTAACGCTCGTTCTCCACGGGCAATACCTACTACCCCGCTACGTGCTACTTCGACCACTTCGGTGACTTCGGAGATGGCTTGGATGAACGCGTCGAGCTTTTCACTGGTGCCAGCAAGCTGCACGGTGTACTGAGAAGCGGTGACATCCACAATCTGTCCACGGAAAATATCTGCCGTACGTTTCACTTCCGCTCGAGCAAAACCACTGGCTTTCACTTTCACCATCATCAGTTCACGTTCAATGTGTTCAAACTCAGTAACTTCTTGCACTTTCAGTACATCAATCAACTTGTGTAGCTGTTTCTGGATTTGCTCCAGCTGCATTTCATCCGATGTGGTTGTGATGTTCAAACGCGATAACGTTTCGTCATCCGTCGGCGATACGGTCAATGATTCAATGTTGTAACCACGTTGAGAGAACAAGCCGACAACACGAGACAACGCACCCGGTTGGTTTTCCAATAGCAATGAAATAATGTGTCTCATATTAAGTTCTCTCCGTTTTGCTTAGCCACATCTTGTCCATACCTTCGCCTTTAATTTGCATCGGGTATACGTGCTCGGTTTCGTCTACGTTGATATCAACAAACACCAAACGATCTTTCATATCCAACGCTTTTTGTAGCCCTTCTTCGAGCTGATCTGGCGTTTCGATACGAATGCCGACGTGACCATAAGCTTCTGCGATCGCAGCAAAATCCGGAACAGAACTCATGTAAGAGTTAGAGTGGCGACCTTGATAAATTATGTCTTGCCACTGTTTTACCATACCGAGGAATCGGTTATTAAGGTTGATGATCTTCACAGGAATATCGTACTGCATGGCCGTCGATAGCTCCTGAATGTTCATCTGGATACTGCCATCACCCGTCACCACCACCACTTCTTCTTCAGGCATCGCGAACTTAACGCCCATACCAGCAGGAAGACCGAAGCCCATTGTGCCCAAGCCACCCGAATTGATCCAACGGCGAGGTTTGTTGAATGGGTAGTACAACGCCGCAAACATTTGGTGCTGGCCTACATCAGACGCCACATACGCATCACCATTGGTTAGCTTGTGCAGTGTTTCAATGACTTGCTGTGGCTTGATACGATCCGACGACGTTTCGTAAGACAAGCACTGACGATCACGCCACACTTGAATATCATCCCACCACTTAGTGATCGCCGCTTCATCGTTGCCACAATCTTGCTCTGCCAGTAGACCAAGCATAGTAGTCAGTACTTTTTCAGCAGAGCCTACGATTGGAAGATCCACTTTGACGTTTTTAGAGATCGACGACGGATCAATATCAATGTGCATCACTTTCGCATTTGGACAGTACTTCTCAAGGTTATTGGTGGTGCGGTCATCAAAACGTACCCCAATACCGAAGATCAGATCCGCTTCGTGCATCGCCATATTGGCTTCGTAGGTACCGTGCATCCCCAACATACCAAGCGAGTTTTTGTGAGTGCCCGGAAATGCACCTAGGCCCATTAAGGTACTGACAACTGGCAGGTTAAGTTTGTCTGCCAGTTCTAAAATATGTTCGTGAGCACCAGAAATGACTGCGCCACCACCGACATAAAGCACCGGTTTTTTCGCTTCAATCAAAGACTTCAGTGCTTTCTTGATTTGGCCTTTATGACCCGAAGTGGTTGGCTTGTATGAACGCATCGAGATGCTTTCTGGATATTGGTAAGGCAGTTTGATTTGCGGATTCATTACGTCTTTTGGCAAATCAATCACAACTGGCCCAGGACGACCCGTTGTTGAAATGTAGAAGGCTTTTTTGATCGTTTCAGGGATATCTTCCGCCTTTTTCACCAAAAAGCTGTGTTTTACTACCGGACGAGAGACGCCCACGATGTCACATTCTTGGAAAGCGTCGTTACCAATCAGGCTGTTTGGCACGTTCCCTGAAATCACGATCATCGGGATGGAGTCCATGTACGCCGTTGCAATACCGGTAATGGTATTGGTTGCGCCAGGCCCTGAACATACCAGTACCACACCCGGCTTACCTGTTGCGCGAGCGTAGCCATCAGCCATGTGCGTCGCAGCCTGTTCGTGTCTTACTAGTACGTGTTTAATTTGGTCGGTTTTTGCGTGCAGTGCATCATAGATATCCAAAACGGAACCACCCGGATAACCGAAGATCTGCTCTACGTTTTCCTCTATCAGAGATTGCACCACCATCTCTGCACCTGACAACATTGCTGTCATAATTGCTCTCCTTACCCAGAATTCCACACCGTAAGGTCAACGGTTTGGTCTGGTTTTACATAGTCTAGGTCTTATTCGTAGCCTAATCGAAATACTTCCACGTTTTCGGCTATGTCTTGCGTTCGTCATAATATCCCGCAAGGTTCATCAACAAATGTAACGGTTTATTAGCAACGGGTCTAATGAGAGATATGTCTAGTTTTTAAACAAGACACTAGAAAGCAGAACGATAACAGGAATAGAAGCCAACTAAGCGCAAATAAGCAGCACGATCAAAAAACATAACGACAAAAAAAAGAACATAATTTCACAGAGATTTACCCAAACATCAGAAATTCACCCGTTATCTGCATCATCAAGCCGAACTGCTGCACATACAAAAATCCCCAACGATACCAAAAGGTATGGCTGGGGATCTTTTCATCAATCTGAAATCTAAGTCAGTGCTTGTTACTTTTTATCTGACTTTTCGTTGTACATTTCTTCGATTTCGTCTTGGTATTTATCGTTAATCACTTTACGACGCAGTTTTTGCGTTGGCGTTAACTCTCCATCGTCCATAGAGAAAGCTCTTGGTAGCAGTTTGAACTTCTTAACTTGCTCAAATTTCGCCAGTTCTTTTTGCAGTTCATTCACTCGCTTCTCAAGCATTTCGACCACTTGGTGATGTTTGATAAGCTCAACTCGGTCATGGTATGCAATGTTCAGTTCTTTCGCATATTCTTCAAGAGAGTCAAAACACGGCACAATCAGCGCAGAAACAAACTTGCGTGTATCGGCAATCACCGCAATCTGCTCAATGAAGTGGTCTTTACCAATCGCACCTTCGATCATTTGCGGTGCAATGTATTTACCACCAGAGGTTTTCATCAGTTCTTTAATGCGATCGGTGATGAACAGGTTGCCATTTTCATCAATATGGCCAGCATCACCGGTCTTTAAGAAACCGTGCTCATCAAACGTCTTTTCGGTCTCTTCTGGCATTTTGTAGTAACCGCGCATCACCATCGGGCCACGAACTAGAATCTCGTTGTTTTCGCCAATCTTCACTTGCGCGCCAGGCATCGACATACCGATAGAATCCGGATCAAAGCACTTGTCATCCCAGCACGAAATCGTCGCGGTGGTTTCTGTCATGCCGTAGCCCAACTTCACGTTGATACCAATAGCATGGAAGAAGCGACCAATGGTTTCATCCAACTTCGCGCCACCACATGGCATAAAGTTGATACGACCACCGAGCAGTGCACGCAGCTTACTGAGCACCAGCTTGTCAGCTAATGCGTGTGCTTTGCGCAGCATCATCGAAGGTTTGCGCTTTTCTTGATGGCAAAGTGCCATTTTCGCGCCCATGTTCACCGCCCAAGTAAACATGATCTTGCGATGAATCGGTGCTCGAGACACTTTCTCGTGAATCGCTGAGAAAATCTTTTCGTAGAAACGAGGAACCGCACACATCACGGTTGGACGCACTTCACTCAAGGCATCGCGCACCTGCATAGTGTCTTGCAAGTAACAGTTCGTCGCACCTTTGTATAATACGTAGAATGTCCAAGCGCGTTCAAATACGTGTGAAAGCGGAAGGAAACACAAAGAAACATCATCTTGAGATAAGCTCAAGCGTTGGTCGTGACCTTCTAGCTGAGCTGCGATGTTGCCATAATCCAACATCACGCCCTTAGGTTGACCCGTAGTACCTGAGGTGTAGATCAGCGTAAGCAAATCTTCGACTTTCGCTTGTTCCAAACGCTCATCAAGTTCAGCTTGATGGCTAGTATCACCTTTTGCGACAAAGTCTTTCCAAGAGATAACAAAGTCATGATCGCCAAGCTCAATATCGTCCGACATCGCAACAATCAGCTCTAACTGCTCACATTGTTCAAAAATGCTCACAGCAGCATCAAACTGAGGCTGTTCGCCAACAAACAGAACTTTTACGTCTGCGTTGTCGATGATGTATGCCGACTGAGCAGCAGTATTGGTTGGGTAGATAGGCACCGTCACGCCACGCAGTTGCAGTGCGGCGAAATCAGCAATCGTCCATTGCGGCATATTGTTTGAGAAAATGCCGATCTTATCTTGGACTCCTAAACCCTGAGCCAAAAGTGCAAGCGATAAAGTATCAACTTGCTGACCAAACTGCTCCCAAGTAATACCTTGCCATGCTCCTGCTACTTTATGTTTCAGTGCAACGCGGGTACCACCGTTCGCAATTTGTTCACGAATACGTTTAACGATATGAAAATCTAACTTGGCCATTCTTTTACTTACCTTTTGGCTTACAGGCGTAAGCTATTTGAGCGAACAAGTGTACTCACGCAATGCTAAAACGCAACTGACCAGTATCAAACTTATCACTAATAAGAGACAACTATCACTAATGAACTCAAGGCCCAATTGAAGTTGATGGAGGTTTAGGCAAAATAACTTGCTGTTTCGCTTATTAATTAACCTAAATAAAAAGCCCCGAAAGGCAAGCGTCTCTCGGGGCCAAACAATTGTAAAAATTGATGATTACAAATCCAGTCTGACCAGTTCATCAGACCAAATAATAAACTTATTTTGATGCAACCACTTCACCACACGTCACCATTAGCTGGTCACGTAGCCAAATGTGGCCTTTGTCTTTTTCACTTGATTCATGCCAGCTAAGGAAGCCGCTGATTTCTTTGTTCGCAAATGGGAAGTCTAGAATCTGCAGTTGGTCACTGTTCACCGCATTTTCCGCCATCCAGCGTGGTGCGATAGTCACTAACTCAGATTGGCTAACAACGTAAAGCAAGTTGCTTAGGCTTGAACCTTCGTACGCAGCTTGGCAGTCAAGCTCGCGGTACGCCTGCTCAGAGAAGCTACGTTGACCGTGAACTTTAGACAGTTTCGCGTGCTTTTCGTTAATTAGCTGCTCGGCGCTTACGCCACCTTGAATACGTGGGTGCGTTTTCGAAGCGATAACCACCAATTCATCTTTGAAGATTTCTGTGCTTGAGAAACCTTGCTCATCAAAACGAGCGTAATCGATCACGAAGTCGATTTCTTGGTAACGCATACGCTCAGAAAGAAGACGGTCAAATTCCGCGTCTAGATGCAGCTGAACGTTAGGTGCTTGTTGATTAATCTTCGCCATGATTTTTGGCGCAAAGCGCATGTCACATGGGCTGCAGATCGCCAGCTTGAATAGACGAGTTGACGACTCTGGTTGGAATACCGAGCTTGGCAATTCATTACGGATCAGTTGCAATGCTTGGCGGATAGGGCCAAACAGTTGACGCGCACGTTGAGTTGGTTGAATACCACGGCCCTGACGCATGAACAGTTCATCGTTAAACATCACTTTTAAGCGTGCCACGGCATTACTTACTGCCGGTTGAGACATGCCTAAGTTGTGTGCTGCACGAGTGATATTTTGCTCTTGCATCACAGCATCAAATACAGTCAGTAGGTTCAAATCTACACCACGCAAAGTGCTTTCCATACGGTAGCTAGCAATTGCGCTCATCGCATCTTTCTTCTCTAACATTGAGTGCGCCTCTTTTGTAATCGTCAAATTGTTTCAATGAATTCATAACGAATAGAATCCCATCTCGCACAAAAGACGGCGGCTGGATTCGAATCATTTTTACGAATAGAAACCTAATTTTTATTATATTTATCGTCCGGATAATTCCGGCTCGAAGCGTACTATCAACTAATCGATTGGGGTTTAGCAACTAGATTGATATTTAATCACTAAATTTTAGCCACTTAGGTATTTAGTCATTTAAAATCAACAAATTGAGAAAAACATAAAAAACTATAAAACAACTAAAACCACACTCTTTGAGTATGTATTTAGCAAATTGATAAGACTAAGAACAAACATCGAAACACATTTACCCCACCTATCAATAACCAACAGACCAAAAAACACAGCCTATGTCTTTGGCGTAAATTTGCGCGTATCAGTCAAATAATCTGCAATTAAACAATGAATAGAAATGAACGAGAGGGAATAAAAATGCAGCCCTTCGAAATCGAAAAGCTGCATCAAGTACCATGTAGGAATGTTGGAAGAAACGTAATAATAGGTAGTTAATAGTTATTATGTGTTTGCCACAAACAATCCGAGCAAACAAACTTAGATATTGGATACATAGCTCGGAAAATCCACCTGCTCCCACAACTGTTTGGAGAGTTCTTCTTGCGAATCCCACGCCCCTTGTAAAACCCAATTCACGATGGCTTGTGCAACGTCGGGGTATTTAACACTCTCAGCTTGCTGCTCTTTGAGCCACTGACGTACGGTAGAAATGTCTAAACTGTCCATTGCAGTGGCTAACCCAAGATCTTCAAGTGTGGCTACGTTGCTCTGCTGTTCAAATTGTCCTGCCAGTGGTTTCATTAGCAGTTTTTTGCCAAGAGAAAGTGCTTCTGAAGGCAATTCAAAACCACCATTGGCGATGACCCCACAGCAACGATGTAGATGGTGCTGAAAGTTGGTGTGGCACAGCGGACGCAATTCTATATTCTCCACTTTCTCTACTTCTATCACTTCGGGGTGATAACAAATAAACGTCTGCTGATTAAAGTGGAACAACAAGTCGCAGATGTCCTCAATCGACTCAAACGGTAAATACACCAACACGAAATCATCGTTATCCGCTTGGTTATCCAAAGTGTGAACGATGGGCGGTAGCAACGGCTGATCAAAGTGATACCAGTGCAATCCAAGCTGATGTTGAGATGGAGCAAAATACTCAAGTACTGATTTATCCAGCCAGCTCGCCCCCTTCAGAGGCACTGGATAGCGAAACGCATTTTGGTGACTGATACCGATACACGGCTTATTTTGTTGACGAGCAGCCCAAGCCGTGACGGGTTCAAAGTCGTTGATGATTAAATCATAAGGCGCCAGGTTGAGTTGGTTCACTTCTTTGAAAAAATGAATCAAATTGTTGTTCAAGGCCGTTTTGGCGTAATTGACCGAGCCTTTTTCCGTCACAAACGTAAAACCGCGACGAGTCTGATAATCGCCAAACGCTTCCATTGAAAAGTATTTCTCCGGTGCTCGCCCAGAAAAAAGAAAGTCGACCTGCACATCGTGCGATTCAAATGCCTTGCTCATTGCACGAGCACGTGCGATATGGCCATTTCCCGTACCTTGAACACCGTATAGAATTTTCATTCATTAGCCTCCTACGATCGCAATAGCTAGAGCACCACACGCACTTCCCAACAGCGCCCCTATGATGACGTCAGTAAAGAAATGGACACCAAGCAAAATACGCGCCGTGCCAATTAAGCTCGCCCAAGAGAATGCGGCATAACCGAGTTCTGGATAGTAATGGTTGATAAGTGTTGCCATGACAAACGCAGCAGCAGTATGTCCAGACGGTAAACTGTAGCGATCAGAAGGGGTGATAAAAGCAGGTAACAAAGCGCTCAGTTCTTCGGGACGACGGCGTTTAAAGCTGTTTTTTAGCGTCCAGTAAATGGGTAGCTCGACGGTAAATGCCAGCAATCCGGCTAACATAAACCAAGAGCCGTGTTCTTTATCTAAATACCAAGCTAACAGCCCTAAGACGACGTAGAGATGCCCATCTCCACTGTGCGAAACGCCTTTACTGATGTTGGCAACTTGTTGGTTAAAACGATGCTGAAGACATACGCTAGAGAATGCTAAATCAAACTTAGCGATGGTTGCTATTGGCTGTGTGATTGTCTCAATGGTTCGCATGTGACCTTCCCTTACTTTGACAACGCCTTTGTGTGCAAAGTAGGAGGTTTAGGTGACAGCTACATGACGGGAAGTTGGACAATTAGTGACAAAAGTAGAATGGACGGAATAGCGCACATTGATGTGCCCAACCATACCGTTAAACACATCAATAAAAGCAATAAGAATTACGAAGGGTTAGCTGGTGAGGCTGACGGCGTATCGATATACCAAACTTTGCGTTTTTTGCGGCATGCGCGTAATGACCCCGTGGTAACATCACCGTCTTTGGTTAACTCATAGCTCAGCGCTCGACAAGTGTAGCTGCCCAGCAGCTCGTGTCGGGCACTCGATACAGAATGAGTCGCTTGCTGAGCATCGAACAACGGATTCGGTTGAGTCGACAAAATATCGCGATTCACTACGTTGCTGCGTACGTAATCTTGATGCACGTAGCCCTTAATAACGCCTTTTTGTTCAACCAGAATCCAAGGTTCTCCTTCTACTCTCGCCAACGCATTGAACACTTCGCCTTTTTCAAGTTGCCCCAGCTTTGTACTCTCTACACTCGGTTTAGAGCGTAAATTTAACCCCGTTTTTGAACGATAGGAGACATCCATAAACTCCAGCTTGTTAGAGGTATCCACTCCCTCTTCTACTGGTCTGACTATCTCAGCTTGTTGCCACTCATTAGGTTGCACGCGGATCTTCCACCACGAATAGGTGTCAGGATCTTTGCCTTTGAATTTATCTCGGCTGTCCGACTCAAGCGCCACCAGCATTTGATTTAAGAAAGATTCCCGCCCTTCACTGCTTAAGTACATGTCCATTTGATCGCTGATCACCATAATACTTTGCGCATGATCGTTCACGATCACCGGAGAAGCCACCTCAGCATTCGTGTTTGATTGAAACAGCTGACAACCAGATAAGCTGATCAATGTTAATGCGAGTGCCGAACGTCCAAGTTGTTTTGCTGTGACCATGAATCCTTTACCTTCTGTTTCTCTTCACCTAATGCAACTGCACTACTATAAATGGTCAGCGCGTATTTTCGCCAAGCAATTAAGACCTTTGTGTGATAAGTCGCAATCCCTATACCTGAATTTTGATAACACAAAGCTTTAGGCTGTGATCTTTGTCGCCACGCTCAGGTTCTAGCACGTTTCCTTCACTTTTAACTGATTGCACTTTGAATTGATTGAATGTGTCGATGTATTCGCTGACTATTATTAAACCACTCATCCGATATGAATAAAAAATCGACTTTAGGGTTGACGCGCTCCAAGGAGTGCGGTACTAATTTGTTAACTTAAATTTGTGGAAAGCTTAACAACTATGTCAGCTCATTTTTCTATCCTGCTTAGCCTCCTCCTGATCGTGACCAGTTCGCGCGGGTAGGCTGTGGAAGAAAAATAACCACACCAATTTCTTAGAAACCCGCATGAAAATGCGGGTTTTTTTATATCTAAATACTGGAAGTAAACGATTAACTTGCACGAAAGTGCAGAAATCAGGAAGGAAGCAAACATGAACGATCAGGTCATTATATTCGACACCACCTTGCGTGATGGCGAGCAAGCGTTGTCAGCAAGCTTGACGGTTAAAGAAAAACTGCAGATTGCCTATGCGCTTGAAAGGCTGGGCGTTGATGTTATCGAAGCCGGTTTTCCTATCTCTTCCCCGGGCGATTTCGAGTCCGTACAAACTATTGCAAAACACATCAAAAATAGCCGAGTTTGTGCCCTTTCGCGTGCCGTTGCGAAAGACATCGATGCCGCAGCTGAAGCGCTAAAAGTTGCTGACCAATTCCGTATCCACACTTTTCTAGCCACTTCCACGATTCACGTTCAAGACAAACTACGCCGCAGTTACGATGACGTACTTGAAATGGCGGTCAACGCCGTTAAACACGCGCGTAACTACACCGATGATGTCGAATTTTCTTGTGAAGACGCAGGCCGAACACCAATCGACAATCTATGTCGCATGGTTGAAGCCGCAATTGATGCTGGAGCAAGCACCATCAACATTCCCGATACCGTTGGCTACACCGTACCTAGCGAGTTCGGTGGCATCATCCAAACGCTTTTCAACCGTGTGCCGAACATCGACAAAGCCATCATTTCTGTGCACTGTCATGATGACTTGGGCATGTCGGTCGCAAACTCAATTGCAGCAGTACAAGCCGGTGCTCGCCAAATTGAAGGCACCATCAATGGTATCGGCGAGCGTGCGGGTAACTGCTCACTAGAAGAGATCGCGATGATCATCAAGACGCGTCAAGAGCTGCTGGGCGTAAGCACGGGGATCAAACACGAAGAAATCCATCGTACTAGCAAGTTGGTGAGTCAACTGTGCAACATGCCGATCCAAAGCAACAAAGCGATCGTGGGTGCCAATGCATTCAGCCATTCTTCAGGTATCCACCAAGACGGCATGTTAAAGAACAAGAACACTTACGAGATCATGACGCCTGAGTCGATTGGTCTTAAGAACCAAGCGCTTAACCTAACCAGTCGTAGCGGCCGAGCGGCGGTGAAGAGCCACATGGATTCCATGGGTTATAAAGAAGATGAGTACAACCTAGACGCACTGTACGCCGACTTCTTGAAACTGGCCGACCGTAAAGGCCAAGTGTTTGATTACGATTTGGAAGCACTAATGCACTTCTCCAACTTGCGTGAAGAAGATGACTTCTACAAGTTGAATTACCTAAGCGTGCAATCGGGCAGCGTGATGGCAACCACCAGCATCAAGATGCAATGTGGTGATGCGGAAATGTGTGAAGCGGCGGTCGGTAATGGGCCTGTTGATGCGCTATACCAATGTATCTACCGCGTGACAGGTTACGAAATCGTACTAGATAAATTCGATCTAACCGCAAAAGGTGAAGGTGAGGATGGTCTAGGTCAAGCAGACATCATTGCCAACTACAAAGGTAGAAAATACCACGGTACGGGCGTTTCAACCGATATCGTAGAAGCTTCTGGTCAAGCGCTATTGCATGTTATCAACAGCATCCATCGCGCAGACACCATTGCCGAGATGAAGCAGAAAAAGATTGCTACGGTATAGTCATACTGAGCTTTATCGCTCAGGGACAAATAACACGATTTCAAATAATTAAGCTAAAAAATTAGAAGATTAAAGGAATAACATGACAGACAAATCATACAAAATTGCCGTACTTCCTGGTGACGGCATCGGCCCAGAAGTGATGGCTCAAGCGCATAAAGTTCTGGATGCGATCGAGCAAAAACATGGCATCTCATTTGAGCGCGAAGAACATGATGTTGGTGGTATCGCTATCGATAATCATGGTTGCCCACTTCCAGAAAGTACGGTAACAGCGTGTGAAGAGTCTGACGCGGTTCTATTTGGTTCGGTGGGTGGCCCTAAGTGGGAACATTTGCCACCAAACGACCAGCCAGAGCGCGGTGCATTGCTGCCACTACGTAAGCACTTCCAACTGTTTTGTAACCTTCGTCCAGCGCAAATCCACGCTGGTCTAGAAGCTTTCTCACCGCTACGTGCAGACATCTCAGGTCGTGGCTTTAATATTGTGGTTGTACGCGAATTAACTGGTGGCATCTACTTCGGCCAACCGAAAGGCCGCGAGGGTGAAGGCGCTAACGAAAAAGCATTTGATACCGAGGTGTACCACCGCTACGAAATCGAACGTATTGCAAAAATCGCGTTTGAATCGGCTCGTCTACGTCGCAAGAAAGTGTGCTCAATTGACAAAGCAAACGTTCTGCAGAGTTCTATCTTATGGCGCGAAGTTGTGGAAGAGATTGCCAAAGACTACCCAGATGTCGAGTTGTCTCACATGTACATCGACAACGCGACTATGCAGTTAATCAAAGACCCAGCCCAGTTTGACGTCATGTTATGTTCAAACATCTTTGGCGACATCATCTCTGATGAGTGTGCAATGATCACGGGCTCTATGGGCATGTTGCCTTCAGCAAGTCTTAACGAAAGCAAGTTCGGCCTATACGAGCCTGCCGGTGGCAGCGCACCAGATATCGCAGGCAAAAACATTGCTAACCCAGTTGCGCAGATCCTTTCTGCTGCACTGATGCTGCGTTACAGCCTTGGCGAAGAAGCTGCGGCGCAAGATATCGAATCCGCAGTATCTAAAGCACTTTCGGCAGGCGAGCTTACCGCAGACCTAGCAAGCGACAAGCCTGCACTGACGACATCAGAAATGGGTGACAAGATCGCTGAGTACATTTTGAACTCATAAACAGACTGACATTATAAATATAACTGTCGTTTGCCATCACCGCAGCGGAGCATCCCGTTGCGGTGACAAGGACGACGAGGAAAGGAAGCAATGGGCAAAACACTATACGAAAAAGTCTACGACGCACACGTTGCCGTCGCGGCAAAAGGGGAAACCCCTATTCTTTATATTGATCGTCACTTGGTACACGAAGTGACCTCTCCACAAGCCTTTGATGGCTTGCGTGAAAAAGGTCGTAAAGTTCGTCAGGTTAGCAAAACGTTCGCCACGATGGATCACAACGTTTCGACCACAACCAAAGACATCAATGCCTCTGGCGAGATGGCGCGTATCCAAATGGAAACGCTATCGAAAAACTGCGAAGAGTTCGGTGTTACCCTTTACGACCTAAACCACAAATATCAGGGCATCGTCCATGTTATGGGTCCAGAGCTAGGCATTACTCTACCGGGTATGACCATCGTTTGTGGTGACTCTCATACCGCAACACACGGGGCATTTGGCTCACTGGCTTTCGGTATCGGTACATCTGAAGTTGAACACGTACTAGCGACTCAAACGCTAAAACAAGCACGTGCGAAAACAATGAAAATAGAAGTGAAAGGTAAAGTCGCACCGGGTATTACCGCGAAAGATATCGTTCTAGCGATCATCGGCAAAACAACGGCTGCGGGCGGTACTGGTTATGTGGTTGAATTCTGCGGTGAAGCGATTACTGACCTTTCTATGGAAGGCCGCATGACGGTATGTAACATGGCCATTGAATTGGGCGCAAAAGCAGGCCTAATTGCACCAGATGAAACCACGTTTGAATACATCAAAGGTCGTAAGTTCTCACCGCAAGGCGCAGATTTTGATGCTGCAGTAGAGTACTGGAAGACGTTAAAAACTGACGCTGATGCCGAATTTGATGCCGTAGTAACGCTAAACGCTGCTGACATCAAACCACAAGTAACTTGGGGCACAAACCCAGGTCAGGTCATTGCCGTTGACCAACCGATTCCAGCACCAGAAAGCTTCGCTGATCCAATCGAAAAAGCGTCTGCTGAAAAAGCATTGGCTTACATGGGCCTAGAAGCAGGCAAATCATTGTCTGACTACCAAGTAGATAAAGTGTTTGTTGGCTCTTGTACGAACTCTCGCATCGAAGACATGCGCGCTGCCGCCGTCGTGGCGAAAGGCCGTAAGGTCGCATCGCACGTTCAAGCATTGATTGTCCCGGGCTCAGAACAGGTGAAAGCACAAGCAGAAGCCGAAGGCTTGGATGTCATCTTTAAAGAAGCGGGCTTTGAATGGCGTCTACCAGGTTGTTCAATGTGTTTAGCAATGAACAACGACCGCTTAGGTCCTCACGAGCGTTGTGCATCAACATCAAACCGTAACTTTGAAGGCCGTCAGGGCCGTGATGGTCGCACTCACTTGGTTAGCCCTGCAATGGCAGCCGCGGCAGCTATCGCTGGTCACTTTGTTGACATTCGTGAATTAACTTTTGATAAACAGGATTAAGGAGAACAATCATGTCAGGTTTTAAACAACATACTGGTTTGGTTGTGCCTCTAGATGCCGCCAACGTTGACACGGATGCCATCATTCCAAAACAGTTTTTACAAAAAGTTTCTCGCCTAGGTTTCGGTAAGCATCTTTTCCATGACTGGCGCTTCCTTGATGATGCAGGCGAGCAGCCAAACCCTGAGTTTGTAATGAACGCGCCACGTTACCAAGGCGCTTCTATCCTACTTGCGCGTGAAAACTTCGGCTGTGGCTCATCTCGTGAACACGCACCTTGGGCTTTGGCTGATTACGGCATTAAAGCGATGATCGCACCTAGTTTTGCGGACATTTTCTACGGTAACTCCATCAACAACCAAATGGTTCCGGTTCGTCTGACTGAGCAAGAAGTGGATGAACTGTTCCAATTCGTTGAAGCCAATGAAGGTGCGCAAATTGAAGTGGATCTGGAAGCCCTAAAGGTGCGCGCAAACGGCAAGGAGTATGACTTTGAAATCGACGAGTTCCGTCGTCACTGCCTGCTTAATGGCTTAGATAACATCGGTTTGACGCTTCAGCACGAAGACAAAATCGCTGAGTATGAAACCAATATCCCGAGCTTCCTGCGTTAAAACGCATCCTTGAATACACAAATAACAGGCTGACCATTGTCAGCCTGTTTTGTTTTTATGCGTAGATTAAAGAAAGAAAACAACAACTAGACGGGTCTACACTAACAATCAAGTCTCACTAAAGGTCTCTCTATGAAGCGTTTCTTATTGCTACTGTGTGCCCTATTCTCCTTTTCCGCTCTGGCCGCACCAAAAGCCGACTTATGGCCTTATTGGCAGCAGTCCAACGGGGTCAACCAAACCTCAATCTCTCATCTGGAGTGGCAACAGTTACTCGACAGCTATCTAGTTACCCGAGGTGACAACACTTTATTTCGTTACAACCAAGTTTCGTTCGCCGATAAAACAAAGTTAAAGCAGTACATTCAACGTCTTGCTAGTTTAAATCCATTGCAATACCGCCAAGCCGAACAATACGCGTATTGGGTAAATCTGTACAACGCGCTGACGGTTGACCTAATTTTGGATAACTACCCGATAACGTCGATCACCAAGTTAGGCGGGCTGTTTAGCTTTGGCCCATGGGATCAAGATGTCATCACCATTAACGGAAAAAGTCTGACCTTGAATGATATTGAGCACCGAATTTTACGACCAATCTGGCAAGACCCAAGAACGCACTACGCTGTCAATTGTGCAAGCCTAGGCTGCCCGAATCTTCAAACTCAAGCTTTTACCGCTGAGAATACTCAAGCCTTGCTAGAGAGTGCCGCAAAGACCTTTATCAACAGCAAAAAAGGCGTCTCTATTGAAGGCGACACGGCGAAAATATCTTCAATTTATGAGTGGTTTGCCGTTGATTTTGGTGGTGAGAAAGAGGTGTTTAACCACATCAGAAAGTACGCGCCACAATACAGCCGCTTTTCAGGTCGGGTGAAGTACGGCTACGATTGGAACTTGAACCAAGCCGACTGATTTATCCATCCTTGTTCAGCTTGACATGCTTTTAGCCACCGATAACCCAAAAGCTAAAAAGGGCACCAAGTGCCCTTTTTACTTTCTAGTTTGCTTGCTAGATTTTGGCTTACTTAAAGCCTTTAACCTTTTTAATTAAATCGTAAGCATTTTGAATTTCTTGCGATTTTTCTTTTGCGACGTTCATCATTTCTGGCGGTAAACCTTTGGCCATCAATTTATCAGGGTGATGCTCATTCATTAACTTACGGTAAGCTTGTTTAACGGTTTTACCGTCCGCCTCTGGTGACACATCCAAAATTTTGTACGCATCGGCCAATTGATCCGCCTGTGAGGCTTGCTGCCAACCTGACGACTGGTATTGACCTTGTTGCTGGCCATGGAAACCACCTTGATGTTGGAAACGGAACGCCGCTTCTTGCATTTGTAGGCGACGCTCTAGTTGCTCAGAGGAGAAACCTAAACCACGAGCAATTTTGTGCAACACATTACGTTCGCTTGGATGGATAGCTCCATCAGCAAAGGCCGCGGAAATTTGCAGTTCAAGGAAGAATTGCAGCAAATCAAAACGGCCAGCGGTCGAGATTTTTACACGCACCAGCACATCTTCTAATGGGAAATCACTCTCTTTCCCTTCGCGGAACGCATCTTGCGCCGCACGGCGTTGTTCGCCATGCAAATTCATACGATCCATCATGGCAGTCGCAAGTTGGATCTCTTCTTTAGTGACCTGACCTTTGGCTTTTGCCACATGTCCCATTACTGCAAACGCCGCTTTAAAGAATTCTTCCTGACGCTGTGCCTGACTCGGTCCTTTTCCAAAGCCACCTGTAGAGAACCCAGCTTGACTTAAACGTCGGGCTTTATCGAATTGGTGACCAATAAATAAACCAAACAGCAAACCGAATGGACCACCCAGTAACAAGCCAAAAAAGGCACCCAGAATTTTGCCAAAAATATGCATTATGTGTTCTCTATCAATGAATTTTTATCGACGACGACGGTCTTATAGTGCCGGATGGAACGATTTCCTTTATGATAATGGAATTAGTTTTATTTCGGCTAGGCCATTTCGCCTGCTTATCTTTGCAGCTATTTTTGTCGTCATTATGCCATAGCAAATCAATACGCTGGGACAATTGCGACTATAGTTGATTCATTTGGCTATGACGCTAGGGTACAACAAGCCCTATAGCCATCGAGTAGTAGTGACACAGGAAAGTTCAATTCAATGCAACATTTCTCCCGCACATTTATAGCGGCCTCTATCAGCACCGCCTTGTTTGTACCCACCACTCAAGCTGAAGCGAATATAAATGATAGTGTGCAGGAAATGCCCGCCACAGATCAATGTTTGGTCGAAACAAGTGGCGAGGAGGACGCTCTTAATACCCCAGTAGTGGTAGAAGCGGACAACCTGCAAGCCATTAATGGTGACAAAGCACAATACTCTGGAAACGTCCAAGTAACGCAAGGTCCGAAGAAAATCACCGCAGATAGCGTAACCCTGCACCAACAAGACAACGTGGTGGTGGCAGAAGGCAACGTGACCTTCAATGACGGACAAGTTAAAGCCCGTTCAGATCGTGTTACCAACGACATCAACCAAGATACCTTCTCGCTTGAAAACACCGAATACCAATTTCTTTGCCAACAAGGTCGTGGTACTGCTGCTTACATTGCGCGTACAGGTCAGTCTGTCTATGAACTAGAAGATGGCTCAATCACATCATGTCCGGAAGGCGATAATTCATGGCGTTTGGTTGCGTCTGGTATTGACGTAGACCAAGACGAAGAGACCGCCACGCTGCACCACCCTCGTTTTGAGATCATGGATGTGCCCGTGTTTTACGTGCCATACATGACTATGCCTATTGGTAATACGCGTAAAACCGGTTTCCTATTCCCTTCTCTTTCTTACGGTTCTAGTGACGGTATGGAAGTGGAAGTGCCATTTTACTGGAACATCGCACCTCAATACGACATGACACTCACTGCACTCTACATGCAGCAACGTGGCACCAAACTCGACACCGATTTCCGTTACCTAACCGATGGTTGGGGTGAAGGTAAACTGAAAGGCGAATACCTCAACAGCGATAAAAAATATCAAGATGATTCTCGCTGGGGTTACCAAGTTAAGCACGATGGTATTATCAATAAACAGTGGATTGTTAAAGTTGATTACTCACAAGTCAGTGACATTGATTACTTCCTAGATTTGGACTCTGACATCGGTAACCGTGAAGACGGCCAGTTAGTCCAAGAAGGACATGTGCAGTACCGTTCAGATTTCTGGGATGCGTCTTTAACCGTTCGAGATTTCCAAATCCTCTTGAAAGAAGAAAACCGTCCATATCGTTTGCTTCCTCAATTAGATTTGAACTACTACACGCCGTTGTGGGGTGATCACCTTAACTTCGACGTAAAAAGCCAAGTCAGCCGTTTTGACACTAGTGATACCGCTCGACCAAATGCGACTCGCGTTCACATAGAGCCGGGATTAACCATGCCGCTGTCAAACTCTTGGGCCACTTGGACAACGGAAGCGCGCGTACTTTCCACTTACTACTCTCAAGACCTTACTGGCTTGACAGACGTGGACTTGAAAAACCAGCTTGATGAACAAGTTTCTCGTGTTATTCCTGAGTTTCGTACCCATGCTCAGATTTACTTAGAGCGTGACACCAGTTGGATCAAAGGCTACACACAAACGCTAGAACCACAGCTTCAGTACCTATACGTACCAGAAGAAGATCAAACCAACATCTACAACTACGATACAACGCTGCTGCAAACTGACTACTACGGTCTATTCCGCAGTCGTAAGTACAGTGGTATTGATAAGATCGCATCGGCTAACCAGCTGAGCTACGGTGCAAGTACGCGCTTCTTTGATGATGACTACAAAGAACGTTTGAACGTGTCGTTTGGTCAGATCTACTACTTCGATAAGAAGACGAAAATCAGCAATAGCCCGAACATTCCAGACGAGACAACCAACTACTCTTCATGGGCAGTTGAAGCTGATTTCAACTACAACGACTACCTGTTCTATCACGGTGGCGTTCAGTACGACATCGACTTAAGCTCAATGCAGCTTGCCAACAGTACGTTGGAATATCAGTTTAACGGCGGCTTTATTCAAGGTAACTACCGCTATGTCACTCGCGAATACATCGAAGATACGATCATTCTCGAAAACCTCGACACTATTACTCGTAAAGGTATTTCACAAGCAGGTATCGTAGCGGCATACGAGTTCAACCGTAACTGGTCTGCAAGCGGTCAGTACTACTATGACCTAAATGAAAATACCGATATGGAATGGCTAGCAAGCCTGCGTTACCAATCTGATTGTTGGTACATTGGTTTGACATACTCTAACCAATTACTCGGTTGGGAAAATCAAGCCATCGGCAGTACGGGCTCCTCTCCTGAATACGAAAACAACTTTAGTGTTAACTTCGGTATTCAAGGCTTTGCGACAAATCAAAGCACCGGTACAGCAGTCAAAGAACTGGATGGTTCCGACAACGCGATTAAATACGGTCGCCCATTCTATTTGAACAATTAATCGAATTAAGCGTCTTACTCTAAATAAGACGCTTCTTCAAAAAATACTGACGGAATTTTAAATGAAAATTTGGAAATCAATCTTATTCACGACCCTACTCTCTTGTGGAGCAGTAGCAGCACCGGTAGAGCTTGATAAGGTTGCTGTCATCGTTAACGACGGTGTCATTCTACAAAGCGACATCAATACTGCGATGAAAACCCTACAAGCCAATGCTCGTCAAAGCGGAAAAAGTCTACCTTCGGCAAGCGTGCTCAAAGAGCAAGTGGTAGAAAAACTGATCATCGATACGCTACAAGGCCAAGAAGCTGACCGCATTGGTGTACGCATCGACGATAACCGTCTAAACCAAGCCATTGCAGAAATCGCACGCAACAATAACCAAAGCGTGGAAGAACTGGCAGCATCAGTGCAAGCAGAAGGCCTAAGCTACCCAGAGTTCCGCGAGCAAATCCGTAAAGAAATTGCAGCGTCAGAAGCTCGTAATGCGCTAGTTCGTCGCCGAATCAATATCCTTCCAGCAGAAGTTGATAGCCTTGCAGACCAGCTAGCTAAAGAAACCAACGCAACCGTGCAATACAAAATCGGTCATATCCAACTGCGTTTCACCGACGGTCAAGATAAATCAGAAGTAGAAGCACAAGCGAAAGCCCTGGTTAAAAAACTCAATGACGGCGCAGACTTCACCGAAATGGCTTACACCTACTCTAAAGGTCCGAAAGCTCTCCAAGGTGGTGATTGGGGTTGGATGCGTAAAGAAGAAATGCCAACCATCTTTGCTGATCAAATCAAGATGCAGAACAAAGGCAGCATCATTGGTCCATTCCGTAGTGGCGTTGGTTTCCACATCCTAAAAATTGAAGATGTGAAGGGTCTAGAAACCGTTGCGGTGACGGAAGTTAACGCTCGCCATATTCTGATCAAACCAACCGTGATTCTTAGTGATGAAGGCGCTAAAAAGCAGTTGAATGAATTCGTTCGTCGCATCAAAGCTGGCGAAGCGACCTTTGCTCAATTGGCCTCACAATACAGCCAAGACCCAGGCTCTGCGGCTCAAGATGGTGAACTTGGTTACCAAACACCGGATCTTTATGTTCCTGAATTTAAACACCAAGTTGAAACGCTACCAGTTGGCTCAATCAGTGAACCATTCAAAACGGTTCATGGCTGGCACATTGTTGAAGTGTTAGACCGACGCCAAGTCGACCGCACAGATTCAGCAATGAAGAATAAAGCTTACCGCATTCTATTCAATCGTAAGTTTAATGAAGAAGCAGGCGCATGGATGCAAGAGCTGCGTGCAAGTGCGTTTGTTGAAATCGTGGATGACAACAATGACAACTAATTCAATTCGCAGAATTGTCGTAACCGCAGGGGAACCTGCGGGCATCGGCCCTGACTTAGTGCTGGCTCTATCAAAAGAAGATTGGGCACACCAGATTGTCGTCTACGCAGATAAAAACATGTTGCAGGAACGTGCCAAAATGCTTGGCATTGATGTCCAACTCTTTGATTACAATCCTGAAGAAGCACCTAAGGCGCAAAAAGCGGGCACACTTATCGTTGACCACGTTGAAATTTCGGAAAACGCGATTGCTGGTCAACTTAATGAAGCCAACGGCCACTACGTATTAAAAACGCTAGAAAGAGCCGCTTTGGGCTGTATGAATGATGAATTTGATGCTATTGTCACCGGCCCTGTTCACAAGGGGGTGATCAATCGCGCAGGTGTTGCATTCAGTGGTCATACTGAATTCTTTGCCGAGAAATCAAATACACCGTTAGTGGTGATGATGTTGGCAACAGAAGGACTGCGTGTCGCATTGGTTACCACACATATTCCATTGGCGTATGTGTCAAAAGCGGTCACCGAAGAGCGACTAGAGAAGATCATCGATATTCTTCATAAAGACCTCGTAGAAAAATTTGCCATCGCAGAGCCAAACATCTATGTTTGCGGGCTTAATCCTCATGCAGGTGAAGATGGCTGTTTAGGTCGTGAAGAGATCGAAACCATCACTCCGACACTGGAAAAGATTCAAAAAGAAAAAGGTATCAAGCTGATCGGCCCACTGCCGGCAGATACCATTTTCAATGAAAAATATTTAAACGATGCAGATGCTGTTTTAGGCATGTACCACGACCAAGTATTGCCAGTATTAAAATACAAAGGCTTTGGACGTTCAGTAAACATTACTCTTGGTCTACCTTTTATTAGAACCTCGGTAGATCACGGTACTGCATTAGAACTGGCAGGGACAGGTCAAGCGGATACAGGGAGCTTCCGAACAGCGCTCACGCATGCGATAGAATTGGTAGAGAAGAAACAATGAGAAATGATGTCCATTTAGGACACAAAGCGCGTAAACGTTTTGGTCAAAACTTCCTGAACGATCCATACATTATTGATGGCATCGTATCAGCAATTAACCCAAAGCCAGGTCAGAATCTGGTTGAGATCGGCCCGGGTCTTGGTGCAATCACAGAACCCGTTGGTCGTGAAGTTGATAAGTTCACCGTCATCGAACTGGACCGTGACTTAGCCGAGCGTTTACGTAACCACCCTGATTTAGCAGACAAACTAACGATTCATGAAGGCGACGCCATGCGCTTTGACTTCACTCAGTTAGTGAAGCCAAACAACAAGCTGCGTATCTTCGGTAACTTGCCGTACAACATCTCTACACCTTTGATGTTCCACCTATTTGAATTCCATAAAGACATTCAAGACATGCACTTTATGCTTCAAAAAGAAGTGGTGAATCGCTTGGCAGCAGGCCCGGGTAGTAAAGCTTACGGTCGTCTAACGGTAATGGCGCAGTACTACTGTAAAGTTGTACCTGTACTAGAAGTGCCACCAACCGCATTTGTTCCGCCACCGAAAGTAGACTCCGCTGTTGTTCGCCTAGTACCTTATGAAGAGCTACCATGCCCAGCGAAAGATCTACGTTTACTCGATCGCGTTTGTCGTGAAGGCTTTAACCAACGCCGTAAAACCGTGCGTAACTGCTACAAATCTCTGTTGAGCGCAGAAGTTCTGGAAGAGCTAGGTGTAAACCCAAGCATGCGTCCAGAAAACCTAACGCTACAACAATTCGTCGCGATGGCGAACTGGCTAGCGGACAACCCGCAGCACTAATAACTCAAACAATAAGCCAAACCCTTGCCAGTTTGGCTTATTATTAAGTTTATCAAGGAGTGCACATGGACGTCATTCAACCCTGCATCAAGATTCAAGTTCACACCAAATACGTCGAAGAGCAATCCAATCCAGAGCTACAACGCTTTGTTTTCGCCTACGTCATTACCATTAAAAACCTCAGCCAGCAGACAGTGCAGCTCATAAGTCGCCGATGGTTGATTACCGATTCCAACGGTAAACAAATGACGGTAGAGGGAGAAGGTGTTGTTGGGCAGCAGCCGTTTATTCCAAGCAACGATGAATACACTTACAGCAGTGGTACCGCGTTAGAAACGCCTGTTGGTGTCATGCAAGGACACTACAAAATGCTGGATGAAAAAGGCCAGGAATTCATCACTGAAATTGAGCCATTTCGTTTAGCGATTCCGAACGTTTTAAATTAATAAGATTGGAGATTCAGTGGCTACCTATATCGTTGGTGACATCCAAGGCTGTTTTGACGAACTACAGCAGCTACTCAAGCGCGTCAACTTTTCCACTCAACATGACCAACTTTGGCTCGCAGGAGATTTGGTGGCTCGCGGCCCAAAATCACTCGAAACACTGCGCTTCGTAAAGTCACTCGGTGACAGCGCAAAAGTCGTACTCGGCAATCATGACTTACATTTACTGGCAGTATCTTACGGCCTGAAAAAGCGAAAAGACAAAGATAAAACGACCCCAATTTTCCTCGCTAAAGACCGCGAAGAACTGCTCTCTTGGCTAGCTAAACAACCTCTTCTGGCAGAGCACGACGAGTTTGTGATGTGTCATGCGGGTATCTCACCGCAATGGGATTTAGAAACAGCCAGACAATGCGCTCGCGAAGTAGAACATATTATCCAAGGCGAAGAGTTGCCGTGGTTGCTAAAAAACATGTACAGCAACTTACCAGATCTTTGGGATGACTCACTGGAAGGTCTGGATCGCTATCGCTATATCATCAATGCCTTTACAAGAATGCGTTTCTGCTTTTCTGATGGTCGTTTAGATATGGACTGCAAACTGCCTCCGCAAGAAGTCACAGGTGACCAATTGGTACCTTGGTTTGAACTGCCGCACCGCATACCGTTAGAAAAAACAGTGTTATTCGGCCACTGGGCAGCATTGCAGGGCTATATCGATGAAAAAGTCATTGGACTCGATACAGGTTGTGTCTGGGGTGGTTCGCTGACGATGATCCGTTGGGAAGACAAACAACTCTTTACCCAAGACGCTCTCGATTAATCACTAGATCGTTACTCCGAAAACAAAAAGCACCGTGTTTACGGTGCTTTTTCTATTCTGCTTCGAGAGACTTTTCTAACTATTGCTTTTCTAAAATAGTAAAACGCATGTTGTAAGCGTTTTTCTCATCCGCTTGGTACGTTTCAGAATATGTCTCTTTGAACTCATTACCCCAGTCTGGGAACTGTGTGTCACCTTCAACTACAGCATCAATATGTGTAACGTACAGTTTATTTGCCATCGCTAAACAAGAAGCATAGATAGCACCACCACCAATGATCATTACTTCTTCAACATCACCCGCAGCCTCTAACGCTTTTTCAACTGAAGTCACCGTCGTAACGCCTTCAATACTCAATGATTCATCTCGGCTAATGACAATATTCAAACGTCCTGGCAAAGGGCGACCAATTGAATCGTAAGTCTTTCTTCCCATTACGACGGGCTTCCCCATCGTACAACGTTTAAACCAAGCAAAATCCGCAGGAAGATGCCAAGGCATTTGATTATCTTTGCCAATAACGCGGTTGTCTGCCATCGCGGCAATCATACTAATGATCATGTCGGGTCCTTATACTATCGGTCTGCGGCGGTAGAATAACAGCCCAGGAACAGCGAGGCCAACTGCTAGACCAGCAATAATAAACATGGCTTTAAGAAAATTCTCCATGCAGGTCGCAATTAACTCTGGCGAGTAACCCAAATGGTTAATCTCCACCATCGCAATCATCGCTTTGTAAGCAAAAACGCCCGGAACCATAGGTATCAATGCAGCGACAGTAAACACTTTTGGATGAGCCAAAAAGCGGTGAGACCAATGAACCCCTATCATGCCAACCAAGGTGGCAGCGAAGAAGGTCGCCCACTCAATCGGTACTCCAAACTGCATCATCAAGTAACGACTTCCGTGACCAATCGCACCACCTACCGCGCAATAGATCAAAGCTCGCTGTGGCACATTAAACACCAACGCAAAGCCGACTGCAGGGATGGCTGCAAAAAACATGTCATTGAGCAAACCGAGCGTTAAATCAAAAATATTCATTAAATTGCCCACCCCCAAATACCAGTTACACTCATTGCCGCCACAATGCCCAAACACGTTGCTAACGTCAGCAAACTGGCCATTACAAACCGAGCAATACCCATGTTAATGTGACCTTTTAGCATGTCTGCTACCGAATTAATCAGTGGAAAACCAGGCACCAACATCAATACCGACGATGCCATCGCTACGGTTGGTAAATTACCAATTTGATAAATTTCAGCTTGAGCAGAAATCAACGTGGTTACAAATGCGGTAGCAGCAAAGTTAAGTAATGGATTGAAGTGACGATGGCCAATCTCTTGGCGCACGATCATGCCACCAGCCGAGGCCAAGAAGGTCATAATAAATACGCCCCAATCGCCACCCGCTAAATGGCTGAATGCCGCGCATGATAAGCCAATCATAAGCACCACTAGCCAGCGGTTGTACCGTTCTGGGCTGATGGTATTCAGTTTTTTCTGCGCCATGGCAGCATCGAGTAACCCGCGCTCCATCATGATACAGATACGTTGAATTTGCGTAATAACGCGCATGTTGATGCCACGATCGGCACAGCTTCGAGTAGTTGTGATGCAATGTCCATCCATTACGGTCGTGACAACCAAGGCATTGGCTGAGAGGGCTACAGCCACTTCATGCACGCCACAAGCTAAGCCAATACGACGCATGATATCGCACACAAGTGTACTTTCTGCGCCATGGGCCAACAGCATTTGTCCGGCTTGAGCGACAAGTCGAGAAATGGAGCGTTGGTTAGATACCGTCAACTCTCCAGACGGTATGGTTTCTAGATTCATAGATAGGTCTAAGTCCTTTTAGGGTGTTGCTTACTCTCACGTGAAGGAGGCCAAACAGTCCCGAATTATCACGCGAAGCCACTATTGTGCCGCAAATCACATCATCTAAATATGATTTAGATACAAAAAAAGCCGCAATAGATTTTGCGGCTTTATTAAATTTTCTAGCAAGACATCGCTTGGAGAGAACAATTAGTCACGAACGTAGACAACGTGACCGTCATCTTCTTCGTCATCCCAATCATCCCAGTCGTCGTCATCTTCAGTAACAACGTCTTTTCCTGCCATTGCATCTTTATGGTAATCATCCCACATGAAGTTAACTTTATCTTCTTCAGCCACTTCTTCCTCTTCGCGAGGTAGGTTTTCCATAAAGTCAGCAAGTTTGTAGCAAAGCTCTTTTGTGCCAGAACGGTTGATCGCAGAGATCTTGAAGTACTCGTCTTCCCAACCTAGCGCATCCAAGATCTCTTGGATCTTTTCATTCGCTTCTTCTTCAGGCATCAGATCAACTTTGTTGAACACCAACCAGCGAGGTTTGCTTGCCAGTTTTTCACTGTATTGCTCTAGCTCATCAATGATGGTTAGTGCATTTTGTACAGGATCAGACTGATCAATCGGCATGATATCAATCATGTGCAGCAACACTCGGCAACGTTCTAGGTGTTTCAAGAAACGAATACCTAAACCCGCACCATCAGCAGCCCCTTCGATAAGCCCCGGGATGTCAGCAACCACAAAGCTCTTTTCAGGAACAACACTCACCACACCCAAGCTTGGGATTAACGTGGTAAACGGGTAGTCTGCTACTTTTGGTTTTGCCGCTGATACCGCGCGAATAAACGTCGATTTACCTGCGTTTGGCAAGCCAAGCATACCAACGTCCGCCAACAGCAGTAGCTCAAGACGGATTTCACGAATTTCACCTTTCGTACCTAGCGTTCTTTGACGAGGCGCTCGGTTTACTGAAGATTTGAAACGCGTGTTACCAAGACCGTGCCAGCCGCCTTTCGCGACCATCACTTTCTTACCGTGCTCAGCAACTTCTGCCACAATTTCGTTAGTGTGGATATCTACTGCGCGAGTACCCACTGGTACGCGAAGAACGATGTCTTTACCACGTTTACCAGTACAGTTACCACCGCGACCGTTTTCACCACGCTCCGCTTCGTAGAAGCGTTGGAAACGGTAATCAATTAGGGTATTTAGGTTTTCATCAGCTTGGATGTAAACATCACCGCCGTCACCACCATCACCGCCGTCAGGGCCACCTTTAGTGATGAATTTTTCACGCCAGAAACTGACAACGCCGCTACCGCCATCACCAGCCTGAACTTTTACTACCGCTTCATCTACGAACTTCATCTTTTACTCCGACTACTTCGTGCGTGGATTAAATCTACTGTGTCATCCGACAATTTTAGCAGATGACAGATCTAAGCTCCCAGATTCAAATCGCCTCGGATTCTCACGAGAAACTTCGATATGTCGACTGCCATAAATAAAAAACCCCGCCGATTCGGCAGGGCTTTTGAATTCAGCTTAAAGCTATTAAGTAACTTGGTAAAAACCTAATTACTCAGCTTCGATGCTTACAAACTTACGGTTCTTAGGACCTTTCACTTCGAACTTCACTTTACCTTCAGTAAGAGCGAATAGAGTGTGGTCTTTACCGATACCTACGTTGTTACCAGCGTGGAACTTAGTACCACGTTGACGAACGATGATGTTACCTGCAAGTACAGATTCACCACCGAAACGCTTAACACCTAGACGTTTGCTTTCTGAATCGCGGCCGTTACGAGTAGAACCACCAGCTTTTTTGTGTGCCATTGTTAAACTCTCCTAATAGATTAAGCGTTGATACCAGTGATCTTCACTTCAGTGAACCACTGACGGTGACCCTGTTGCTTACGAGAGTGCTTACGACGACGGAACTTAACGATTTTAACTTTATCGCCACGACCGTGTTGTACAACTTCAGCAACAATTTTGCCGCCCTCTACAAGAGGAGCACCAACTTTGATGTCTTCGCCGTTAGCAACAAGAAGAACTTTATCAAATTCTACAGTTGCACCAGTTTCAACGTCTAATTTCTCTAAACGAAGAGTTTGACCTTCGCTTACACGGTGTTGTTTACCACCAGATTGGAAAACAGCGTACATATTTTACTCCGCTTTTTCCGCACAGCCTTTTCATGAGGGTGTGCGCTAAACTAATCATCAATAGGGCGCAGATTCTACAGAAGAGATGCCCCTATGACAAGCCATATTTTGAAAAAATTGGCGAAAAGCTAATCGCCAAAGAAAAGTGCGGCAATCATGCCCTTTAGTAATGTATTAATCAACGTTTTTTAGTGTATTATTCGACAATTATATAAATCGAATAAGCCTTGCAGGGTCTAACTTCAGCCGGATATACGATGGATTTTAAAACTATCCAAGCGCTTACTGCCGATGACATGGCAAAAGTGAATGAAACAATTCAAGCCCAACTAAATTCTGATGTCTCTTTAATCAACCAGCTCGGTTTCTATATCGTGAGTGGTGGAGGCAAACGTCTACGACCGTTACTGGCAATATTGTCAGCACGTGCATTGGGGTACCAAGGCACTGGCCATACGATGGCAGCGGCGTTTATCGAGTTCATCCACACAGCGACTTTGCTGCACGATGATGTCGTGGACGAATCAGACATGCGCCGTGGAAAAGCGACAGCGAATGCTGCGTTTGGTAATGCCGCGAGCGTACTTGTTGGGGACTTTATTTACACTCGCTCATTTCAGATGATGACTGAGCTAGGATCCATGAAGATCCTTCAACTAATGAGTAATGCAGTAAATGTGATCGCCGAAGGTGAAGTTCAACAGTTGATGAACTGTAACGATCCTGACACGACCGAAGAAAGCTACATGCAAGTCATCTACTCAAAGACTGCACGCTTGTTCGAGTCTGCAACGCAAATTGGCGCGATCTTAAATGATGCTCCAGAGCACGTTGAATTGGCTCTGCAGAATTATGGTAAATACCTAGGCACTGCATTCCAGCTTATTGATGATGTGATGGACTACACATCCGATGGCGAAGACATGGGCAAAAACGTTGGTGATGATTTGGCTGAAGGAAAACCGACTCTGCCTCTGTTGCATGCAATGCGTAATACGACGCCAGAAAATGCGCTGATGATTCGCGAAGCGATTGAAAAAGCCAATGGCATGGAACGCTTAGATGAAATCCTAACCGTTATGAAAGAGGCTGGTTCGTTAGAATACACTACGCAGAAAGCGTTAGAAGAAGCAGATAAGGCGATCGCTGAACTGGAAGTACTACCAGAATCAGAATACAAAGAAGCGCTTATCACGCTGGCTCATGTTGCGGTAAAACGCACCCGCTAGCACCATCAGACCCTTTAGCAAGAAACACAAAAGGAAGAGCATTTCGCTCTTCCTTTTTCGTCTCAGCTCTAGACAATTTCAACGACTCTGACTAATAGTATCGTTCGCTTCCACCGTGCAGCTGTGGATCGTCCTCTATCTCATCAAAACTCACTGCTATCTGTTGATCTGAGCCTTGCTTGGATAACAAAACGGTCTCTGCTTCACGGTCGACAACCAAAATCGTACCGACGCCTTCTTGGCACTCAACAACCATGCCTTTTCGGATTCGACTTGCTTCCATCATCTTCTCCTTAACAATGTTGTTTTGGTTCGCTTGTGATACGTAATTCAGAGCAAAAAGATCAAAAAAGCCGATCCTAAGCTCGGCTTTCTTCTTAATTCGCGTTATAGAGATTATTTAGCGAATTCAACACCAATGTTGATGTCGCCATTTAGCGTTTCTAGCATTCCATCTAGTGCCGCTTTTTCGAAGTCGCTCAATTCGCCGTAGCTTAGTACTTCTTCTACGCCTTCTTTGCCCAGCTTCACAGGTTGTGCAAAGTAAGGTGCGTGCTCGCTGTCACCTTCAACGTAAGCACACTCAACAACGCCTTCTTCACCTTGAAGAGCTCTTACAAGTGCTAGACCGAAACGACAAGCCGCTTGGCCCATAGAAAGTGTCGCACTACCGCCACCCGCTTTTGCTTCAACAACTTCTGTGCCTGCGTTTTGAATACGCTTAGTCAGAGCTTCTACTTCTTCAGCTGTAAACTCCACACCTTCTACTTGAGAAAGAAGAGGAAGAATTGTCACGCCAGAGTGACCACCGATAACTGGTACACGGATATCGCTAGGATCTTTGCCTTTTAGCTCAGCAACAAACGTTTCTGAACGGATCACGTCTAGTGTGGTAATACCGAATAGGCGACGCTTGTCGTAAACGCCCGCTTTCTTCAGAACTTCAGCAGCGATTGGCACTGTTGTGTTCACTGGGTTAGTGATGATACCTACACATGCTTTAGGACAAACAACCGCAATCTTTTCAGCGAGTGATTTCACAATACCAGCGTTTACATTGAACAGATCCGCACGATCCATGCCCGGCTTACGAGCAACACCCGCAGAGATAAGAACTACATCTGCACCTTCTAGCGCAGGAGTTGGATCTTCACCAGCGTAACCTTTGATCGATACTGGTGTAGGGATGTGGCTAAGATCTGCTGCTACGCCAGGCGTAACTGGAGCAATATCGTATAGGGCTAAATCAGAACCAGCAGGAAGACGGTTCTTAAGCAGAAGGGCAAGGGCTTGACCGATGCCACCAGCGGCACCAATAACGGCTACTTTCATGTAGTTCTCCTTGAGAGTATTTCTCTTATAAACGTATTCGTAGGGTAGTTTGTAACCAACTGAAATAAGCTATCGGAATCACAACTTGATTACAATCAATTAACGCCAGCTTTGCGACCTCGCGCAACTCGCTGTTGTCGTGCTACAAATGAAGGTTGGATTATTCTTTTATTCTGTTGAAATGACAAGAAATTCAATAGGACAAAACGAGACTGGTTGAATAATCTTAAAGAATCCTGTTCTGTTTATGGTTTACAGTGATGCAACTAACAGAATGCCGGGACTTTTTGGCACTGCATGAATATATATGCGAGAATATGCAAAATTGCTGACACGTACTAAGAGAATCATAATGACTATGCGCAATTCAGAGAAACAAGATAACCTAGTCCGCGCCTTTAAAGCCCTGCTAAAAGAAGAGAGCTTTGGCTCACAGGGTGAAATTGTTGACGCACTCAAGCAGCAAGGCTTTGAAAGCATTAACCAATCTAAAGTTTCACGTATGCTGACCAAGTTTGGTGCTGTTCGTACTCGTAACGCAAAAATGGAAATGGTGTACTGCCTACCGGCTGAGCTGGGCGTACCAACAGTAAGCAGCTCTCTACGTGAACTGGTTTTAGACATCGATCACAATGCGGCATTGGTTGTCATTCACACAGGTCCTGGCGCAGCACAGCTTATTGCTCGCCTACTCGACTCGTTAGGTAAATCCGAGGGTATTCTTGGCGTAGTAGCGGGTGACGATACCATTTTTATTACCCCTACAATGCCAGTATCAACTGAACAATTGTTCAAGTCTGTATGTGAGCTATTCGAGTACACAGGCTGAGACCGACGAACATTGGTTTAAGTAACTCTTTGTGGGCTATGAAAGAAGTACTATTTTGTAGCCCATTATTTATGTAAACAAATTGCTTCATGCGACTACTTTTCACTCACCACTTTTGTGATTAATATCACGCAATTGATCTTTTTCACCATCTTGCCTTATTCACACCTAACTAACTGTTATAAAAAGAATTAAATCAAAGATCAATCACCATACCCTGTCGCAAGCTTTAGACTTATTCGCTATAACATTTAACATTCGGATAATTTTCTGCCAATTTTTTGTTATGATTTGCTCGCTTTTTCAAACAATTGGATTGGAAAAGATGCCGTTTCCAAATAGGAAACTCCAGAAGTGATTTATGGTTATTTCCGGGTAAATAATGAATATAAGGAAGGGAAATTCATGGCATTTAACAAACTTCTCAAAGTAGGCGCTATCGCTGCAGCTGTAATGGGCGCAGGCGCAGTTAACGCTCAAGAGTTTATTACTATCGGTACTGGCTCTGTAACTGGTGTTTACTACCCTACTGGTGGTGCTATCTGTAAGTTGGTAAATAAAGGTCGTAAAGACCACAACATCCGTTGTTCAGTAGAATCAACTGGTGGCTCAATTTACAACGTTAACACTATCCGTGCAGGCGAATTAGATTTTGGTATCGTGCAATCGGATTGGCAGTACCACGGCTACAACGGTACGAGCAAGTTTGCGGAACAAGGCCCGTACAAAAAACTGCGTGCAATGTTCTCTCTTCATACTGAACCTTTCAACATCATCGCACGTGCTGACTCTGGCATCGAAAACGTTCAAGACCTAGCTGGTAAGCGTGTCAACATCGGTAACCCAGGTTCTGGTGACCGCGCGACAATGGGCGTAGTAATGGATGCAATGGGCTGGACAAATGACAGCTTCAAACTTGCTTCAGAGCTAAAAGGCTCAGAGCGTTCTCAAGCCCTTTGTGACAACAAAATTGATGCGTTCATCTACATGGTTGGCCATCCAAACGGTTCAATCAAAGAAGCAACAACATCATGTGATGCGAAGCTAGTGCCTGCAACTGGTCCTAAGATCGACAAGATCGTCGCAGATAACCCGTACTACGCATTCAGCACAGTGCCGGCTGGTATGTACCGTGGTACAGATAAAGACGTGAAGAGCTTTGGTGTTGCGGCAACAATGGTAACAACATCTGATGTTTCTGATGAAGTTGCATACAACGTTGCTAAAGCCGTGTTCGAGAACTTCGACACCTTCAAACGTCTGCATCCAGCTTTTGCTAACCTGAAAAAAGAAGACATGGTGAAAGCAGGTATTTCTATCCCTCTTCACCCTGGTGCAGAAAAATACTACAAAGAAGTGGGTCTAATTAAGTAAGCACTCACTTATTTCAATCTCAGGCAGAAAAAGATGGTTTTCTGCCTGATTGAGTATGCTGGTTGTAGCACGTTGAACCAGCATGCTTTGTTCATTTGCCAGTTTTTCTTAGAACTGCGCACTCAATACCCAAGAAAACACTTTAACGCCGCCAACAAAGCACTCGGTACTCTTGCTTTGTGATTCGGCAGCGGAATACTCGAAAGCAAACTTCGCTCCATTCACTACACTGATAAAGGCGAAGTGTGGTTCTCGATAGAAGAACGGACAGGACCATCAATAATAAGGAAAAAGTACATGGCGACGAATAAGACTCCGTCTCAAGATGTGCAAGAAATGGTGGCTCAAGCAGACACGGGCGCACGTAACCCTTCGGGAGTGCAAGGACGAATCCTTTGGTTAGTCCCTCTGTGTTGGTCACTATTTCAATTATGGTACGCCTCCCCGCTACCATTTATTTTCAATTTTGGCGTGCTGAATGACACTGAAGCGCGAGCGATTCACCTCACTTTCGCGATATTTTTGGCCTTCACTGCTTATCCAGCAATGAAGAACTCTCCGCGTGATCACATTCCTCTTGTGGATTGGATTCTCGCGTTAGCGGGTAGCTTTTCGGCTGCCTATATCTACCTTTTCTACACCGAACTCGCAGGACGTTCCGGCGCTCCCACCACTGCAGATATTGTGGTTGCGGTCGTTGGCATGATATTGCTACTTGAAGCGACTCGTCGTGCATTAGGGCCTCCGTTAATGGTTGTGGCCGCCGTGTTCCTGACTTACACATTTGCTGGCCCATACATGCCAGATGTCATAGCCCACAAAGGCGCAAGCTTAGGTAAAGCGATGTCGCATCTGTGGCTAACCACCGAAGGGGTATTTGGTGTTGCGTTAGGTGTATCCACTTCTTTCGTATTCTTGTTTGTACTGTTTGGCGCGATGCTAGAGCGTGCGGGTGCAGGTGCTTACTTCATTAAAGTCGCATTTTCTCTACTTGGTCATATGAAAGGCGGCCCAGCTAAAGCCGCGGTTGTCGCATCTGGTCTATCGGGTCTGGTTTCAGGATCATCGATCGCAAACGTCGTAACCACGGGTACTTTTACCATTCCATTGATGAAACGAGTCGGCTTCCCGGGCACAAAAGCGGGTGCAGTTGAAGTGGCAGCGTCAACCAATGGTCAGCTCACCCCGCCAATCATGGGTGCGGCAGCGTTTTTGATGGTGGAATACGTTGGGATTTCTTACGTAGAGGTTATCAAAGCGGCATTACTTCCAGCGCTGATTTCCTACATTGCGTTGATTTACATCGTTCACCTTGAAGCATGCAAAGCGGGCATGACTGGCTTACCTCGTCGTCATAATCCAACGTTACTGCAAAGCCTACTTTCATTCACGGCTACCATTTTAGGTCTTTGTGTAATCAGCGCTTTGGTGTACTACGGTGTAGGTTGGACGAAAGATGTCTTTGGCGACGCAGCGACTACGATAGTAACGATCGCGCTACTCATCGCCTACGTCGGTCTCGTAAAAATTTCTGCGAACCACATGAAAGATGGCGCAATTGAGATTGATGCGGAGCTGACTGAAGTGCCAGATCCGGGTCCTACAGTGAAGTCTGGCTTACACTACCTGCTACCTATCGTGGTACTGGTTTGGTGTTTAACAGTAGAGCGCTTCTCACCTGGCTTATCAGCGTTTTGGGCAACCGTCTTTATGGTCTTCATTTTGCTAACACAACGCCCTCTGATGGCGTTACTTGCGAAAGAAGGCGACCTAGTACAGCAAACCAAAGAGGGTTTTGTCGATCTCGCTGAAAGCTTGGTGGCTGGTGCTCGCAACATGATCGGTATCGGTGTCGCAACAGCGGCGGCAGGTACGGTTGTTGGCGTTGTGACACTAACTGGTATCGGCTTGGTGATGACGGACTTTGTTGAGTTTATCTCTGGCGGTAGTGTCATCCTAATGCTGCTGTTTACTGCGGTTATCAGTCTGATTCTCGGTATGGGCCTGCCTACCACAGCAAACTACATTGTAGTATCAACGCTAATGGCGCCAGTTATCGTAACGCTCGGCGCAGCGCACGGTCTTATCATTCCACTGATTGCGGTGCACTTGTTCGTGTTCTATTTCGGTATTCTTGCCGATGATACACCACCGGTCGGTCTGGCTGCCTTTGCCGCTGCAGCAATCGCGAAGTCCGATCCAATTCGTACCGGTATCCAAGGCTTTACCTACGATATTCGAACCGCCATTCTGCCATTCATGTTTGTTTTCAATACCCAATTATTGTTGATGGGTATCGATTCTTGGTGGCATTTAGCACTCACGGTAATCTCTTCCATCATTGCGATGCTGATCTTCTCTGCCGCTACGCAGGGATGGTGGCTGACTCGTAACAAGTGGTGGGAAACCGTCCTATTATTAGTATTAACTTTCTCATTCTTCCGACCTGGTTTTTGGTGGGACATGTTATACCCAGCGAAAGTTCTTTCTCCTGGGGTTGAGATAGCTCAAATCACGGAAAACCTAAATGTAGGAGAATCCATTGAGTTACGTGTTGCCGGACAAAACCTCGAAGGCGAATACGTCGAGAAAACGGTACGTCTGCCATTCGAAGACAGAGCAACGACGGCTGAAGAGCGTATCTCTTCAATGGGTCTGATGCTGACTGAGAACGACGGCAAAATGGTCGTCGACATGGTTGAATTTGGTAGCCCTGCGGAGTCATCTGGTATCGACTTTGATTGGGAAATCAAATGGGTCGTTCAAGACGCAGATCGTCCAATGAAAGAATGGGTATTTGTACCTTGCTTGATTCTTCTGCTGGTACTTGCCATGAACCAAAAACGTCGTGCTCGCAAGGAACAACTGAGCGCATAACCGATTTGGCCCCGCATCTGGGGCCTTAGTGAGAGACATTGAATGTATAAACAAATTCTTGTTCCGGTTGATCTAAATGACCAAGGCTTCTCAGACCGAGCGGTTGAACTGGCGGTGTGGCAAGCAAAACAAGCAAACGCAGAAATCCACCTGCTCACTGTTTTGCCAGGTATTCACATGTCGATGGTCGCAACTTACTTCCCAAAAGACGCAGCGGCGAAAATGAAGCAAGATGTGAAGCAGCAGCTAAAAGCATTTGCCAGCGAGCACATTGATGATGAAGTGATTTACAAAGTGCACGTTGCCGAAGGCAAAGCTTACGCAACAATTCTTGATTACGCCGAACGTTTGGGCGCAGACCTTATTATCATGCCAAGTCACAAGCGTTCGAAAATTAACAAAGTGATGCTTGGTTCGGTTGCAAGTAAAGTTGTGGAGTATTCTCCAATCAACGTGATGGTAGTGAAGCCGCAAGGTTAAGCTTACGACCACTCAAGAAAAGAAAAAAGGTTGATGCTCGCATCAACCTTTTTTGTATCTCTCATCATTATCCGGCGGCGCAAACGAAGGCCTGTAAGGTCTTGCTGGGATGTTCGGCAGTCAGGGCATCAATCTCACCCACCGCTTCTACTTTTCCGTTAGCAACAAAGACAAAGTGACTCGCAATCGCTTTGGCATCACTAAGATGATGCGTAACCATCAACACGGTAATTCCCCGCTCCGCAGCCAGTTTTTTTACCAAGCTCAGCATCTCTTCACGCAACACCGGATCAAGTGCCGAGAAAGGCTCATCCAACAGCCACATGGGATGAGGCTGAACAAAACAACGCGCCAAGGCAACACGTTGACGCTGCCCTCCAGAAAGGTGCTCAGGCAAACGGTCGAGGTACTCTGCAACGCCAACTTGCTGCGCCGCTTGTTCAACCTGACGTTTTTGGTCTACCGTAAGCTTTAGCCCTGGGTGTAAACCTAAGCCAATGTTGTCACGCACCGACAAGTGAGAAAACAAGTTATGCTCTTGGAACAGCATGGAGAAAGGACGCTGATAAGGCTCTTTGTGCACAATCGACTCACGATCAACCCGAATGTCACCTTGGTCAGGATGGATAAACCCAGCCACCAACGCCAGCAACGTCGATTTTCCAGCCCCACTTGGTCCCATCAGCGATACAATCTGACCACGTCCAATGCTCAACTCAAAACGAAACAGTTCACGTTGGTAGGTGTACTGCACATCATCCAACACTAGCATTATGCTTTCTCCTTCGTTTTCAATACTTTCTCAATCAAGGCAAAACAGCCCACACTCAACAACAATAACGTCACGGACACCACTGCAGCGGCGTCCATCTGATAACTGCCAAGCAACTGGAACAAATACAGAGGTAAGGTACGAAATTCTTGTCCACCAAACAGCGCTATCGCGCTTAAATCCCCTATTGCAAACATAAAGCTGATCGCAAACGCATGTGCAAACGGCTTGCGCAGCGCCTGCCACTCCACCACTTTAAATCGTTGCCAGCCACGCATGCCTAAGCTGGCACAGACATACTGATACTGTTGCTCAATGTGCAGCATCGGTTGCGCTAGCGTTTTGATCACGTAAGGCAAAGCCATCAAACCATTCACCAAAATCACGACAAAAAACGCCAAGCTAAAAACATCGGTAAATGATCGCAGTAGTAAGAATAGGCCAGTGCTAATCACCAGCCCCGGCGTCACTAGAATAATGGTACCGATTAACTCTATCTGATCAGCTCGCGTGTTTTTATACTGCAAACGCCAACGGCGACTGGTCAACAATATAGACACTCCCGCAGCGACCGCAAGCGCACTGGCTAACCCTGCAACTTTGAGCGAGTTAGATAACGCAGACCAAAAACGTTCATCGGTTAACACCGTCCAAACTTGTTGGTTGATACCACTCAGTAACACCATCAGTAACGGCGGTATCACCAGTAAAAAGGCACCTATGATCCAAAAGCTATCCCAAGCTTTTGACCACCCATGATCCTTCGTTAAAAATTGCTGTACCGATGTGCTGCCAGCACTGATAGCAACAGGCTTTGTTAACTTCTGTACTCCAATCGCAAGTAGTCCACACAACAGCATCTGCCACAGCGCCAATAACGCACCAGCTTGCAAATCAAAATCAAACTTAATCGCTTGATAGATGGCTAGCTCAATAGTGGTGGATTTTGGCCCGCCACCCAGCGCCATCACAGTGGCAAAACTGGTGAAGCACAACATAAATACCAAGCCACAAACGTGAGGAAGTTGCTGCCTTAAACGCGGCCATTCCACCCAGCGAAACTTATCCCAATGGCTCATACCAAGATGCGCACACAGCTTGTGTTGCTCAGCAGGGATAGACTCCAAGGCTTGCAGCAGCAAGCGTGCCGCGTAAGGTAAATTAAAGAACACATGGGCAAGTAAGATGCCATTCAAACCATAAATAGAAAATGGAAGTTTGGTGTCGAAACCTTGCAGCCATTGCGCTAACAAACCGCTATTGCCATAAATCGCTAATAGCCCAAAAACACCAACCAAAACCGGCAAAACCAGTGTCGATGCAAATAGCTTAAGCAGTAATGATTTACCCAAAAATTGGCGACGCGAAAGCGCGTGCGCAACTGGAATGGCAAAACCAACACTGAGCAATGTGGAAAGAAAAGCTTGGTAAAAGCTGAACTTGGTGACATGTTGATAATACGGGTCGTCCCATACCACAGACACATCAAGTGAAGGGGCTTGAACAATCAAAGCACCTAGGGCAGAAATAACAAAGGTCGCGATGATCATCGCGACCCCTAAACCTATTTTTGGAACAGAATTCAAAGGTAAAACCTATCTCATTCAGATGAGGGTGGAAACGTCAGCTAAAACGTCAGTGCACTTTGCCATTCGCGAATCCAAGACTTACGCATTTTTGCCACTTCATCAGCACTAAAGCTCAACGACTTGCTTGGAACGCTCAAGGTTTCAAAACCTTTAGGTAACTCAACGTCAGTAACTGGGTACATCCAATTGCCCGTTGGCATCGCTGATTGGAACTCATCACTTAAAATGAAATTCATAAACTGATCAGCAAGTTCTGAATTTTTTGACCCTTTCACTTTGGCAGCTACTTCAACTTGCATGTAGTGGCCTTCAGCAAAATTCGCCGTCGCAAACTTTGAATCGTTTTCCGCAATTAAGTGGTACGCAGGTGACGTGGTGTAAGAAAGTACCAAGTCCGACTCGCCGTTAAGGAACATGGAATACGCTTCTGACCAACCTTTCGTGACCGTTACGGTTTTGCTTGCTAGCTTCTGCCACGCTTGCGTCACATCGTCGCCATAAATGGATTTCATCCACAGCATCAAGCCTTGGCCTGGCGTTGACGTACGCGGATCTTGATAAATCACTTTCAAATCGTCGCGCGTTTCCACCAGCTCTTTCATGCTTTTCGGCGGATTAGCCAGTTTCTCTTTGTTGTACACAAACGCGAAGTAGCCGTAATCGTACGGTACAAACGTCGTATCGCTCCAACCGTCTGGTAACACTGTGTTGGCCGTATCCACATTGTGTTCGGTAAGCAGACCGGTTTTCTTCGCTTCAGCCATCAGGTTGTTATCCAAACCTAACACGATGTCGGCTTTGCTATTACCGCCTTCAAGACGAAGACGATTCAGGATCGACACACCATCGTCCAACGCTACGAAGTTAACGTCACAGCCACATTTTGCTTCAAAAGCTTGCTCGATTTTAGGACCCGGCCCCCAATCTGCAGCAAAAGAGTCGTAGGTATAGATAGTTAATGTGTTTTCAGCGGCAAACGCTGAAGTAGAAGTGATTGCAGCTAGGGCAATCAGATTTAGAGTGGTTTTCACTGCTCGCTCTCCATGAGTATTTCAGAGAAATAAGTTGAGCGGCACAGGGTTTGAGGCGGCTATTAAGGATTTCCAATATCCAGACTCAATTCCTACGCCAGCATTATCTGGTTCAGGTAATACGGGTCCCTAGTAAGCACTTAGGTCTCAGCGCCCAAATGCATTGATTGACTCAATGCAAAATGGGTTTGCTCCCCGATGAGTTGGATGGATTGTAAAGGTATTTGAGTGGTTACACAATCAGCTCACGAGCGCTGGTCATAGCCCCAACGAGGCACTAAACCTTGCTCAATACCTAAGTGGTCGAGAATTCTCGCCACCATAAAATCCACTAAGTCTTCAATGCTCTTTGGCTGATGGTAGAAGCCCGGAGCCGCTGGCATGATGGTGACGCCCATTTGCGATAGCTTGTGCATGTTCTCCAGATGTAGCGTTGAAAATGGCGTTTCACGAACCACGAGCAACAGTTGCCCGCGTTCTTTCATTACCACATCAGCCGCCCGTTCGATCAAGTTGTCCGACATACCATGCGCGATCGCCGCAACACTTCCTGCTGAACATGGGCAAACCACCATTTGCTTTGGTGCCGCTGAGCCAGACGCTACCGGTGAGAACCAGTCATCTTTACCACAAACAGTGATGTTATTTGGATCACAGTTGAGATGTTCCACCAGCGCTTGCTTTGCGGCGTCTGGCCCACTTGGCAGCTTAAGGTTGTGTTCGGTTGCCATCACAACGCGAGCCGCCGAAGAAATCAGAACGTAGACATGATAATCCGCCGCGACCAAACATTCTAAAAGACGAAGGCCATAAGGAGCACCAGAGGCACCCGTTAATGCCAACGTGATGGCTTTTTTCTGAGAGGGTTGTATTTTGTTGTGCATATCAATCAGGCTTTTAGTTTTAACTGCTCAAGAAGTTTTCCGTGAATACCACCAAAGCCACCGTTACTCATTACCAGAATTTGGTCTCCAGGCTGAGCACGTTCGACAATTTTAGCCACAAAGTTATCTATATCGGCATCGACAAACGCTGGCTGCTTGCATTGATCAGCAATGTCTTGCACCGACCATTCGATATTGTCTGGCTGGAATAAGAACACTTCATCTGCGCTGTGTAGCGAATCCGCGAGTGTATTCTTATGAACACCACGCTTCATGGTGGCAGAGCGAGGCTCCAATACAGCAAGGATACGTTTTTCACCCACTTTGTTACGCAAACCGCCCAGTGTCAGTTCAATTGCCGTAGGGTGATGCGCGAAATCATCGTAAACCGTGATGCCTTGTTCTTCACCTTTGAGCTCTAAACGACGCTTAGTGTTGATAAAACGCCCCAACGCCTGACAAGCAAGTTCTGGCGTTACGCCAACGTGTCGTGCGGCAGCGATCGCCATCAGTGCATTATCCACATTGTGGTCACCCACCAAATCCCATTCGACGGTACCGACCTTCTCGCCTTGCAAAGCAACTTCAAATTTTGAGCCATCAAGCACTAATTTGTGCGCTTGCCAGTCACCATCCTCACCAGAGAACTGTTTTTCCGTCCAGCAGCCACGCTCTAATACATCCGCCAAAGCTTGATCCTGCTTCGGAGCTAAGATCAAACCATTGCCCGGTACCGTTCGCACTAAATGATGGAATTGGCGCTTGATCGCTTCTAGATCATCGAAAATATCAGCATGATCGAACTCAAGGTTGTTCATGATTAAAGTGCGAGGATGGTAATGCACAAACTTAGAACGCTTATCGAAAAAAGCACTGTCATATTCGTCCGCTTCAACAACAAAAAACATGCTTTCGCCCAAACGAGCCGACACACCGAAGTTACCCAACACGCCACCAACGAGGAAACCAGGTTGGTAACCACAGTCTTCGAGTATCCACGCCAGCATGCTCGAAGTGGTCGTTTTGCCGTGTGTACCGGAAACAGCCAACACCCAACGGTCATGCAGTAAAAATTCGTTCAGCCATTGTGGTCCTGAGGTGTAACGCATGTTGCTATTAAGTACATGCTCAACACACGGATTGCCACGGCTCATCGCGTTACCAATCACCACAAGGTCAGGTTGAGGATCGAGTTGAGATGGGTCGAAGCCTTCAATAATTTCAATACCTTGAGACTCTAGCAATGTGCTCATCGGTGGGTAAACATTGGCATCAGAACCCGTCACTTTATGCCCTAATTGACGCGCTAAAATTGCTGCGCCGCCCATAAACGTGCCACAGATACCCAAGATATGAATGTGCATAAACTAAACCTTGTAATGCGTTCTTTGATGCCTTCATTATCGCGATAACGACCAGAAAAGCGAGTGACTTTAGCCTTCTTCTTGCAGTCCCTTTCACAAATATGACAAGGTTGAACAGAGACTGTACAGCGCTCTGACCTGCGAATGAATCCCTGATTTGAGCAGACAAATAAATTGAGATCTCAGACAGTTACTTCATTACCATTAAAAAGATCCACGACTTAAAATTACATCTAGCGCAAACGTTTAACATCCATAAAGAGATGCCCGTAGCGCAACACCCCCAATGAAATGTAAATGTAAGGATTAACCATGTCAGGAATGCGCACCCTAGGCGAATTCATTGTTGAAAAACAAGCGGATTTCCCCCACGCTAGCGGTGATCTCTCATCTCTTTTAGCATCCATTCGTTTAGCTGCAAAAATCGTTAACCGTGAAATCAACGCAGCAGGTCTTGGTGATATCACTGGCGCTGTCGGCACGGAAAATGTCCAAGGCGAAGCACAGCAAAAGCTAGACGTGTACGCGAACGACAAATTTAAAGCGGCGCTTGAAGCTCGTGACCAAGTTTGTGGCGTTGCCAGTGAAGAAGAAGATGAAGCGGTTGCGTTCAACAAAGAACTTAACCAAAACGCAAAGTATGTTGTATTGATGGACCCACTTGATGGTTCTTCGAATATCGACGTAAACGTGTCTGTCGGTACCATCTTCTCTATTTATCGCCGTGTTTCGCCTATTGGCACACCCGCGACAGAAGAAGATTTCCTTCAGCCAGGTCATAAGCAAGTTGCAGCAGGTTACGTAATTTACGGTTCATCAACTATGTTGGTGTACACCACAGGTAACGGCGTAAACGGCTTTACTTACGACCCATCCATCGGCAGCTTCTGCCTGTCTCATGAAAACATGATGATTCCTGAAGATGGTAAGATCTACTCCATCAACGAAGGTAACTACATTCGTTTCCCACAAGGTGTGAAAAAGTACATCAAATACTGCCAAGAGAATGTGCCTGAAGACGGTCGTCCATACACCTCTCGCTACATTGGTTCTTTGGTGGCGGATTTCCATCGCAACCTGCTTAAAGGTGGCATCTACCTTTACCCAAGTACGCAAAGTCACCCACAAGGCAAACTTCGCCTGCTTTACGAATGCAACCCAATGGCATTTCTCATCGAACAAGCGGGCGGCATTGCATCAGATGGCGTGAATCGCATCATGGACATCAAACCGACTGAGCTACACCAGCGTGTACCTTTCTTTGTGGGTTCGAAGAACATGGTTCGCAAAGTTGAAGAGTTCCTTGAACTGCACCGTGACGAAGAATAATCTCAGACCTTTGTCCAACGCGGCAGGTGTTTACCTGCCGCGTTTTTGTCGCTAAAGTGAAATGCGAATTAATCATAGATGAGGGCGATCTTCTGGCTACTCATCCTCAATGAAAAGGAATATTCAAATGAGCCTAAACCATGTACCAGCAGGTAAATCGCTACCTGAAGATATTTACGTCGTTATCGAAATCCCTGCCAATGCAGACCCTATCAAATACGAAGTAGATAAAGACTCTGGTGCTGTATTTGTCGACCGTTTCATGTCTGCGCCAATGTTTTACCCATGTAACTACGGTTACGTGAACAACACTCTTTCGCTTGATGGTGATCCAGTAGATGTCCTTGTCCCAACGCCATACCCACTCATGCCTGGTTCTGTTATTCGCTGCCGACCTGTTGGCGTTTTGAAGATGACAGATGAATCGGGCGAAGATGCCAAAGTCGTTGCCGTACCGCACTCTAAAATCTCTAAAGAGTATGAACACATTCAAGATGTGGGCGACATTCCTGAGTTGCTAAAAGCGCAAATCACGCATTTCTTTGAGCGCTACAAAGAGTTGGAATCAGGAAAGTGGGTGAAAGTTGATGGCTGGGCAGATGTAGAAGCGGCAAAAGCAGAGATTCTACAATCTTACGAGCGTGCGCAAAACAAATAAGCGTAAACGCCAACCCCGAATACAAAAAGAGCTGCAAAGTGCAGCTCTTTTGCTTTATAACCTAAACGCTGCCTTAGATAGGAGCTCCCGCGGAGGACATACGACCAGCGTCATAATCGTGTTGGAAGAACGGGTCAACGTCATCGCAGATTCCGAAATACGGTCGTCCAACCACACCCAGCATATAGGCACTTTGCTCACAATACTCTTGCTTGCCTTCTTGATAACCGTTTTGGTAGGCCATGATCAGTTCTGGCGTTGCGTGGTTAGTGCCATCCAACTTAGCTATCCGCTCTTGTGACAACTCTCGTAATCCATCTAAGGCAGACTGTTTCCCGAATGCTTGCCAATCTGTCACACTGGTTGAAGCTGGTAAGGTGGTTTGCGCACAAGCAGACAGAAGCATCATCATCGCGCCAATTATTAACACTCTCATCATCACTCCTTACTTTTCTGACTTGTCGTTTTCTAACGTGTTTAGAAACGTTTTTAAATCTCGACAACGTTCTTACGATGGTTACTTAAGTATAGTTCACACCCTTTGACACCAATCGCCAGACGCTATTTCTTCCGTAAGCTGCTCCGTGTCTTGATACAAGTAAATCCACGCTTGGCCAAATGGCGTTGCAATGCTCTCTCTACGATATTCGACAGGTACGTCTTCAAGCTTATCGAGCGCCACCAAAGTATCATCATCAATCAGATAAACTTCGCCTTGGATTGAGCGCTGCCCTTCTGACAGCGCTGGGTACGAGCCTACATCGTAGAGCGAAAATTGGGCGTCCGTTTCATGTAAACCAAGAAATTGAGCCGAGCTCAAATAATGATGGTTGTACTCTCCCTTACGTAACGTCCCGTAGACAAAAATCAAATGCTGCATAACCACTCCTTAGCTATGAGTTCTGTGTGGTTAGGACGTGCGCCCTAATCAAATTCAAATTGATAGAGTAGGTCAACTGCGCTATCTACACCAGATACCGCCTCTAAATACAGGTCTTGCATCAATCGGTAACGCACCGTGAACTCACCCAGCGAGTTGAAGATGCCAACACCATACTTAACCTGTAGACCTGGCAAAATGTAACCACTCACCGTCACTTGAGAGTCATCACCCGAGCCTGCCGTATCAAGCTGTAAATCTTGTACGCCAAAGGCTTCACCGATTTCTCCAACAACACGACCGCTTTTCGCCAAACTCAGACCAATCAATGTAGTCGTCATCGCGTTACCACCCGACTCACCATCAATATCTTGACCACGAAGCAGGTAAGACAACGCGTTGGCTTGTGGCATCGCAGGCTCCGAGAAAATTTCCACACTCGGATCGGAAGCAGGGCCAGTCACACGCACACCTGCGATCACATCGTCTTGAGTATTGTCAGGGTTACGAATCGCTTTGATCGATACATACGGTTGATCCGCGGGACCGTTCATTAAAATCTTACCTTCTTCGATCACCAAATCTTGACCAAATGAACGGTAAGAGCCGTCAACGATGTTTACCTCACCAACGATGAATGGTCCTTTGTCTTTTTGTGTCACGTTAAGGCTACCTTTCAAGCCGCCCTTCAAGCCAAACGCCGCAAGTTGGAAGTCGTCACCAATCTTGATGTTGATGTCCGTTTCGACGTTGAATGGCATAGCCGCCACTTCATCAACTGGCTGTAAATCCTTGTTTAAAATCACGGTATCACTCGACACCCCAACCGCACTTGGTGGCAGTTCCTCAATGACGATACGCCCCCACGGCAGATTGATGTTACCTTCCACCTTCGCCAACTGCGGCGTGACATCGATGGTCATGTCCGGCTCAACTTTGATTTTGACCATCGGCGGCATATCAACTTTTAGTTCTTTTGCAAACACGCGGGCACGAGTGCGCCAGTCTTGCAAGTCACGCCAGTCAGCATCACCGGTGATTTCTAGCTTACCGTCAGGCGTAATGATCCCAGCATCCAGATCCGCTTGGTGACCTTTAAAGTTAATCACGACTTGTCCGGAGTTGATGTCAATTGGCGTCACTTCGCCTTGCAGTTTCATTTGATCGATAAGGAACTGACCATTCACTTTTGGATGCATGACATCACCAGACAAGGCCAAATCAGTATTCATATTCGCCTTGAACAAGCTGTATTCCCCGATCAACGGAGCCAAGAAGTCCAAGTGGAACGTAGAAAGCGCAACCTTACCGTCAATAGTTGGCTTCTCAGATGAGACATTCAGTAAAGAAACCTTACCAGACAAGTCACCGTTATCTTTCACATCAAATAACCACTCAGTATCAAGCTTGTCTTTCGCTAATGCCGCTTTAAAGCTGAAACTGTCCCAGCCCACTTTAATTGGCTGCTCTAGTGCTTGTTCAACTTGGCCTTTTGGCATGTTGACACTCAAGGTAACTTCAGGCTTTTTCTCTGGCGCCCATTTAGCAAAAGCCTGTGCATTAACTGAGCCTTGCAGCTTGGTTTCTGGCGGCAGGAATTGTTTAATTTGGTTGAAATTAAAATCATTGATCGCTAACTTCGCTTGGCCACTCTTACCGACACTAATATCTTCGGTTAGACACACACTAGACTTCGCTTGCAACCAACAATGGGCTTGAACATTCGCGATCTGTTTGTCGATATTGACCTTCACCGCAGTCGATTTTTGCAGTGACCAAGGACCTTGTTGCGAGCTCAGCGTCAAGCGGCGCAGCGCCCCATCCCAAATCATTTCTGGCTTCTGCTTAAACGTCCCTTCGATTTCCAAACTGGTCGAAACCAGATCAGACACCACATCAAGCGTCAGTTGATGCAGTTTTTCATCTCCAGAGACTTCAAGATCCGCGCTATCAACTTTAATATCGTCGTAGGTAATGTTATTCGCAATAAGACTTAAGTTCGCTTTGGGTGCTGGCAGAGGCGTCACATCGCCCTTTAAGGTGATCGTTTCTACATTCGCCTGTTGCTGCCAGTTGATCTGATTTAAAGCGAGATCAAGATTGATGTCAGGCTCTTTCAAACTACCACGTAGCGCTACTTTACCTTGCATCTTACCCGCAAGATCCGGAACACTTTTCGCAAAGTCAGGGAAGTTAACCTCAACATCCATCAAGATTTGTTTGTCGATCTTGCCCTTCGCACTCAGTTGGTTCGGGCCATGAGAAAGCGCTAAACCTTGGGTGGTAAGTTGGATGTCTTCACCTTTGCCATTCTTATCAGACGCTTCAAGTTGCCCTTCGACATTCAATGGATAACCTCGCAAAATGCCGTCGATGTCTAACTTAGGCAAACTGACTTGCCAACCACCTTGTTCCGTTAACGATCCCGAAGTCGAGAGGCTACCGCTGATATCCCCTTCTGCTTCTTTCCACTGCAATCCTGGTTGAATGTTTTTCAGGTTCAGGTCGGCTTGCCAGTTGATTGGCGCCGCCCAATTCGCCATAACTTTACCGGAAAGTTCGCCCCCCAAAGTTTTCACTACAAGGCTTTCGAGATCGATTTGCTCCAGCGTACCTTTGCCGTTCAGCGCAACATCAACGGCGGGAATGTCTTTGCCTGACGCTTTGGTTTCTAATGCGACTTCGTAACCATCAAGTGAACCTTTTGCCGCCAAACTTGGTACAGAAACCTGATAATCACTTTGCCCAAATAGCGGCCATTGCGCTTGAACATTTTTGATCGATACATCAAACGGCAACTGCGTTTTAAGCGGTTGGATGTCACCTTTGATCTCCGCTTGTACAAGCTCAGAAAGCGTAGCATTTAACGATAAATCCCCAACCGAACCAGAGGCCGAAAGCGACAGTTTTTGTCCCTTCGCATCCGCTTGCTTCACTAACGCGTCCAATTGCGCTTTGATTGGGTAATCAGCAGAAAGGGTCACTTGTGTGCTTAACTTGCCTTCCACTTCTGGCATGTCGAGCTCTAACGTTTTGACATCAACACGCTCACCACCCGCTCTTGCAACCAAACCAAGATGATTGACGATCACTGGCGTTTCACCTGCCAGTTTAAAATTGTGAATATCCAGACGTCGCGCTTCCACCGTCAGCGGAATCCATACTTCTGGTAACACAATATCTTGCGGCGTAGCGTCAGTTTCTTTCGGCTCCTCGGCAGCCGCTTCAGGTTCAGCTTCACTTGGTGCGAGCGCAACATTGATGTCTTTCAATGCGGTTGGTGCGATCACCAAACGATCGCCCTGCATCGACAAAGCGGTCGAAAACGTTTGCCAATCAATCTGATTGCCTAACACATTGACGTTGATGTCATTAAAGCTGACTTTATTGACAAAAATTGGCACTGGCGTGCTGATAGAACGCAGCGGTGGTGTTTCTTCTTCAGGCTCTTCACTGGCAGGTGGCAATTCTGGCATTTGGAAGTTAACACCTTGCAGCGCCAGTTCATCAACACACACTTTTGGGTCAAAGAAACAGCGGAAGTTAATCGCCAACGCAAGGCGCTCGACTTTAGCATCAATATGTAAAGACTCATCAACAAAGCTGACATTTTGCAGTGCAAAACGAGGGAATAGCGAACCTTGAATGTTCTCGACTTTGAGTTGAGGTAAGGCTTTCTCTGCGCCCCAAATCGCCAACTTCAATCCCGGATGGGTAAACAGTACCGTTGCGACAAAAATAGTGATTAACAACAGCAGACCAATCAAACTTAGTGATAACCACTTGGTCCACTTAAATATCTTTTTGATCATAGCTCAGGCCCCAAAGAGAAGTGGATGCGGAATTCGTTGTTTGGCTTTTCATCCAGCCCCCACGCAAAGTCGAAGCTTACCGGTCCCACAGGTGAAGCCCATCGAATACCAACCCCAGCACCAGATTTCCATTCAGGTGTGTCATTAAATGCATCACCAATATCGTAGAACGTTGCGGCCCACCAGTTGCCGTAAACACGATATTGATACTCTAAGGTGCTGCTTAAGATGTATTTCGCACCCGTTAATGCGCCACTTTCATCGACAGGTGAGATGGATTCATAACCATAACCTCGGATGTTGTTGTCACCACCAGCAAAGAAACGCAACGATGGCGAAAGCTTTTCAAATTCCTCCGTGATGTTAGCCCCCCCTTCGAGACGGAACAAACCACGATGGTTTTCGCCGATGCCACGAATCCACGAAGATCGCCCAAGCAAACGCAATACGCGCGTTTCAGACAGTAGCGCCGGATCGCCGTATTCAACCGTTACGCTTTGCTTATCGCCCCACATTGGCATACTGCCACCACGGACACGAGTACGCGAAAAGGTTGCGCCAGGAAGCACAAACTGCACGCCATCATCTTGCAAACCTTGCGAGAAGTTTTCGTACAAGTGACGAACGTACACGGTTTTGTGCCAACCACCGTCGGTTAACCAGTGTCTTTCTACCGCAAGGTTTGATTCCAAACTCTCAGTATCACGGTTGTCCAAATGCTTCAGACCAAATTGCAATTGATAGTATTCACGTAAGACGTCGTCTAATGGAATTTTGTAGCCGGCGGTGATGGTTTGTTCTGGTTTGGAGAGAGAAAGCGCCGTATTAAAGCTATGGCCGCGCGCACTTACCCATGGTTTTTTCCATTTTAAAGTACCGCGCACACCCGTATCGGTGGAGTAACCAATACCGGTTTCAATTTGGTTTTTCGCAGCAGGCGCTAACGAGACTTTAATCGGCAGCTCGCGCCCATCTTCAAGCTTACTTAAGTCAGGCTCAACAAACACGGAGGAGAACCAATCCGTGTTAGAGAGGTTTTGGTTGTATTCACCCACATCAGAGACAAGGTAAGGTTCACCAATTTCAAAAGGTCGCATCGACTCAACACGGTTTTCCCAGATCTGGCTTCCCGTAATTTCTACCGGACCAAAGTGATAGCGAATACCGCTGTCGTAGTGCAAACGCACATTGGCTTCATTCAATTCAGGGATCACTTCCAGCTTGTTGAGCTTAAAGTCACCATTGAAGTAACCACGTTGCAAAGCCAGGTTACGAATCCCTGATTTAAGGCTGTCATACTCACCCTGATTTAAAATCCGCCCAACTTTTAAAGGCGATTTGGCGATGAGATTCGCAAATTCTTCATCCTCTTTCGCTTCACCGCTGATCACGACATCCATTACTTTGATCTTAACTGGTAAGCCTTTGTGGATGTTAACGATCAGCTCATCATTCCCTTCGGAAATAGAGTATGAAATTTTTGCATGATAATAGCCAAGCGCATTAAGCGCTTCGGTGATACTTTGATCCAATCGCGCCTGAAAGCGCAGCGAAGTGGAGTAATCCTTCTCTGGAATCGAAGACAGGTACGCTTTCACGTTATCTTCCAGTGCGCCATCGATGCCTTTAAGCTTTAAAGAAACATCGGCATACGCGCTCTGAGAAACAACCAACAAGCCAACAATGATGGGGAGAGCTTTTTTTATCATGCTTTTTTAGCTGAATGAGGTTAAATAAACGTAAATAATGATAACGCCAATTAAAGGCTAAGTCTGTAATATTAATAGGTTTACTGCGGTCTATGTCATAACAACATCAGATACAGACGAAATGAAAAAGTTCGCAAATTTAAGACACGTATTAAAGGACAAATACCATGCTCAACAAACAGACATTAATCAGTATAGAAGATGCCCTGCCTGGTAGAGAACAACCAATGCAGATTGAAGATTGTCATTTTGTAAATCAATCGAGTCTAACGGCACCATTAGCCCATCATCAGCAACAGATTTTGTTAGGCATGGGGTGCTTTTGGGGCGCCGAGCGTCTTTTTTGGCAATTGGATGGCGTGGTTTCGACATCTGTGGGTTATGCGGGTGGGTTTACACCAAATCCAACCTACGAAGAAGTGTGTACGGGTAAAACCGGTCATACTGAGGTTGTGAGAGTCGTGTTTGATGAGCGTGTTATCTCACTAGCACAACTCCTTGCGGTATTTTGGGAAAAACACGACCCGACTCAAGGCATGCGCCAAGGTAACGATCTCGGCACACAATATCGCTCTGCGATTTACACGTACTCTCAAGAGCAGCAAGAAATTGCTGAAAAATCAAAACTTCTGTATCAACAAGCATTAGAAGCTGAGCTTCGCTCAACGATTACTACTGAGATCGTCCTAGCAGGGACTTACTATTTTGCAGAAACCTACCATCAACAGTATCTTGCAAAGAATCCGGATGGCTACTGTGGCATAGGCGGCACAGGTGTTTGCTTCCCACCAAGCTTGCAAGGCTAATCAAACTGCACTGAAACGAGAAAGAGCGACCAAGGTCGCTCTTTTTAATCTTTCGTTTTTTGGGTTAACACGCCATGAATGGTTTAGGCGGATAATGATGAAATTGCTTGGTTTACTTCTTTAAAGACAGCCAGTCGCTTTTGATCTTTCACATCAGGAAGCAGCACTTTGCCATTATCAAAGCAGAAACTTCCCACTCCGACAATGAAGAATTGCCCTTTAAACAACGTCTTTACGAAACGGGCCACTTGCAGTGGTCGATATACAGCAAACTCACGTAGCATAATTCACCTCAATTCCTTTGAGAAAACCCCGATTGCTTATTCTCTGCAACCTTAATGCGCATTTTGCGACGGAGTTCAGTGTAGCAAATTCTAACTACAACGCAACATTACACCACTGCATACGTTAAATAAATGTTATCAACAATTCTACAAATTTGCCGGGACTGGATATATACTGGCTTAACTCCCAAACCCAAACGGAATATAACAATATGAAAACTAAGACTCTCCTACCTATACTGCTTGCTCTTTCTCCAAGTTTGGCTTTCGCACATAACTTGTCGGTGGGTGAAATCGTTCCACCTGCACAAGTCGGCGCATACGGTGAAATTGTTTTACAAGGTGAAGGTGTGGCTTACCAGCCTTGGGCAACACAGCATATGTTAGGTAAAGTCCGCGTAATTCAAGCGATTGCTGGTCGCAGCAGTTCAAAAGAGATGAACGCACCGCTGATGACTGCAATTACCGCCGCTAAATTCCCAGAAGATAGCTACCAGACCACCACCATCATCAACCAAGATGATGCGATTTGGGGCACTGGATCATTTGTGAAATCTTCTGCACAAGACAGTAAAAAAGAGTTTCCTTGGTCATCAATGGTATTGGATGAAAATGGCCTGGTGGCGAACACTTGGGGGCTAAAAGAAGAAAGCTCTGCGATCATCGTACAAGACAAACAAGGCAAAGTTCTGTTTGTGAAAGAAGGCGCATTGACGCAAGACGAAATTACACAAGTGATTGACCTTATCAAGCAAAGTATTTAGTTCGAGATGCGGCTCCTGACTCGGCACCAATCAGGAGCCTCAATCACACCATGTCCCACTAATATGCTGTGTTAAATTTTCCTCACCAGACAAAAGAGTGAACTTTTGCCAATAATGAGTGTTATATTATAACACCCGTTAGGATTTCAGGCGTTCAGATGTACTTTTCTTGGCAAACCATTTTCAGATCTTGGCATCGCACTGTTGTACTTTTCAGTGTTGCTTTGCTGATCATCTGGAATTTTGCTTCGATCTTTCATCAAGTCGACCTCACACCAGAGCATCATACCCATCATCACTGCCAACTCTTTGCTGGCGCGCAACATGGTCTCGCTAAAGCACAACCAGCAATCCCAGTGCCGTCATACACACGGGCCCATTATGATGATGTCTCAGAGCGCTCGCATCATGTAGAAGAAGTATTCAGCGCTGCGCGTGCACCGCCTTATTTTGCGTAAACACTCAAACACAACCAATTACGTTATTTCCAACGTGTATAGACGCGTTTCAATAACAGAACGTCAAATGAGTACTAATCTGAAATCAACCAGATCTCGGATTTATCAGCAAAATTAGGAAAGTAAAATGCCATCTAAACAGGTTTTAGCGATCATTATCGGTTTGTCTCTATCGACAGTCGCAACAGCAGAAGAATACCGCCAACACAGTGCACACGTTCATGGTCATGTTGAATTTAATATTGCCCAAGACGGCAGTGACTTGCTGCTCGAAATCACAGCTCCTGGTGCAGATGTGGTCGGCTTTGAACACGCACCAGAAAATGCAGAGCAAGAGAAAACTCTGCAACACGCGGTCGCAACGCTAGAAGATAGCAACGCACTGTTTGCGATTAACCCACAAGCACAATGCGAAATTGAAGAAGTTCATGTTGAACACTCGCTTGGGGGGCAACATGAAGAACATGAGCACCATGATCATGAAGGCCATGACCATGATGAACACGCCCATCACGATCACGACAAACATGAGCACGACGATCATGAAGGTCACGACCATTCAGAGCACAGCGACCACGGTGAATTTACCGTGCAATATCGCTTTCATTGTGCCCAAGTCGGCGAACTTAGCCGTATTCAAACTGATTGGTTTAACCAATTCCCAAGTACTGAATCGGTAAATGTAAACCTATTCACTGATACGACTCAATCAGCCACTAGCTTAACCAAAAGCAACACTCAAATCGCAATCAAATAACCCAAATAGCGTGTAAGTACCCACTTACACGCTGTGTTTTTTTAATTCGCTTTGGTGATTTACTATGACTGATTCAGCATCAAACGTGGTTGAGCTCAAACAGGCTCAGTTTGTCTGGCCCGGTTCAGAGACCGCGGTGATCAATATTCCTGATTTGCAGATAGCGACGGGTGAGCATGTCTTTATCAAAGGGCCAAGTGGCTGTGGAAAATCCACACTTTTAGCTTTGCTCACCGGAATCAATACGTTAAGTTCAGGCTCGTTATCAGTACTCAATACGAACTTAGCGACGCTGAGCTCAAGCCGCAGAGATAGATTCCGCGCCGACCACATTGGTTATATCTTCCAGCAATTCAACTTGCTGCCGTATTTGAATGTCATCGACAACGTATTACTTCCTTGCCAGTTCAGTAAAGTGAGACAAGATCGCGTGGCACCAAACGCCTCCAAAACCGAGCTTTTATCACAAGCGACAACCTTGTTGGAGCGGCTTCATTTACCGACAAATTTACACTCTCGCCCAGTGTCAGAGCTGAGTATTGGACAACAACAGCGAGTGGCTGCAGCTCGTGCGCTGATAGGGCATCCTGCGTTAGTCATTGCTGACGAGCCGACATCTGCACTCGATCATGATAATCGCATGGCGTTCATCGAACTGCTGATGGAACAGGCTAATGAAGCCAAAGCGACATTAATCTTTGTCAGCCATGATCCAACTCTGGAAAGCTTGTTCGATCGCACCATTAATCTGCCAGAAATAAACCAAAGCAGTAACATGGAGGTGCTAGCGTGAGTGCTGTAATCAAACTCGCTTGGAAAAGCTTGATGAACCGCAAAGCGACAGCAGTGTTGACGATCATGACGGTAGCAATATCGGTAATCTTGCTGCTTGGCGTAGAACGTATCCGCACTCAAGCAAAAGACAGCTTTGCGAACACCATTTCAGGAACGGACCTGATTGTCGGCGGACGCTCAGGCCAAGTGAACTTACTGCTGTATTCAGTCTTTCGTATCGGTAATGCCACTAATAATATCGATTGGAAAAGCTACCAAGAATTCAGCCAGCATCGCGCGGTTGATTGGGCAATTCCCATTTCGCTCGGAGACTCTCACAAAGGCTTTCGAGTGATGGGAACCAATCATAGTTACTTTGAGCATTATAAGTACGGAAGTAAGCAACCACTTACTTTCTCGAAAGGGAAAGAGTTCAATGGGTTATTTGAAACCGTACTCGGCTCGGACGTCGCCAAACAATTGGGTTACCAGATAGGCAGTGAAATCATCATTGCCCATGGTATCAGCGATGTTGGCTTCAGCCGTCACGATAAACTGCCATTCAAAGTTGTTGGTATTTTAGCTCCAACTGGCACACCAGTAGATAAGACTGTTCACGTCTCGTTAGAAGCGATCGAAGCCATTCATGTCGGTTGGGAAAGTGGCGCACGCTTGGGCCCAACGCCGGATGCCAAGGTATTACAAGAAAGGGATTTTCAACCAAAACAGATCACTGCCATGCTTGTGGGCTTGAAATCGCGCATTCAAACTTTTGCGTTGCAAAGGCAGATCAACAACTACCCGAAAGAGCCTCTCAGTGCAATTATGCCCGGTGTCGCGCTACACGAATTGTGGGGCATGATGTCTGTCGCAGAACAGGCCTTGATGGCGGTTTCTGGTTTTGTGGTTATCGCGGGTTTACTCGGCATGTTAAGCAGCCTACTGACCAGCTTACAAGAACGACGACGAGAAATGGCCATCTTACGCGCTATGGGAGCACGCCCGCGCCACGTTTTTTCTCTGCTCATTAGTGAAGCGAGTTTACTCACAGCAGCAGGTATCGTCACCGGCGTTTTGGGGCTGTATGCGATACTCGCCCTACTTCAGCCTCTAATTCAACAACACTACGGTATAAATCTCACGTTAAGCACGCTTTCTGCGTACGAATGGATGCTGCTTAGCTTTGTACAATGCGCCGGTATTGTGATTGGTTTTATTCCAGCATTCCGCGCCTACAGACAGTCACTCAGTGACGGAATGACCATAAGGATCTAACGATGTGGAAAAAAGTTTTAGCCAGTTGCTTACTCGCGATTGCATTTACGACGCCGGTCATGGCGAGTGATGAGCCATTAACGCTCGACTGGATCGATCTGGTTCCTGAAGCGGAACGTAAGCTGTTCGACAGCGTGGGGATGCCCGCATCTGATCACAGTGGTGGCGCGGCGCAGCAATCAAAAATCGGTAACGTCAGACCAGAGCTCAATGGCAGTCAGGTCAAAATCCCTGGCTTCGTGATTCCTCTTGAGGGAGATGCCAACACAGTGACGGAATTTTTGTTGGTGCCGTATTTTGGGGCGTGTATCCACGTGCCACCACCACCACCAAACCAAATCATTTACGTGAAATTTCCGAAAGGCGCACCAGTACAGGAACTTTGGGATGTCATTTACGTGGTGGGAACGTTAAAAACCGAAACCATTAACCATGAACTGGCAGAAACAGCGTATTTGATTGAAGGTTCAAAAATCGAAGCCTACGACGATATGTAGTCTTCGATTTCGAGGTACACCAAAGGCGTCGTATCGGCGCCTTTGTCATCTTTAAATGTTAAACAATGTAGCGCGATAAGTACGCTAACACGCCCACATAAAGAATCAAAAGAAACGCTATCGACAGGTGCTTTTTCAGTTTACTTGCTTCCGAGAACTTCATCGCCCCTCCAAAATAACGATAACAATTTTAACAACTCATTATCATTTTGGATAGACCTATTCCTTCAAAATCTGAGACGCTCTCTCTGGTCGCCTCGCGGATTAAGGTGTAAATTGAGGCAAGCGTCAAACGCAAGCTCTTGGTAGGAAAATACATGGCAGAACCAACGAAACAACCTGTAGTGATTGAACACCAGCCTAATACGCAGAAAAACGGTCACCACGACAAGAAAACGGGTTACATCAAAGACAGTGCGAGCAGAATTAAAAACATCGCTCAATCTCATGGCCTCGACGCTCTGTTGCAAACTGACCCTCCTGCCAAATCCGCATTAGAAAGAGCACAACTGCGAGACCAACGACGCCAAGAGCAAAGACAAAAAAACCTTGAGCAAATCCTAAAACTCGCGCACAGCGCTTGCCGCGATGAAACCGCAGGCGAACCCGATCAAGATTGGTTGTATCGATTTTTTGATATGGCCCAAGACATCCACAACAGTTCAATGCAGAAGTTGTGGGCGCAAGTGATGAAGCGTGAAGTGACCAACCCAGGTTCCACGTCGATGAAAGCGCTGAAAGTCCTTAAGGATATGTCCCCAAAAGAAGCGCAAACACTACAAAGAGCGGCCTCTTTGGCGTGCAGTTTTGGCGGTGATAACAGTAAAAAGTTATTGATAGGCTATAAAGCACATGGCGGAATATTCAACTTTGGAAAACGAGATACCACCAGCAATCTGAATATGGGCAGCTTTCAATTGCCTTACTCAAGTCTATTAGTATTGATTGAATTGGGGTTACTGCATAGCACAGAACTGGAATCAGGAGAGATCGGCATTGAAACGCCATTGATACTGGCATATCAAGGCAAGAATTTGTCTCTGCAAGTGAATACGAAGGGCATCCGTCTGCTGTACTACCGTTTCACGCCGACGGGTAACGAACTGTGCAAGCTGCTTGGCAACAAGCCAAATTCTCAGTACTACGACCAAATGCTCGCCTTGTTAAATCAAAAGTTTAGCGTAAGCACCGAAGCAAGCAGCAGCGTGAACTATACCGTTTAGTTTCGCTCTAGGAGCTTTAGGTCACCCATGATCTAAAAGCTCCTCAAGCAGTACACGAGGCTTTTGGCTACCTATGATCCAAAAGCTGAGTTAGCTGATCACACGACGTTGTTTAAGCTCATTCAAACACAATTCAACCAACTCTTCGACGCTCTTCTCGCCTGCTGGCAAATCGATTTCTGGATTGATTGGCGCTTGATATTCTGAATCAATACCCGTGAAATTTGGGATCTCACCTGCTCGCGCTTTTTTGTATAAACCTTTTGGATCTCGGCCTTCACACACTTCGAGAGATGCATTCACAAACACTTCAATGAACTCACCTTCGGGCAGTAAATCGCGAACGAGTTGACGCTCAGCACGGTGAGGAGAAATGAACGCGGACAACACAATCAAACCCGCATCTGCCATCAGTTTCGCCAACTCGCCAATACGACGAATATTTTCACGGCGATCTTGTTCAGAAAAGCCTAGATCGCTACACAGGCCATGACGAACATTGTCACCGTCCAACAAATAAGTGTGGTAGCCCAACTCAGCTAAACGATTCTCCAGCGCGCCCGCGACGGTTGACTTACCTGCACCAGATAAACCAGTAAACCAAAGCACTGCTGGTTTCTGTTTTTTCAGCTCAGCACGAAACTGTTTATCAACCGTGTGCTGATGCCAGACAATGTTTTCATCTTTTACCGGTGTTTCAGCGGTCATAACGAATCCTTGTATTTATCGGAATTAAAACGGAAAGAAGACCGGAATCAATGTCAGTACCAATACGGAATACACAATCGAAATCGGCACACCAATTCGCACATAGTCGGTCAATTTGTAATTACCTACACTGTAAACCAACAAGTTGGTTTGATACCCGTAGGGAGAAATAAAGCTCGCGCTTGCGCCAAACAATACCGCCATAATAAATGGCATCGGATCCACTCCGTACCCGACAGCCATACTATAGCCAATCGGAAATGCTAACGCGGCAGCGGCATTGTTGGTCACCAATTCAGTCAGCACCAAGGTCATGATGTATGTGGCCACCAGCGCACCAAATACGCCCCAGCCGTTAAACGCTTCGATAAACATTTCGCCCATCCTGACGGACAAGCCCGATGAAATCATCAGCTGCGCAATAGAGAGCGCAGAGCCCACAATCACCACAATATCAATGGGAAAACGGCGGCGAAGCTCAGAGATTTGCACTATGCCAAACGCAATGAGTGCAATGATGTATACCGCGAGCCCTTTAATGATCGGCACAAGTTCTAGTAGTGCACAGGCGATAACCGCAGCAAAACCAATCAACACAATCGTCGATTTATTGGAGTCTAAACGTGCGCTGGAATCTAAGTCGTGCACTAACACAAATTCTTTACGGTGCGCTCGACGCTCAGATTCGAAACGCTTGCCCGGCACCAACACTAAAGTATCGCCCGGAGCTAAGGTAATACTGCCCAACCCACCTTCCAAACGCTCATGCCCACGACGAATGGCGACAACAACCGCATCAAAACGATCGCGGAAGCGGCTTTCTTTCAAAGTCTTATGGCAGAAGGTTGCAGAGGAGCTGACCACCACTTCAATAAAGTTTTGACCATTCAAATGCTGTTGCCCAAATAGCGTCAGCCCCGGAATTTCTTGCAAGGTCGCCACACTTTCGACATCGCCACAAAACAACAGACGATCTTTCGCTTTCAGCACGAAGTCGGGGCCTACTGACGATACCGTCACGCCATCACGAACCACCTCTGCAAGAAACAACTTACGCAGCGCACGCAGATTGTTTTCACTGATGGTACGGCCAACCAAAGGGGAACCTGGTTCAACACGAGATTCAAGGAAATACGGTAAGTCTTCTTGGTTTTGGTCATCGTAACTTGGCAGCAAATAGCTCAGCGGAATAAGAATTAAAAGACCACCCGCTAAGACAGCCAAGCCAATCATCGTCGGAGTAAAAAAGCTCAGACTCGGTAGCCCTGCATCTTCCACAAAGCTATTAATAATAAGGTTGGTCGAAGTACCGATAAGCGTTAATGTGCCGCCAAATATCGCCGCGTAAGAAAGTGGAATCAGTAGCTTAGAAGGCGCGTGCTGTTGATTGCGTTTAATCGCACCAATCAAAGACACAACAACGGCCGTATTGTTGGTAAAGGAAGACAGTAAGGCGGTCGATAACCCAAGCTTGGCGATCACACTGCCTAAATGACCTTCTGAAATACTACGGCTCACCCAACTGATCAGTAACGTTTTTTCTAATGCACAAGAAGCGAGAATCAACAGGACCAAAGTTAACAATGATGAGTTGGTAAAGTTCGCAGCAATGGTCGTGGAATCCATCATTCCCGCCATGAAAGCAATAAAGGCTGCACCAGCAAAAACGTAGCTCGGCTTAATCTTAGTCACAAGCAAACAAGTGATAATGCCAAGCAAAATCGCTAATACAAATCCTTGTTCCCACATAGCCTTTCCTTACCAAACAGCTCGAAACGAGCAAAACAAACCGCAACACAACAACAGTGTGCAGAGCGATAAAACAAGTAACCAGAGCAAAGCAAAGCGAAAAAGAGTGCCAGAATGCTCAGTTGTCTTGGGCTTCACTGAACATTCCGGTATTAGAGGCAGCCTAACCGCATTTCGCACTCGGTTAGGCTGTGAACCTAGACACTGATAACGTCCCTAGGTTTATTACTGCCATTACTTCTTGAGTAACTGGCTTAGGTCTTTAGCTTCCCAATGCGGGAAGTGTTTGCGAACAAGGGCGTTCAACTCAAGTTCAAAGGCAGATACATCAGCCAAACCGCGTTCAAGCTCTGTTAAGCTTTCTTTCACCATGCCAGCGCCAACGGTCACATTAGTTAGGCGATCGATGATGATGAAACCACCGGTATCTGCACAGTCTTGGTAATTGTCCAAAGCTACTGATTCATTGAGCGACCACTCACACAAACCAATGCCATTCAGAGGCAGTTCCGCAGCACCATGTGTCGACAAGTTATTGATGTCGTACTGGTGACGAATCGACTCTACGTGACCAACGGTCTTCTTACCTGCAATCTTGATGTCGTAATCGCGACCAGGTTGCAACGGCTGCTCAGTCATCCACACCACATCGGCAAGCAAATGGTTGGTGGTTTGTACTTGCGCGTTCTCAAGCACGATCAAATCACCACGGCTGATGTCAATTTCATCATTCAGAGTCAGCGTAACGGCTAGACCAGCTTGTGCTTCTTCAATGTCGCCATCGAAGGTCACAATGCGAGCGACAGTCGACGTTTTACCTGACGGTAATGCTTTGATGGCATCACCGACTTTCACAGAGCCAGACGACACCGTGCCCGCAAAGCCACGGAAATCAAGGTTAGGACGATTCACGTACTGAACAGGGAAACGGAATTCACCCGCACCTTTTTCGTAGTCCACATCCACCGTTTCTAGCAACTCAAGCAACGATGGACCTTCAAACCAGTTCAGGTTCTGTCCTTTATCCACTACGTTGTCGCCTTCCAGCGCTGAAATCGGGATAATTTGAATATCAATATCGCCAGTTAGATTTTCAGAAAACTTCAGGTACTCATCACGAATTTCTTCGAAGCGCGCTTGCGAGTAATCCACCAAATCCATCTTGTTGATTGCGACAACAAAATGTTTCAAGCCCAATAGGTTTGAAATGAAAGAGTGACGACGCGTTTGATCCAAAATGCCTTTACGGGCATCGACCAAGATCACCGCTAAATCACACGTCGATGCGCCTGTCGCCATGTTGCGCGTGTACTGCTCATGTCCAGGCGTATCAGCAATGATGAACTTACGCTTCTGCGTCGAGAAGTAACGGTAAGCAACATCGATTGTGATGCCTTGTTCACGCTCAGCCTGCAGACCATCGACAAGCAACGCCAAATCTGGCTTTTCACCCGTCGTACCAACGCGTTGGCTATCTGAGTGAACCGCGGCTAGTTGGTCTTCATAAATTTGTTTTGAATCATGGAGTAAGCGACCAATCAGGGTGCTTTTCCCATCATCCACAGAGCCACAAGTCAGAAATCTAAGCAGAGACTTGTACTGATGTTGTTTTAAATAGCCTTCGATACCAAGCTCGGCTAATTGAGCTTCAACTGCACTGTTCATTCTCTTTCCTTAGATCTTTTAGAAGTAACCTTGACGTTTCTTGAGTTCCATCGATCCTGACTGATCGTGGTCGATCGCTCGGCCTTGACGCTCACTTGAGGTCGCCACCAGCATCTCTTCAATGATGCCCGTCAGCGTATTCGCTTCGGATTCAATCGCACCGGTCAGTGGATAACAGCCCAACGTACGGAAACGCACGCTTTTCTCTTCAATTACTTCACCCGGTTGAAGCTCCATACGGTCATCATCCACCATGATCAGCATGCCATCGCGTTCGACAACCGGACGTTTATCAGCAAGATAAAGCGGGACAATTTCGATGTTCTCTAGGTAGATGTATTGCCAGATATCAAGCTCCGTCCAGTTAGAAAGTGGGAACACTCGAATGCTCTCGCCTTTATTCACTTGACCGTTGTAGGTTTTCCAAAGTTCTGGACGTTGGTTTTTCGGATCCCAGGTATGGTTCTTGTCACGGAACGAATACACTCGCTCTTTTGCGCGTGATTTTTCTTCATCACGACGAGCACCACCAAAAGCAGCATCGAAGCCATATTTGTTTAGCGCCTGCTTAAGACCTTGCGTTTTCATGATGTCCGTATGCTTTGACGAGCCATGAACAAACGGGCTACATCCCATTGCGATGCCTTCTGGGTTCTTATGAACCAAAAGCTCAAAACCGTATTTTTCCGCAGTACGATCGCGGAATTCGATCATTTCGCGAAATTTCCAATCGGTATCCACATGCAGCAGCGGAAACGGGATCTTTCCTGGGTAAAACGCCTTACGCGCCAAATGCAGCATCACTGATGAATCTTTACCAATCGAATACATCATGACTGGGTTATCAAACTCAGCAGCAACTTCGCGGATGATATGAATACTCTCCGCTTCGAGTTGTTTAAGATGAGTTAAACGTTGTTGGTCCATGTTTTGTATTTCCTTTTTAAGCTTGAAGGCGCGTTACGTCTCTAATCTTTGGACTGAAATTATATGGAGTTGGCAATAGCACTTTTGTTGAAATCAGTACTAGACAAAAACCAATCTAACTTTTGAGACAATCGCACGACCTCTCCTACGACAATCAAAGATGGCGCCTGAGCTTCCTTCGATAAATCAGACAGTTGGGAAAGTTCTCCCGTAAAAACTTTTTGCTGAATTTGGGTACCGCGCTCGATAATAGCAATCGGAGTTGAAGCCGCTCTTCCGTGCTGAATGAGCTGATTCTGAATATAGTGTGATTTCATAAGTCCCATGTAGATCACTAAAGTCTGATTACCACGAGCCAGTGTTGACCAATCCATCTCATCACTTTCTTCTTTCAAGTGACCAGTAACAAAAATGGCCGATTGAGCATAATCACGGTGCGTCAACGGAATGCCAGCGTATGCTGTCGCTCCTGCTGCGGCGGTAATACCAGGCACCACTTGAAAACGAATGCCAGCATCAGCCAACACTTCTAGCTCTTCTCCACCGCGACCAAATACGAAAGGATCGCCGCCTTTTACTCGTACTACTCGGTAGCCTTGCTTAGCAAAATCAACCAAAAGTTGATTTGTCTTTTCTTGCGGTACACTGTGGTGCCCTGCACGCTTGCCAACACAAACTAAAATCGTATCGCTTGGGATCAGCGCCATGATCTCTTCAGACACCAAATAGTCGTACAAGACCACATCCGCGTGTTGTAAACAGTTCAGTGCTTTAATGGTGAGAAGTTCAGGGTCGCCAGGGCCAGCACCAACCAATGCCACTTCGCCTGGTTTGAGTGACTGCTTTGCAAAACGAGTGACGCCAGACACTTGGTTGTCAGAAACCAACCTCGGCTTTTGTACAGGTAAAGTGGTGACTGAATCATTCGTTGCCATGTGCTTGCTCATCGTCCATTGATATTGTGATGCAGGCATTATGGCGGGGTGTTTTTATTACCTGAAATTCTAAAATTTCATTTTTTATTCAAAAATCTGCTAAGAAGTTTTTGTTTGGTCTCATTCAAAATCGTGAAAAAGTCGGCGTTTAATATGAAAAGGGTTCAGTAAAATGTCGTTGATTCACAGTTTTCTGCACCTTAATCATTAAGTTGCATTAAAATTCGTTACACTCGACTTCCTATCCCATTAAATTGGAGCACCTCATGAAAATGGCAGTTAATCCTATTTCCGTCGCAGTTTTGAGTGGCATGTTGACGCTTGTAGGGCCAGCAATGGCAGACACGATCAAGCTTCGCATTATTGAAACCACTGACATCCACACCAACGTGATGGATTACGATTACTACAAAGACCAACCATCACAACAAATTGGTTTGAGCCGCGCAGCCACATTAGTTAAGCAGGCAAAATCCGAAGTGGAAAACAGCGTGTTGGTCGACAACGGCGACTTAATTCAAGGTAGCCCGATGGGTGACTACATGGCAGCAAAAGGCATACAGGCTGGAGAAGTTCATCCTGTGTACAAAGCCATGAACCAATTGCACTATGATGTGGGGAATATTGGTAACCATGAATTCAACTATGGTTTGGACTTCCTACAAAATACGCTGGCCGGCGCAAACTTCCCCTACATCAACGCCAATGTGTTTGATAAGAAAACTGGCGAACATTACTTCCAACCTTACCTGATCAAAACACACAGTTTTAAAGATACCGATGGCGAAGTTCATCAAGTAAAAGTGGGTTACATCGGGTTTGTTCCACCGCAAATCATGGTTTGGGATAAGAAAAATCTTGAAGGTAACGTGGTTGCCAAAGACATCAAAGAAACTGCAGAGAAGCTGATTCCGCAGATGAAGAAGGAAGGTGCGGACATTATTGTCGCAATTCCGCATTCAGGGGTTTCAACCGATCCATATAAACTAGGTGCGGAGAACTCGGTGTACTATTTAACGCAAGTGAAAGGCATTGATGCCATTGCGTTTGGTCACTCTCACGCGGTCTTCCCAGGCAAAGGATTTGAGAATCTACAAGGCGTAGACAACAACAAAGGCACCATCAACGGTGTCACTGCCGTCATGCCTGGCCGTTGGGGTAGCCACGTGGGAGTCATGGATCTAGTCATCGAGCAAAAAGACGGCCAATGGCAAGTAGTGGAGGGACAATCTGAAGCTCGACCAATTTTCGACAAAGCGACTAAGAAATCGCTTGCAGAAGCAGACCAAGGCATCATTAAAGCACTCGAAGACGATCACAAAGGCACTCGCGAATTCGTTAACCAACCAATTGGTAAAGCGAATGACGTGATGTACAGCTTCTTGGCTTTGGTGCAAGATGACCCAACAATCCAAATCGTTAACCTTGCACAAAAAGACTACGTGGAACATTTCATTCAAGGCGATCCAGACCTTGCTGACATTCCAGTTTTGAGCGCGGCAGCGCCTTTTAAAGTGGGCGGACGTAAAGATGATCCGAACGGCTTCACTGAAGTTGAATCTGGCCAACTGACTTTCCGCAACGCCGCCGACTTGTACCTATACCCAAATACGCTCGTCGCAATGAAGGTGAAAGGCAAAGAAGTACATGAATGGCTAGAGTGCAGCGCAGGTCAATTCAAGCACATTGATGTCAATACGACACAGCCACAATCGTTAATTGATTGGGATAACTTCCGTACGTACAACTTTGACGTGATTGATGGTGTGGAATACCAAATCGACATCACTCAGCCACCGAAGTACAACGCGAATTGTAAAGTCATTAATCCGGACTCCCAGCGTATCGTGAATCTAACTTTCAATGGCAAACCAGTTGATCCGAAACAAGATTTCATCATTGCGACTAACAATTACCGCGCGTACAGCAATACCTTCCCTGGCACTGGTCCGAACTTCATTGCATTTGACTCTCCAGACGAAAACCGTTCTGTGGTTGCTGCGTACATTTCTCGCGTCAGTGAGGAAAAAGGCGAAGTCACGCCAAGCGCTGACAATAACTGGTCGTTCGCACCAATTAAGTCAGACAAAAAACTGGATATTCGCTTTGAAACCTCACCGAGCGAAAAAGCTTCGAAGTTTATACAAGACAAAGGCCAATACCCGATGAAACGCGTCGCAACTGACGAAGTGGGCTTTGCGATTTATCAGATCGATTTAAACAAATAAGCGACTCGATGTTCAAACTAGCGGCTCCTCTGTGAGCCGCTTTTTGTTACTGCGCAAAGCAGTTAAGATAGTTCAAATGCGCTAACCCTTTCACTGCAGATAACCTTCATGCAAAACGACGTATTTTTCGATCTCACTCAACATGGCTTTTCAGAAGACGAAGCCTCACAACTCATGGTCTATGGACAAGAGTTAGAATTACCCACTAGGCACATTCTTAGCCATCAAGGTGAATTTAGTTCTCACATCTACTTCATTCTGGAAGGGTTATGCCACGCAAGCTATCTCACAGAGAAAGGCAAAGAATTCAGCAAAGAGTTTTATTGGGAAAAGGACTGGGTGATCGGCTTTGAAAGCGTGATAAAAGGTCAACCTTCACCGTACTTATTGGAAACGCTGACCGCATGTCATTTATTCTGTTTGCCTATCGAGGCATTGCATCAATGGCGCGCCGAAAAGCACTCAATTTACCTAAAATTGCTCGAAACGCAGTTGATGAACAAAGAGAATAAAGAACGTTTTATGCTGTTGTATTCGCCTGAGGAACGTTATCAGCTATTTTGCCACCACTACCCAGATTTAGAACAACGCATTACCGATAGCCAAATTGCGGCTTACCTCGGCATTACAGCTATCAGCTTGAGCCGTATTAAAGCGCGTTTAGCAAAAGACAGCGAATAAGAGACGTACCAAACAAAAAAAGGCTCTTCCAACGAAGAGCCTTTGTTCAATCTAATGACTTATTTAAGAAGACGCGCTCGAAACTGACGCCCTTTCATCTTACCCGTACTGATAATTTGCAATGCTTTCTTCGCGGCAGACTTTTCCACAGCAACGTAAGAACGCACAGGGAACAAATGAATCTTGCCCACTTGCGCACCTGGGATGCCATTTTTGCCAGTCAAACAACCAAGAATATCGCCAGGACGAACTTTTTGCTTCTTGCCGCCATCAATGTTGATGGTCACCATCTTCGCTTGGTATGGCTGCTGATTTGATTTCGCTGGCAAGGTCGCGGGTACCACATCCATCTCTAAGTACTCTTCGATACGAGCAACACGTAGACCGTCTTTTTCACCAAAGAAGCTGAACGCCAAACCTTTACTGCCTGCTCGGCCAGTACGGCCAATACGGTGCACGTGCACTTCTGGGTCACGAGACAGCTCAAAGTTGAACACAGCATCAAGATTGTCCACATCCAAACCTCGTGCCGCCACGTCCGTTGCCACAAGAATAGAAACGCTCTTGTTCGCAAATTGCACCAGTGCTTGATCACGTTCACGCTGTTCAAGATCACCGTGAATATCGATCACGCTAAAGCCACGATGGTGTAATTCATCCGCAACATTTTGAACCTCTTTCTTCGTATTACAGAACACCACCGCCGACTCTGGTTGGTAAGTCAAAAGAAGATTGGCTAGCGCCTCATCACGCGCTTCAGTTCCTTCTACTTTGTAGAAGTATTGAGCAATGCTGGAAGTATCGTGAGTCGATTCAACCTTGATCATCTCTGGCGATTTCATAATACGCTGAGCGATTTTCTCGATCTTCTCTGGGAATGTGGCGCTAAAAAGCAATGTCTGACGCTGTTTAGGCGCCGCATTAATAATCGCATCCAAAGCGTCTTGGAAGCCCATTTCTAGCATACGATCGGCTTCATCCAGCACCAGTGTATTCAGCTCTTCCAAGTTAATACGGCCTTTCTCAAGGTGATCCAGAATACGCCCCGGAGTACCAACAAGGATATGTGCACCATGCTCTAACGAACCAATTTGCGGTCCCATCGGCATACCACCGCACAACGTAAGTACTTTAATGTTATGGATACCACGCCCTAGCGTTCGAATTTCTTTAGCAACTTGATCCGCCAGTTCGCGAGTCGGACACAGCACCAAAGCCTGCACGCGAAATCGTTTTACGTTTAGATTTGATAGCACGCCAAGACCAAACGCCGCTGTTTTACCCGAGCCCGTTTTACCCTGACCAATTACGTCACGCTGATTCAAAATCGCCGGTAAGCTTAACGCTTGAATTGGCGTCATATGGGTGTAGTTCAATGAATCCAGCGTTTCTAGTAGCGCAGGGTTCAGGCCTACTTGGTCAAAAGTTTGTTTGCTCACAGGGAAATATCCTCAGGTGGGATGAAAAAGAGGGCACATTATCGCCAGATTTTCTGGGAAGACCAGTGAAAATTAACCATTGTTAATGAGTATTGAAACAAAAGCGAGTACATTCAGGCACTCTACTATCATTATGGACGACGGACATGACCACTTGGATCACTTTGCCTTTTACTCAACTAACTACTTTACAACTGTATGAGATGCTGCGCTTACGCGTCGATGTGTTCGTCGTCGAGCAAACTTGCCCGTACCCGGAGCTAGATGGTAAGGATATTATTGACGGCGTTCATCACCTACTCGGCTACCACAATGATGAATTAGTTGCCTGCGCTCGGCTTCTGCCAGCTGGAACCACTTACGATAACGTCAGTATTGGCCGAGTCGTGACCAAACAAACAGCCCGAGGTGGTGGCTTAGGCCATCAGCTAATCACACGAGCCATCCAAGCATGTTCTACGTTATGGCCCGAAAAAACCATAGACATTGGTGCACAAGAACATCTTATCGATTTTTATGCTCACCATGGATTTGAAGTTATTTCTGACAGTTACTTAGAAGATGGAATTCCACACGTAGACATGCGTAGGAAGCAATCGACTCAATAAACCTCTACAAAACTGCAATAAAAAAGACGCGAGATAATCGCGTCTTTTTTAAATCTACAATGGAAACTATTTGTTTCGGCCGAAGCTGCCATCCGATAGGCGAAAAAACATAACCGAATGATCGCTCTTTTCCAGTTGCAACATATCTAACTGGCCGTTTTCTGAGAGTTTAAAACGGATGAGTTGCCCCTGCTTGATATGGCTCAGTGGCTTGTCGCTTCCTTCTATTTTTACTAAGGCGCTAAGGTCAGCCATAGAAAGCTGATTGTTGCGAAAAACTTGAGCTAACGTATCACCATTCTTCACATGGTACTCTTTCCAGTCTTCTGACTTAGGCCCCGAGTTTTGCGACGTACGTTGCTGACTCAGGCTTTGCGCATTTAACTGGATCGCAACACGCTGGCTATCCACTTCACCCTGCTGTTCGACTAACGCTTCCGTTTTTTTCGGTAACGGTACAATCAGAAGTAGAAGTAATAATGGCATTAACACCATCAAAGCTCGTTGATGGAATTTAGGTAAGCGCTGCCAAAATGCCTTGATTGGTTCTACACGTTCCAACCACTTACTTTTGTTGAACGGCTGCTTCCAGTTGATAGCAGCGAACTTTTGTTTGACCAACTCGACGTAGTCGACTTGCTGCTTTTTCTTTCTGCGACGATTCATGTTGATGTGTCCCTTAATACTTCTACTACCAGTATAAAAATACCAGCGCGGAGAGTATATGGTTTTGACTAAAGTAAAATGGAATTTGGTTTAAATTAGCAGAAATTTCACTTGGAGTAAGAGATAAGTCACACGCTGACTGGTCAGATAACGCAATCGCCAGCAATTATTTAAACCTAAGCTCGAAACTGATATCCTGTTACCTTTATCACTCCTAATAAGAGCGACATTCATGTCTGAAATTAAATTTGAAACTGCAGAACAAAAAGCAAGCTACGGCATTGGTCTGCAAATGGGTCAGCAACTAGCTGGCTCTGGTCTTGAAGGCCTTAGCGTTGACGCTATCGCTGCGGGTATCGCAACAGCATTGACTGGCGAAATGCCATCAATCGAAATTGACGAAATCAACAATGCACTGCAAGAGCTACACACTCGCGCAGAAGCAGCTCGTCAAGAAGCTGCTAAAGCAGCAGCAGCTGATGGTGAAGCGTTCCTAAAAGACAACGCTCTACGTCCAGAAGTTAATGTTCTTGAATCTGGCCTACAGTACGAAATCATCAATGAAGGTACTGGCGAAATCCCAACAGCTGATAAATCTGTACGTGTTCACTACCACGGTGAACTAACAGACGGCACAGTATTCGACAGCTCTGTATCTCGCGGCCAACCAGCTGAGTTCCCAGTAACTGGCGTAATTAAAGGTTGGGTTGAAGCTCTACAACTAATGCCTGTAGGTTCTAAGTGGAAACTATACATCCCACAAGACCTTGCGTACGGTGAACGTGGCGCAGGCGCTGCAATCCCTCCATTCGCAGCACTAGTATTCGAAGTTGAACTACTAGACATTCTATAATTGAGACTTTTCTCAATGACCTACATAAAGCGGCGCATTAGCGCCGCTTTTTTTATAAAATAATAGAAGTTGTCAGTCAAATGACCTTCAAAAAATAAATACAACAAATAAGTTAAATCGCTCAACCGTCGGAGGTACTATGCGTAAAACTCTCCTAACTTTAGCTCTCCTATCAATGAATATTGGCAGCGCACATGCGTTTTTGGATACTGTCGTAGATAAGAGCAGCAAAAATGGTCTTATGGATATGGTAAGCCAAGGCCTAAATGCAGAATCTTCACCTCTTACTGAGCTACTAACGAGTCAGCTACCAGTTTCGACAGAACAAGCTGCAGGTGGCAGCAGTGCCCTAATTGCACTTGCTCAAAGCCAACTGTCTCAACAAAACAGCACGGAATTGCAGTCATTGATCCCTGGATTATCCAACTTGAAAGGTGCACAAAGCCTGTTAGGTAACATCGAAAGCTTGAGTGCCGTACAAAGCGCATTTAATACACTAGGACTAGACCCGTCGATGATCAGCCAATTTGCACCAGTGATTTTAGGTTACCTAAATGAGCAAGGAGCAAGTGAGGGACTATTGAAGTCTTTAAGCGGTCTATGGACGAGCGGTAAGTAATTTCGCTTTAAGCGAAATCCCCATCGAAATAGAAGTAAAAAGAATGGGAGCCTACAGACAGTAGGCTCCCATTTTTGAACAAATTACAGATACAAAAAAGCCGAGCTAACGCTCGGCTTTCTCGTTCTTACGAACTGATTACTCAGCAGCTTCTTCAGCAGCTGGGCGATCTACAAGCTCAATGTAAGCCATTGGAGCTTTATCACCAGCACGGAAGCCAGCTTTTAGGATACGAGTGTAACCGCCCTGACGAGCAGCAAAACGTGGACCTAGTTCGTTAAATAGTTTTGCAACTACTTCGTTGTCACGAGTACGTGCAAATGCTAGACGACGGTTAGCAACACTGTCAGTCTTAGCTAGTGTAATCAAAGGCTCAACTACGCGACGTAGCTCTTTTGCTTTTGGCAAAGTAGTCTTGATAACTTCATGACGTACTAGAGAGCTAGCCATGTTGCTAAACATCGCTTTACGATGTGAGCTGTTGCGGTTGAGTTGACGACCACTCTTACGATGGCGCATGACCTAATCCTTCTAACTAGTATCGATTAATCTTCAGCGATTGATGCAGGTGGCCAGTTTTCTAGGCGCATGCCCAGAGATAGACCACGTGACGCAAGTACGTCTTTAATCTCAGTAAGAGACTTTTTACCAAGGTTAGGCGTTTTAAGTAGCTCAACCTCAGTACGTTGTACTAGATCACCGATGTAGTGAATCGCTTCTGCTTTCAGACAGTTAGCAGAGCGAACTGTTAGTTCAAGATCGTCTACAGGACGCAGTAGGATCGGATCGAATTCTGGCTTCTCTTCCTTCTCCTCAGGAACACGTACATCACGAAGATCTACGAATGCATCCAATTGTTCAGCTAGGATAGTAGCTGCACGACGGATTGCTTCCTCAGGTTCTAGAGTACCGTTTGTTTCCATATCGATAACAAGCTTGTCTAGATCAGTACGCTGTTCTACACGAGCTGCTTCTACAGCGTAGGCAATTTTGTCTACTGGGCTGTAAGTAGCATCTACTAGTAGGCGACCGATTGGACGCTCGTCTTCTTCATTATGGATACGCGCAGAAGCTGGAACATAACCACGACCACGTTCAACTTTAATACGCATTGCGATTTCAGCGTTGTCATCCGTTAGGTGACAAATAACGTGTTCAGGGTTAGCGATCTCTACATCACCGTCATGGGTGATGTCACCTGCAACCACAGGGCCCGAGCCTGATTTGTTCAAAGTAATGAACACTTCATCTTTGCCTTCAGCTACACGCACTGCCAAACCTTTAAGGTTTAGAAGGATTTCAAGAATATCTTCTTGTACGCCTTCTTTAGTGCTGTACTCATGAAGTACGCCTTCAATTTCTACTTCTGTCACTGCACAACCAGGCATAGAAGATAGAAGAATGCGGCGAAGTGCATTACCCAGAGTATGACCAAAGCCACGCTCTAATGGCTCAAGAGTTACTTTTGCGTGAGTCGAGCTGATTTGTTCGATGTCAACTAGACGTGGCTTAAGAAATTCTGTTACAGAACCCTGCATTGTGTCCTCTCTTTAGTTTAAACCTTACTTAGAGTAAAGCTCGACGATCAATTGTTCGTTGATGTCAGCTGATAGATCAGAACGCTCAGGCATACGCTTGAATGTACCTTCCATCTTGCCACCATCTACTTCAATCCAAGTTGGTTTTTCACGTTGTTCAGCAACTTCTAGAGCTGCTTTGATACGAGCTTGCTGTTTAGCTTTCTCGCGAATAGAAACAACGTCATTAGCCGCTACTTTGAAAGAAGGAACGTTTACAACTTTACCGTTAACTAGGATAGCTTTGTGGCTAACTAGCTGACGTGCTTCTGCGCGAGTTGCGCCAAAGCCCATGCGGTAAACTACGTTATCAAGACGACCTTCAAGAAGCTGAAGCAGGTTCTCACCTGTGTTGCCTTTAAGACGTGCAGCTTCTTTGTAGTAGTTACGGAATTGTTTTTCTAGCACGCCGTACATACGACGAACTTTTTGCTTCTCACGAAGCTGAACGCCATACTCAGATAGACGACCGCGACGAGCGCCGTGTACACCTGGTGCGTTATCAATTTTACACTTGGTATCGATCGCGCGAACACCAGACTTAAGGAATAAGTCAGTGCCTTCACGACGGCTAAGCTTCAGCTTAGGACCCAAATATCTTGCCATGATTCTTCTCCAATAGTCCTAGAAACGTTATACGCGACGTTTCTTAGGTGGACGACAACCGTTATGAGGGATTGGTGTAGCATCAACGATGTTTGTGATGCGGAAACCAGCTGCGTTCAGTGCGCGAACAGTAGATTCACGACCTGGACCAGGACCCTTAACCATAACTTCCAAGTTCTTTAGACCGTATTCTTTAGCCATTTCAGCACAACGCTCAGCAGCAACCTGTGCAGCGAACGGAGTAGACTTACGAGAACCACGGAAACCAGAACCACCTGCAGTAGCCCATGCAAGAGCGTTACCTTGACGGTCAGTAATGGTTACGATTGTGTTATTGAAAGAAGCATGGATGTGCGCAACGCCATCTGCAACTTGCTTGCGTACGCGCTTACGAGCGCGAGTTGGTTGTTTAGCCATTGTACTCTACCTTCCCGATTATTTCTTGATCGGCTTACGCGGACCCTTACGGGTGCGAGCGTTGGTTTTAGTACGCTGTCCACGTAGCGGTAGACTGCGACGATGACGAAGACCACGGTAACAGCCAAGGTCCATAAGACGCTTGATGTTCATAGATACTTCACGACGTAGATCACCTTCTACAGTGTACTTAGCTACACCATCACGCAGTTGATCGATCTGCTCTTCAGTTAGTTCACTGATCTTAACATCTTCAGCAATACCCACTTCAGCTAGGATAGCTTGAGAGCGAGTTTTACCGATGCCGTAGATCGCCGTTAGAGCGATTACAGCGTGTTTCTGATCAGGAATGTTAATGCCTGCTATACGGGCCATTATTCACTCCTAAGTGTTTCTATAAAAGAATTAGCCGCAGCAAAGCCCGTTATGGATACGCTGCGGAATACTACTTCTTTTGCACGCAAAAGGTAGGCCGAGGAATATACTCGACCCAACCTTCATTTTCAAGTAAAAATTTCTGCTAATTAGCCTTGGCGCTGTTTGTGCTTTGGCTCACTGCAAATCACGCGAACGACACCGTTACGCTTGATTACTTTACAGTTACGGCAGATTTTTTTAACGGAAGCACGAACTTTCATTGCTAAACTCCGTAAATGAAACTGAGTCTACCGCCGGATTAACGGCCGTAGCCTTTCAGATTCGCTTTCTTCAACACAGAATCATACTGTTGAGACATCAGATGAGTCTGTACCTGTGCCATAAAGTCCATAATTACAACAACTACGATTAGTAGTGATGTACCGCCGAAGTAGAAACGTACGTTCCACGCGACCATCATGAACTCGGGAATCAGACAGATAAAGGTAATGTACAGTGCACCAGCAAGGGTAAGACGTGTCATTACTTTATCGATGTACTTCGCTGTCTGCTCACCTGGGCGGATACCGGGTACGAATGCACCAGACTTCTTCAAGTTATCTGCTGTTTCACGCGGGTTGAAAACCAACGCCGTGTAGAAGAAACAGAAGAAGATAATTGCTGCTGCATATAGCATTACATACAATGGCTGACCTGGGCTAAGAGCCAAAGACACGTCAGTTAACCAACCGAACGCGCTGCTCTCACCATTCTGACCAAACCACTGAGCCAGTGTTCCTGGGAACAGGATAATGCTTGATGCGAAAATCGCTGGAATAACACCTGCCATATTAATTTTAAGTGGCAAGTGAGAACTTTGTGCAGCAAATACTTTACGACCTTGTTGACGCTTCGCGTAGTTAACGACGATTCGACGCTGACCACGTTCCATGAAAACAACGAAGTAAATTACTGCAAAAGCTAATACCGCGATTAGCAACAGAAGAAGTACATGCAATTCACCTTGACGCGCTTGCTCGATTGTTTGACCGATTGCAGAAGGCAATCCAGCAACAATACCTGCAAAAATTAGTAACGAAATACCGTTACCAATTCCACGCTCTGTAATTTGTTCACCTAACCACATTAGGAACATGGTGCCGGTTACTAAACTTACGGTAGCAATTAGCGTAAACATGGTTTGGTTGATAACAACCAGATTGTCGACCATGTTTGGTAAGCCTGTTGCGATACCTATAGCCTGGAAGGTTGCAAGTACAAGCGTGCCGTAGCGTGTGTATTGGCTGATCTTACGACGGCCTGCTTCACCCTCTTTTTTGAGTTCAGCTAACGCTGGATGAACTACAGTTAGCAATTGGACAACAATAGATGCCGAAATATACGGCATGATGCCCAATGCTAATATAGATGCACGCTCAAGAGCACCACCGGAAAACATGTTAAACATTTCAACGATGGTACCTTTTTGCTGTTCGAACAAATCGGCAAGTACAGCAGCGTCAATACCAGGAATCGGCACAAAAGAGCCGGCTCGGAATACTAAAAGTGCACCAATTACGAATAACAAGCGCGACTTTAGTTCACTTAAGCCGCTCTGAGCACTACGAAAATCTTGTCCTGGTTTCTTAGCCATCTGTACCTCGTTCCTCGAGATTATTCCTCGATTTTACCGCCTGCAGCTTCGATTGCAGCTTTAGCGCCTTTAGTCACACGTAGACCTTTAACAGTCACTGCTTTGTTAATTTCACCAGAAAGAACAACTTTAACGAATTCGATGTTCTTAGTGATGATGTTAGCAGCTTTAAGGCTGTTTAGATCAACCACGTCACCAGAAACTTTCGCTAGCTCAGCTAGACGAACTTCAGCAGACACTAGGCTCTTACGAGAAGTGAAACCGAATTTTGGTAGACGTTGTTTCAGAGGCATCTGACCGCCTTCGAAACCTGGACGAACTTTACCGCCAGAACGTGATTTTTGACCTTTGTGACCACGGCCACCAGTTTTACCTAGGCCAGAACCGATACCACGGCCTACACGCTTAGGAGCATGTTTAGAGCCAGCAGCCGGTGCAAGAGTATTCAAACGCATTCTGATTACTCCTCAACTTTAACCATGTAGTAAACCTTGTTGATCATACCGCGTACGCACGGAGTATCTTCAAGTTCTACTGTGTGGTTGATTTTACGAAGACCTAGACCACGCAAAGTAGCTTTGTGCTTTGGTAGGCGGCCAATTGAGCTTTTAGTTTGAGTTACTTTAATAGTTGCCATGGTGTTCTTACTCCGAAATAGCTTCAACAGTTAGACCACGTTTAGCAGCAACCATTTCTGGCGACTTCATGCTACCTAGTGCATCGATCGTTGCACGAACGATGTTGATAGGGTTCGTTGAACCGTATGCTTTAGATAGTACGTTGTGTACACCAGCAACTTCTAGTACTGCACGCATCGCACCACCTGCGATAACACCAGTACCTTCTGCTGCAGGCTGCATGTAAACTTTAGAGCCCGAGTGGCGACCTTTCACTGGGTGGTGAAGAGTGCCTTCGTTTAGAGCGATCGTAGTCATGTTACGACGCGCTTTTTCCATTGCTTTTTGGATCGCTGCAGGTACTTCACGAGCTTTGCCGTAACCGAAACCTACACGACCATTACCGTCACCAACTACTGTTAGTGCAGTGAAGCTCATGATTCGACCGCCTTTAACCGTTTTAGAAACACGGTTAACTGCGATTAGCTTTTCTTGCAAATCATTCGCTTGAACTTGTTGTTCTTTAGCCATCTTCCAACCCTACCTTAGAATTTCAGACCAGCTTCGCGAGCAGATTCTGCTAGCGCCGCTACTCGACCGTGGTATTGGAAACCAGAACGATCAAATGCAACTGCAGTTACGCCTTTTTCAAGAGCGCGTTCTGCAACAGCTTTACCTACTGCTTTAGCTGCATCAACGTTACCAGTGTATTTCACTTGCTCACGGATCGCTTTTTCTACAGTAGAAGCTGCTGCGATAACCTCAGAGCCGTTAGCCGCGATAACCTGTGCGTACACGTGACGAGGAGTACGGTGTACAACTAGGCGAGTCGCACCCAGTTCTGCAATCTTACGACGTGCGCGTGTAGCACGACGGATGCGAGATGCTTTCTTATCCATAGTGTTACCTTACTTCTTCTTAGCTTCTTTAGTACGCACATTTTCATCTGCGTAACGAACACCTTTACCTTTGTAAGGCTCAGGTTGACGGTAAGAACGAATGTCAGCCGCAACTTGACCAACTAGTTGTTTGTCACAACCAGTAATCACGATTTCAGTTTGGCTTGGACATTCAGCTTTGATACCCGCTGGCAACTCGTGCTCAACTGGGTGTGAGAAGCCTAGTGTTAGACCTACAGCGTTGCCTTTGATAGCAGCACGGTAACCAACACCTTTAAGAGTTAGCTTCTTAGTAAAGCCTTCAGTAACACCAACAACCATGTTGTTAACTAGTGCACGAGCAGTACCTGCTTGTGCCCAAGCGTTAGCAACACCTTCTTTAGGACCGAAAGTTAGGTTGTTTTCTTCCTGAGCGATAACTACAGCGTCGTTTAGTACGCGAGTTAGTTCGCCTTTAGCACCTTTTACAGTGATTTCTTGGCCGTTTAGTTTCACCTCTACGCCAGCTGGAATAGCGACAGGTGCTTTAGCAACACGAGACATATTCTACTCCTATTAAGCTACGTAGCAGATGATTTCACCACCAAGACCTGCTTTACGTGCAGCGCGGTCTGACATAAGACCCTTGGAAGTAGAAACGATAGCAATACCAAGACCACCCATTACAGAAGGAAGTTCATCTTTCTTCTTGTAAACACGTAGACCTGGACGAGAAACACGTTTAAGTTGCTCGATTACTGGTTTAGCTTGGAAGTACTTAAGAGTTACTTCTAGCTCAGGTTTTGCTTCGCCTTCAACAGCGAAGTCAACGATGTAACCTTCAGCTTTTAGTAGTGCAGCAATTGCAACTTTAAGCTTTGAAGAAGGCATTTTAACAGCAACTTTGTTTGCTGCCTGACCGTTACGAACGCGGGTCAGCATATCCGAAATCGGATCTTGCATGCTCATATGATTTACTCCAAATGATTAAGTGGCAATTACCAGCTAGCCTTACGAAGACCCGGAATCTCGCCTTTCATGCAAGCTTCACGAACCTTAATACGGCTTAGACCGAACTTACGTAGGTAACCGTGTGGACGACCAGTTTGGTTACAACGGTTGCGCTGACGTGATGCACTTGAATCACGTGGAAGAGATTGCAGTGTAAGAACTGCGTTCCAACGATCTTCTTCAGATGCGTTTACATCGCTGATGATAGCTTTTAGCGCTGCACGCTTTTCAGCGAACTTAGCTACTAGCTTTGCACGTTTAGCTTCACGTGCTTTCATTGATTGTTTAGCCATAACAGTAACCCTTCACCTTACTTACGGAATGGGAAGTTAAAGGCAGCCAGCAGAGCACGGCCTTCCTCATCAGTACCAGCAGACGTCGTAATAGTGATGTCTAGACCGCGTACACGATCAACTTTATCAAAGTCGATTTCCGGGAAGATGATTTGCTCGCGAACGCCCATGCTGTAGTTACCGCGACCGTCAAAAGACTTAGCGCTAACACCACGGAAGTCACGTACACGTGGAAGAGCGATGTTAATCAAACGCTCAAGAAAATCCCACATACGTTCGCCACGCAAGGTTACTTTACAACCGATAGGGTAGCCTTCACGGATTTTGAAACCTGCAACAGATTTACGCGCTTTAGTGATAAGTGGCTTTTGACCAGAGATCGTTGCCATATCAGATGCTGCGTTTTCTAGCAGTTTCTTATCGTTGATTGCTTCACCAACACCCATGTTTAGGGTGATTTTCTCGATTCTAGGGACTTGCATGACGCTTGTGTAACTGAACTGTTTGGTCAGTTCAGCGACTACAGACGACTTGTAGTAATCATGCAGTTTCGCCATAGTAGAACTCCAAATTACTTCTATTAGTTAGAAACGGTTTCGCCGTTAGACTTGAAGAAACGAACTTTTTTGCCGTCTTCAAAACGGAAACCGATACGGTCAGCTTTACCAGTAGCTGCATTAAAGATAGCCACGTTAGAAACATCGATTGCTGCTTCTTGCTCTACGATACCGCCTTGGATACCTAGTGCAGGAACAGGTTTCTGGTGTTTCTTAACAAGGTTGATACCTTCAACGATAACTTTACCAGTTGCTAGGACCTTAGTTACTTTACCTTTCTTGCCTTTGTCTTTACCAGCAAGAACGATTACTTCGTCATTACGACGGATTTTAGCTGCCATTTCTACGTGCTCCTTACAGAACTTCTGGAGCCAGTGAAACGATCTTCATGAACTTATCGCCACGAAGTTCGCGTGTCACAGGACCAAAGATACGTGTACCGATTGGTTGCTCAGTAGTGTTATTCAACAGTACGCAAGCATTTCGGTCGAAGCGAATGACAGAACCGTCAGGACGACGTACGCCTTTACGGGTGCGCACTACAACCGCCTTCATAACGTCACCTTTTTTAACTTTACCGCGAGGAATTGCTTCCTTAACAGTAACTTTGATGACGTCACCGATATGTGCATAACGGCGGTGTGAGCCACCCAGAACCTTAATACACATTACGCTGCGTGCGCCTGAGTTATCAGCTGCGTCCAGCATACTTTGCATTTGGATCATGTTAGTGCTCCGCTAAATATTAATAACTAGACCCATCACGGGTCGGGCTGCCTCTTTATAAGGGACGCGAATTGTACCACCCTTTTCTGTGATTGGGTAGTCAAAAAATAAACGGCTCCAAAAATATTTTTGGAGCCGTTTCTTATCATAGAAGAGTGAAGATTACATCTTCGCCTTTTCTACAACTTTCACCAAAGTCCAAGACTTAGTCTTAGACAGTGGACGACACTCTGCGATTTCAACAGTGTCGCCAATGCCACACTCGTTGTTTTCGTCATGTGCGTGTACTTTAGTCGTACGTTTAACGAACTTACCGTAAATTGGGTGTTTTACGAAACGTTCGATTGCAACAGTGATAGACTTGTCCATCTTGTCGCTAACAACACGACCTTGTTGAGTACGTTTTACTTCGCTCATTATGCGCCTGCCTTCTCAGTCAAAACAGTTTTCACACGTGCGATATCACGGCGTACAGCTTTCAGAGTATGAGTTTGCTGTAGTTGACCAGTTGCAGCTTGCATGCGCAAGTTGAACTGTTCACGTAGCAAATTCATTAGCTCAGCGTTAAGCTCTTCAACGCTTTTCTCGCGTAGATCTTGTGCTTTCATCACATCACCTGCTTAGTTACAAATGTAGTTTTGAAAGGCAGTTTACGTGCCGCTAGACGGAACGCTTCACGTGCCAATTCTTCAGGTACACCACCCATTTCGTACATAACCTTACCAGGTTGGATTTGGGCTACCCAGTACTCAACGTTACCTTTACCCTTACCTTGACGAACTTCTAGTGGTTTTTCTGTGATTGGTTTGTCTGGGAACACACGGATCCAGATTTTACCTTGACGCTTAACGTGACGTGTCATTGCACGACGTGCCGCTTCGATTTGACGAGCAGTTAGACGACCACGGCCAACAGCTTTAAGACCGAATTCGCCGAAGCTTACATCAGTACCTTTAGCTAGACCACGGTTACGACCAGTCTGAACCTTACGGAACTTAGTACGTTTAGGTTGTAGCATCTGTCGACTCCTTACTTACGGCCTTTACGCTGCTTCTTAGGCTTGTCGCCTTTAGGCTCTACAGCGTTAGCTGCTGGCATACCACCTAGGATTTCACCTTTGAAGATCCAAGTTTTAATGCCGATCACACCGTATTGAGTGTGAGCCGAAGAAGTTGCGTAATCAATGTCAGCACGTAGAGTGTGTAGAGGCACACGGCCTTCACGGTACCACTCTGAACGTGCGATTTCAGCGCCGCCTAGACGACCGCTTACTTCCACTTTGATACCTTTAGCGCCTAGACGCATAGCGTTTTGTACTGCGCGCTTCATAGCACGACGGAACATAACACGACGCTCTAGCTGAGACGCGATGCTGTCACCAACAAGTTGCGCATCTAGTTCAGGCTTACGTACTTCAGCGATGTTAATTTGCGCTGGTACACCTGCAATTTTAGCTACAGCTGCGCGTAGCTTCTCAACGTCTTCACCTTTCTTACCGATAACAACGCCTGGACGAGCAGTGTGAATAGTCACACGGATGCTCTTAGCAGGACGCTCGATAACGATGCGTGATAGAGACGCTTTTTTCAGTTCACTTGTAAGGAACTGACGTACCTTGAAGTCGCCGTCTAGGTTGTCAGCGAAATCTTTGGTGTTAGCAAACCATGTAGCATTCCAAGGCTTAACGATGCCTAGACGAATACCATTTGGATGTACTTTTTGACCCATTGCTTACTCTCCTAGTCTCTAGCGATCTGCTACAACAACAGTGATGTGGCTTGAACGCTTCAAGATACGATCCGCACGACCTTTAGCACGAGGCATAATACGCTTCATGGTTGGGCCTTCATCTACAAAGATTTTTGCGACATTCAGATCGTCAATATCTGCACCTTCGTTGTGCTCCGCGTTAGCGATAGCAGACTCTAGAACTTTCTTAACTAGTGCAGCAGCTTTTTTGTTGCTGAACGTTAGGATTTCTAGAGCTTGGTCAACAGATTTACCACGGATTAGATCCGCAACTAAGCGAGCTTTCTGAGGCGAAATGCGAGCAAAGTTATGTTTAGCAATTGCTTCCATTATCTACTCCTTAGCGCTTCTTAGCTTTCTTATCCGCAGCGTGACCGCGGTAAGTACGTGTTGGTGCGAATTCACCCAGTTTGTGACCGATCATTTCATCAGTTACAAATACTGGTACGTGCTGACGACCATTATGGACAGCGATGGTCAAACCGATCATCGTAGGGATGATCATTGAACGACGGGACCAAGTCTTAATAGGCTTTTTGTCTCCGCTTTCCACCGCTTTCTCTACCTTCTTCAGCAAGTGTAGGTCAATAAAAGGACCTTTCTTGAGAGAACGTGGCATGGCGATTCCTCTTTATATAGATTACTTGTTACGACGACGTACGATGTACTTGTCAGTGCGTTTGTTCTTACGAGTCTTGAAGCCTTTAGTTGGCATACCCCAAGGAGATACTGGATGACGGCCACCAGAAGTACGACCTTCACCACCACCGTGTGGGTGATCAACCGGGTTCATTACTACACCACGTACGGTTGGACGTACGCCGCGCCAGCGTGAAGCACCAGCTTTACCAAGTTCGCGTAGCATGTGCTCAGAGTTACCAACTTCACCGATTGTTGCACGGCCTTCAGAAAGAACTTTGCGCATTTCGCCAGAACGTAGACGGATAGTTACGTACGCACCGTCGCGAGCAACGATTTGAGCGTAAGCACCAGCCGAACGAGCTAGCTGACCACCTTTACCAGGTTTAAGTTCAACATTGTGTACAGTTGAACCTACTGGGATGTTACGCATTGGTAGAGTGTTACCAGCTTTGATTGGTGCATCAACACCAGACTGAATAACATCACCAGCTACAACACCTTTAGGTGCTAGGATGTAGCGACGCTCACCGTCTTTGTAAAGAACTAGAGCAATGTTTGCGCTACGGTTTGGATCGTATTCTAGACGCTCAACTGTCGCTGGGATACCGTCTTTAGTACGTTTGAAGTCAATTACACGGTAGTGATGCTTGTGACCACCGCCGATGTGACGTACTGTGATACGACCGTTGTTGTTACGACCGCCATTCTTAGAGTTTTTCTCTAGAAGAGGTGCGTATGGCTTGCCCTTGTGTAGGTCAGCGTTAACAACTTTAACAACGTGACGACGACCAGGGGAAGTCGGCTTACATTTAACAATAGCCATTTTTAACTACTCCTGTTATTCCGCGCCGCCAACAAAGTCAAGATCTTGACCTTCTTTCAAAGTAACGTACGCTTTCTTAACGTCGCTGCGGCGACCTTGGCGTAGACCTTGACGTTTGGTCTTACCCTTAGTGATAAGAGTATTTACAGACTTAACTTCAACTTCAAATAGCTTTTCTACAGCTGCTTTGATCTCTTTTTTAGTTGCATCTTTAGCTACTTTGAAAACGATAGTGTTCGCTTTCTCAGCTGCCATAGTTGCTTTTTCAGAGATGTGCGGTGCACGTAGAACTTTTAGGATACGCTCTTCAGTGATCATGCTAGCATTTCCTCTACTTGCTTAACTGCTTCTGCAGTCATTACAACTTTGTCAAACGCGATTAGAGATACTGGATCGATACCAGCAACATCACGTGCGTCAACTTTGTATAGGTTACGAGCAGCTAGGAATAGATTCTCATCTACTTCGCTAGTCACGATTAGAGCGTCAGTTAGCTCAAGCTCTTTCAGCTTAGCAACTAGCTCTTTAGTCTTTGGTGCTTCAACTGAGAAGTTATCAACAACGATTAGACGCTCTTGACGAACAAGCTCAGAAAGAATGCTCTTCATAGCACCGCGGTACATTTTTTTGTTTACTTTTTGGCTGTGATCTTGTGGTTTCGCAGCAAAAGTAACACCACCTGTACGCCAGATTGGGCTACGAATTGTACCAGCGCGAGCGCGACCAGTACCTTTTTGACGCCATGGCTTAGCGCCACCGCCAGATACTTCTGAACGTGTTTTTTGAGCACGTGTACCTTGACGAGCACCTGCTGCGTACGCAACAACTACTTGGTGTACAAGAGCTTCGTTAAACTCACGTCCGAAAGTAGTTTCGGAAACAGTTAGTGCATCAGCACCTTTAACCATTAGTTCCATTACTTACTCCTGAGACGTTATGCTTTAACAGCTGGTTTAACGATCACGTTGCCGCCAGTTGCGCCTGGGACTGCACCTTTAATAAGAAGCAGGTTGCGCTCAGCGTCAACACGTACGATCTCTAGGTTTTGAGTCGTTACACGCTCAGCACCCATGTGACCTGCCATTTTCTTGCCTTTAAATACGCGACCTGGAGTCTGACATTGACCGATAGAACCAGGAGCACGGTGAGACAATGAGTTACCGTGAGTCATATCTTGAGTACGGAAGTTCCAACGCTTAACAGCGCCTTGGAAACCTTTACCCTTAGATGTACCAGTAACGTCTACTTTCTTAGTTTCGTTGAATAGTTCAACAGTTAGTTCAGCACCAACTTCGAACTCTTCGCCGTTTTCTAAACGGAATTCCCAAAGACCGCGACCAGCTTCAACGCCAGCTTTAGCAAAGTGACCTGCTTCAGCTTTGTTTACGCGGTTAGCTTTCTTAGAACCAGCTGTAACCTGAATTGCAGCGTAGCCATCAGTTTCAAGAGTTTTCACTTGAGAAACACGGTTAGCTTCAACTTCAACAACAGTTACTGGGATAGAAACGCCTTCTTCAGTAAATACGCGGGTCATGCCCACTTTACGACCGATTAGACCAATCATACTTCTAATCTCCCTTAACCTAGGCTAATTTGAACGTCAACGCCCGCAGCAAGGTCTAGACGCATTAGAGCATCAACAGTTTTGTCTGTTGGCTCAACGATGTCGATTAGACGCTTGTGAGTACGGATTTCGTACTGGTCACGTGCTTTCTTGTTAACGTGTGGAGAGATAAGAACTGTGAAACGCTCTTTACGAGTTGGTAGTGGGATTGGACCACGAACCTGTGCGCCAGTGCGCTTAGCTGTTTCAACGATTTCCGCTGTAGAAGCATCGATTAGTTTGTAATCGAAAGCTTTTAGGCGGATACGGATACGTTGGTTCTGCATGAGACAGAGCTCCAATTTTAAAAATTACACAAACAATATCGCCACTCAAACTCGTCAAGACGAGAGAATGCCGATTGATTTATGTGAAACCGTAGCATCCAAGATTAGGACGCATTGTCAGTTAATTTTCGATTAACAATCCCTACGTGCCAAAGTCACCTTTGGGGATAGTTTTTCCGAAGAAAAGATAGCTAATTGTATTAACCGCGAACATAAGCTGAGTCTACATTACCTAACCGTCCTAAAAGGAAGTTAGCTCCTCACTGCTCATTGGTTCACAACTGGCTTAACCAGTGCGACGCATTATACAGATCACACTTTAGGTTGCAAGGGCTGAATGAAAAATAATCGAAACTATTTTTAACTTGCTGTTTTATGGTCACCTGCAAAATGGGTCATAAACAAAAAGGACGCCGAAGCGTCCTTTTCTAAACTGTAATCGTAATAGCAGTTGCTATTATTTCTTACCGCTTGATAGTGCACCGAAACGCTTGTTGAAGCGATCAACACGGCCGCCTGTATCAACGATACGTTGCTTACCAGTGTAGAATGGGTGACACTTGTCACATACGTCTAGGTGGATAGACTCTTTACCTAGAGTAGAGTTGAACTCGAAAGAGTTGCCGCAAGAACAAGTAGCGTTTACTGCTTTGTATTCTGGGTGGATACCAGCTTTCATGGGATAACCTCAATAGTAGGCCGTGTCGCTATACGAATCTAAGCCGCACACCACACGCAATTAATAATAAAATGGGATACCGCACCAACCAATTGCTGAAGCCATATCTCAAGGCGCGATATAGTAATGAATCCCCTAGATAGGATCAATACGTATGGCAATTTTTTCGCCACTTTTTTCACCAATCCGGTGATATTAGTATATTTCCGAACACACTCCGTAGGTTGACTCGTATTCCTGGGACGATTTTAATAAACTCTACAGTCCTTTCTTCTTTTATATAGCTACGAATCTATGCGTCCATCCATTGCTAGAGTGGCACTGCCCGTACCTCTCGACAAACAATTTGACTATGCCATCCCAGGACACCTGTTTCCTATCATTGGCGGGCGCGTATCCGTACCTTTTGGACGTCAAACGTTAGTTGGCATCGTCACCGCGATGGTTAATCACTCGGACTTTCCCAAAGATCAACTCAAGCCAATCAAAGCAGTTCTTGATTCTCAGCCGGTATGGCCTGAAAAGCTTTATTCGTTGCTGATTTGGTGCAGTCAGTTCTACCAATACCCACTTGGAGATACGCTACACAATGCGATGCCAGCAGCTCTGCGTAAAGGAAAGCCTGCAGATTTTGCGACGCTACAAGAGTGGCAAATTACCGAATCCGGTAAAGACAAGCTGATGCAAGGGCTTGATCGTCGAGCGATCAAACAACAGAAGGTCTTGCAAATGTTGGTTAACGGCGCTTTGCCTCACCAGGAATTTGTCGACCAAGAGATAGCCTCAACTGTACTAAAGTCTTTAGAAGATAAAGGCTGGATTGAACGTATCGAGAAGAAGCCTGCAATCACCCAGTGGGGACAGCACGTTGAATGCGACGTCGAGAAGCCCAAGCTCAACCACGAACAAGCGCTGGCTATTGCGAGTGTAAATAGCCAAACAGGTTTTGCCTGCTATTTATTAGAAGGCGTCACGGGCTCAGGTAAGACAGAAGTGTACCTTAACCTGATCAAGCCGGTCTTAGAGAAAGGTAAACAAGCTTTGGTTTTAGTACCAGAGATTGGCTTAACACCACAAACCATCAACCGCTTTAAACGCCGTTTTAATGTGCCAGTTGACGTTATCCACTCCGGATTAAACGAGACGGAGCGTCTGAATGCGTGGCTTTCTGCACGCGACAAAGCGGCCGGAATCATTATCGGCACACGCTCTGCCCTACTCGCGCCTTTTGCTGATCTCGGGATTATCATTGTGGACGAGGAACATGACACCTCTTACAAACAGCAAGATAGCTTGCGTTATCATGCACGCGATGTTGCTGTAATGCGCGCCCATAAAGAACAAGTTCCGATTGTTCTGGGCTCAGCTACACCTGCACTGGAGACATTGCACAATGCCTTATCAGGCAAGTATCACCATTTAACCCTGACCCAACGCGCAGGCTCTGCGGTTCCTACTACTAATAAAGTGCTCGACGTTAAAGGTCAGTATTTAGAAAGTGGTTTATCTGCCCCATTGATTGCGGAAATGCGCAAACACCTTAAAGCAGGCAATCAGGTGATGCTGTTTCTTAACCGTCGTGGTTTCTCCCCTGCTCTCATGTGCCATGAATGTGGTTGGATTGCCGAATGCAAACGTTGTGATGCTTATTACACCTTCCACCAATACAGCAATGAGATTCGCTGCCACCATTGTGGTTCACAGCAACCAGTGATTCATCAGTGTCAGGGCTGTGGTTCAACTCAACTGGTTACCGTTGGTGTCGGTACCGAACAGTTAGAACAACAATTGGCACAACTGTTCCCCGAATACAAAGCCATCCGTATCGACAGGGATAGCACGCGCCGAAAAGGCAGCTTAGAAGACGCGTTGGAATCCATCCGTAAGGGTGAATATCAAATTTTGATTGGCACTCAAATGTTGGCTAAGGGACACCATTTCCCCAATGTAACGCTCGTCGCCTTGCTAGATGTTGATGGCTCTCTATATAGTAGCGACTTTCGCGCCTCCGAAAGATTAGCGCAGCTATTCATTCAGGTCGCAGGGCGAGCCGGACGTGCAAGTAAGCCGGGGGAAGTGGTTTTGCAGACTCACCATCCTGAGCACAGTTTGTTGCAAGCCTTATTGGAAAAGGACTACCGACACTTCGCTATGACGGCATTAGAGGAACGTAAACTGGCGCAGTTGCCACCGTACAGTTTCCTTACTCTATTTAAAGCCGAAGCGAATCAGAGCGAGATCGTAGAAGATTTTCTGCGTCAAGTTCGCTTTACCTTAGAATCGCACCCTTTATTTGACGACACCTGCATGGTGCTTGGTCCAACACCATCGCCTCTCGCCAAACGCGCAGGCAAATACCGTTGGCAGCTGTTACTCCAAACCCAGCACCGTTCATTAATGCAAAAGTTATTAACCAGTGCCAAACCTGCTATTGAGTTGTTGCCTAATTCCAAAAAAGTTCGCTGGAATTTAGACATAGAACCACAAGATCTCAGCTAGCAAACGTTTAACTATGTAATGAATTACCTTTTAATGTGATGAAACTCACATCGAGATTGCAATTTTTGTTAAACAGACCGTAACTTTCCCGATAGAAATGAATAGACTATCCAAATTAGCAAAGTCTAAAGTGGGTTTACCCCATAGGCTTAGATTAAAACAATGACTATTCCCAAAATTTGAAGCAGTAGCCAAGCGATGCTTTATCGCCTACTCCCTAAAAATAACCACTAACAACGTGATTAGATAGGCACTGATTACCAGTGATAAAAACCTACGACTTCTGACAGGGAATAACGTCATCTTGGCAAAAATTTGAGAGGTTAAACACTATGGCGACAATGAAGGATGTTGCCCAGCTTGCGGGAGTGTCGACAGCTACGGTATCTCGAGCATTAATGAATCCAGAAAAAGTCTCTTCTTCAACAAGAAAAAGAGTCGAAGATGCCGTGCTTGAAGCGGGCTATTCTCCAAATTCATTAGCGCGTAATCTACGTAGAAACGAATCAAAAACGATTGTTACCATCGTTCCTGACATCTGTGATCCTTACTTTTCTGAAATCATTCGTGGTATCGAAGACGCAGCTATGGAACATGGCTACCTCGTACTGCTCGGTGACAGCGGCCAGCAGAAAAAGCGTGAAAGCTCATTTGTGAATCTAGTGTTCACCAAACAAGCCGATGGCATGTTACTGCTTGGCACCGACCTGCCATTTGATGTCAGCAAGCCAGAACAGAAAAACCTGCCACCAATGGTCATGGCTTGTGAGTTTGCGCCAGAGCTAGAATTACCAACCGTGCACATTGACAACCTAACGTCTGCTTTTGAAGCGGTCAATTACCTAACTCAACTTGGCCATAAACGCATAGCACAAATTTCAGGGCCAGACACAGCGGTATTGTGCCAGTTCCGCCAGCAAGGTTATCAACAAGCCTTGCGTCGCGCGGGGATCAGTAAAGACCCACAATACAGCGTTATCACTGAGTTTTCTTTTGACGGCGGCGCGAAAGCTGTACGTAAGTTGCTAGAACTTCCAGAGCCACCAACTGCGATTTTCTGCCACTGCGACACCATGGCAATCGGCGCAATCCAAGAAGCGAAACGACTCGGTCTGCGCGTTCCGCAAGATCTGTCAGTGGTTGGTTTCGATGATATCAACTTTGCTCAATACTGCGATCCACCGTTAACGACCATTTCTCAACCTCGTTATGAAATTGGCCGCCAAGCGATGCTTATGATGCTTGAACTACTTAAAGGTCATGACGTTCATTCAGGTTCACGCTTACTAGAAACTAAGCTTGTTGTCCGTGGTAGCGCAGCGCCACCGCAACGCGCCTAAGCGCTCGGTAGTCCAACGCGACTATCATGTAAACTAACGATAAGCGGTGCCCATTGGCGCCGCTTTTTGTATTCTCTATCTGATACGTAGCTATCAAGATTACATCAATAGGGTGTTTTCTCGACCCGTTCTGGATTACCATATTTGGAAGAATCCTTGATGACCAGAAGTAACCGTGGCAAACAGAGATTATGTGAGACGGGGGCGAGGCGCTCCAAAAAAGTCGACAAAAAAACAACCTCCCAAAAGAAAACCTTGGCGTAGTGGTCTACTTGCAATCTTGCTTGTGGGCGGTTTTGGCTATGGTCTGTATTTATTAAGTAACGATCCAGAACCGAAACCACCCGTGGTTCAACAACCTACCACGACCGTCAGTAAGCCAAAGCCGAAAAAGGATTTGCCACCACCACCTGAAGAGAAGTGGGAATACGTCGAATCTTTACCCAAGCGAGAAGTGGAAGTCGTCGCTAAAGAAATCGAAGTATCTAAAATCCCATACGTAATGCAGTGTGGCGCTTACAAAACCCAAGCGCAGGCCGAAGAACGAAAACTGACTATTGCTTTCCAAGGTCTTTCGAGCAAAATTCGTAAGAAAGAAGGCAGTTCTTGGTACCGTGTTGTACTTGGCCCGTACAAGTTCAAACGCGATGCAGAAAAAGATCGCCACAAATTGCAACGCGCGAAAATCGAACCGTGCGCAATTTGGAAAGAAAACTTCTAATCTCCAAAGACCAACCGCATTCGCTGTTGGTCTTTTTTATTCCTCGCGTGTTATTGGCATCATCAGCGTTAGCAAATGTGAAAAACGCCCTCCCCTTGAATCCCAAGTTCCTCTCCCCCATATACTGAATTAAATCCAAAGAGAAATAATTAAGAGGTCGACTGTGACTACCATTGTATCTGTACGTCGAAATAACAAAGTCGTCATCGCGGGTGATGGCCAAGTATCTCTAGGCAATACCGTCATGAAAGGTAACGCGCGCAAAGTTCGCCGCCTATACAACAATAAAGTGCTTGCTGGTTTTGCTGGCGGTACAGCGGACGCCTTCACCCTATTTGAGCGCTTTGAAAGCAAACTACAAATGCACCAGGGCCATCTGACGAAAGCAGCCGTAGAACTGGCAAAAGACTGGCGCAGCGACCGAGCTCTTCGCAAATTAGAAGCGTTGCTTGCTGTTGCAGACGAAACAGCATCACTCATCATCACTGGTAACGGCGATGTCGTTCAGCCAGAAAATGATTTGATTGCGATTGGTTCTGGTGGTGCATACGCACAAGCAGCCGCAACTGCCCTTTTAGAAAATACTGACTTAGATGCACGTGAAATCGCGGAAAAGGCACTGAACATCGCTGGTGATATCTGTGTATTCACCAACCATCACCACACCGTAGAAGAGCTAAACTCAACTGCAGAGCCTGAAACCCCAGCCGCGTAATCGTAACGAAGTAAGGAAAGAATATGTCTGAAATGACCCCTCGCGAAATCGTTCATGAACTGAACCGTCACATCATTGGTCAAGACAAAGCAAAACGTTCGGTTGCGATTGCCCTTCGTAACCGCTGGCGTCGCATGCAGCTAGAAGAAAGCTTGCGCGTCGAAGTCACACCGAAGAACATTCTGATGATTGGTCCAACTGGTGTTGGTAAGACAGAGATCGCTCGTCGTCTAGCTAAACTAGCCAATGCGCCATTCATCAAAGTTGAAGCAACAAAGTTCACCGAAGTGGGCTATGTTGGTAAAGAAGTCGAAACCATCATTCGTGACCTGACTGATGTCGCTGTGAAGATGACCCACCAACAAGCGATGGAAAAAGTAAAATTCCGCGCGGAAGAGCAAGCTGAAGAGCGCATTCTCGATGCACTACTGCCACCAGCACGCGATAGCTGGGGTCAAGTCGAGCAGAAAGAAGACACCTCAAACACTCGCCAAATCTTCCGTAAAAAACTGCGTGAAGGTCAGCTAGACGACAAAGAAATCGAAATCGATGTAGCAGCGCCTCAAATGGGTGTGGAGATCATGGCACCTCCTGGTATGGAAGAAATGACCAACCAGCTACAAGGTATGTTCCAAAACCTTGCCGGCGACACCAAGAAAAAGCGTAAGCTGAAAATCAAAGACGCGATGAAAGCGCTAGCAGAAGAGGAAGCTGCAAAACTTGTAAACCAAGAAGAGCTAAAAGAAGCCGCGATTTTCAACGTAGAAAACAACGGTATTGTTTTCATTGATGAAATCGACAAGATTTGTAAACGCGGCGAAAGCTCTGGCCCGGACGTGTCTCGTGAAGGTGTGCAACGTGACTTACTTCCTCTGATTGAAGGCAGTACCGTTTCAACCAAACACGGCATGGTAAAAACAGACCACATTCTGTTTGTTGCATCCGGTGCATTCCAAGTTGCCAAGCCATCTGATCTCATTCCAGAACTGCAAGGCCGTCTGCCAATCCGCGTGGAATTGGAAGCTCTGAGCAGCCACGACTTTAAACGTATTTTGACTGAGCCTAAAGCGTCGCTGACTGAACAATACATTGCGCTGATGAAGACAGAAAACGTCGATATCGAATTTACCGAAGACGGTATCACGCAAATCGCAGAAGCGGCATGGACGGTAAACGAAACCACAGAAAACATTGGTGCTCGTCGTCTACATACCGTGATGGAACGTCTGATGGACGAAATCTCTTACGATGCAGCAGAGCAATCTGGTGCTAAGTTTGTGATTGATGCAGCTTACGTTAAAGAACGTTTAGGCGATACGATCGAAAACGAAGACCTAAGTCGCTTTATTCTGTAAACTCAGATTTCACCTTGATTTTAAAGGCTATCTCGAAAGAGGTAGCCTTTTTGTTTTTCGGGCATTTGCGTAAAGATTATTCTCAGATACGTACCAACAGTCATGCCTGCCTTGTTTTAGGTCAATAGCGTATCTGCTGCTTTGTGCTTATACTGGGCACATTGGTTACTAGCACGAAATTTCCATGAAACAATCTTTGCAGATCTGGCTTGAAGCCGCTCGCCCTAAAACATTGCCTCTCGCTCTGGTGTCTATTCTAACTGGTAGCGTACTTGCATACTCAGCCGGTCATTTCTCTTTGACCATCGCAATTATGGCCTTTGCTACGGCAACCTTATTGCAAATTCTATCGAACTTAGCCAACGACTATGGCGATGCAGTAAAAGGCACCGACAATGAAAACCGTTTAGGTCCACAGCGTGCAATGCAGACCGGCGCCGTTAGTGCCAAACAGATGAAACAGGCGATCATTTTTAATATCGTGCTTACCGCCATCTCAGGCTTGGTTTTGGTGTTTTACGCGCTGAGCTCGCCAGAAAGCATCATCACCTTCATCGGTTTGGGTATTCTTGCCATTATCGCGGCGATTGCTTACACGATGGGCAGTAAGCCCTACGGTTATGTCGGCTTAGGCGATATTTCCGTATTCCTGTTCTTTGGTCTGCTAGGCGTATCTGGTACATACTTCCTGCATACTGGGCATGTAGACACCACTCTATTCTTACCAGCTCTGGGCTGTGGTTTACTCGCGGTAGCGGTACTGAACATCAACAACATGCGTGATATCGAGAACGATCGCGAATGTGGAAAGCGCACGGTCGCCGTCCGTTTGGGTCAACACAAAGCCAAGCAGTACCACTTTATCTTACTTGGGGGGGCTATTTTAGCGTTTGCGGCTTACTTGTTAATTCAAGACAAACCACTGTGGATTAGCCTACCCTTCTTGTTGAGCGTTTATGTCGTCATTCATCATGGTAAAGCCGTTTGGGATACAGAAAAACCTGCACAAATCGCTCCAATGCTGCCAGTTATCGTAAAATGCTCATTAGTCACTAACGTTTTGTTTGCAACAATTGTGGTAGCTCAAACTCTGGTAAGTTAAAAAAGGATTGTCATTGCATTGACTTAATGCCTAGATATACTCAAAGACAACCAGTTTCTGTTTAGAAAGGTACGCTATGGAATACAATACCTCAGCACTCTGCGATATCTACCTTGATCAGGTTGATGTGGTTGAACCAATGTTCAGTAATTTTGGCGGACGCGCGTCATTTGCCGGGCAAATCACCACCATTAAGTGTTTTGAAGACAACTCACTGATCCGCGAAACCTTAGAGCAAGATGGTCTTGGGCGTGTGTTGTTGATTGACGGTGGCGGTTCCTTACGTAAAGCGCTCATCGATGCAGAAATTGCTGCGATTGCAGAAGAAAACGAGTGGGAAGGCATTGTCGTTTACGGTTGTGTCCGTGAAGTCGATGAACTAGAAGACATGAACCTCGGCATTCAAGCTTTGGCATCAATTCCTGTTGGCGCGGCAAACCAGGGCATTGGTGAGCTAGATGTACCCGTAAATTTCGGCGGCGTTAGCTTCCTTCCAGAAGATTACATCTACGCCGACAACACTGGCATCATCCTATCTCCAGAGCCACTTAATATTGACCTTGAGTTAGATGATACGGTCGAAGAGTAGCTTCCAGTAGCCAGTCACTTTTCGTTGACTAAAGCGCTACTCATACCCAAATACACAAACACCCGCCGAAGCGGGTGTTTTTAATTCTGGATGAAGAAGTGAAATTATTCCACTTCGTCCATTTTGCCAAGTAGTGCACGAATGCGCTCCTGCCACTGTGCGTGCTCTTGCTGAGCTTGCTGAGCTTTTTGCTCTAGATCTTCACGTTGAGAACGAAGCTCGTTTGCTTCTGCTTCTAGTTTTACTTTGTCTTCTTTCAGCTCTTCAACTTCCATCTGAAGAAGAGTGATTGTGTCAACTGCAGTTTGAATTTTAGATTCTAGTTGTTCTAGTACTTCAAAAGACATCTTGGCCTACCTATGTTATTCCGTTGGGACGATGCACGAGATTGGCGTGCAGCTTACCTATATAAGGTCATTCTACTCAGCGTCGCGATGAGAAACACTCACTATATTCGATATTTCGCATCATTCGGTTAAAAAATCGGCGCAATCTCACTAAACGCTGACTTTTCTTATCGGCGAAGCATTTTTGTGCAAGGTGTTTACGCCTCTCCGCGACAAAAAATCACCCAAGTATTGATCAAATTCAACTTAGTTAAAGTAAAAGCTCAGCAAAAAGGCAAACGTTTAAGTGCCGTTGTGATAGAATCGCCGCGCAAATTCCTCTTCCCTATTGCTTACTTGGAGACATCATGAAACGCGATTTAGCAATGGCATTTTCTCGTGTAACTGAAGGTGCAGCACTCGCTGGTTACAAATGGCTTGGCCGTGGTGACAAAAACGCAGCCGATGGCGCTGCTGTTGAAGTTATGCGCACTCTACTGAACAAAACAGACATCAGTGGTGAAATTGTCATTGGTGAAGGTGAAATCGATGATGCACCAATGCTATACATCGGTGAGAAAGTTGGTCTAGGTGGCGATGAAGTGGATATCGCTGTTGACCCTATTGAAGGCACTCGCATGACCGCAATGGGTCAATCAAACGCATTGGCAGTGCTTGCCGCGGGTGAAAAAGGCAGCTTTTTAAAAGCACCTGACATGTACATGGAAAAACTGGTTGTTGGCCCAGGTGCGAAAGGCGTGATCGATCTAGAAAAGCCGTTGCAAGAAAACCTAGAAAACGTTGCTAGCGCGCTGAATAAAACGCTGGACACTCTGGTTGTCATCACTCTAGCAAAACCTCGCCACGATGATGTGATAGCTGAAATGCAAGCGATGGGTGTGCGTGTTTTCGCGGTGCCAGATGGCGACGTTGCTGCTTCCATCCTAACGTGTATGCCAGATAGTGAAGTGGACCTCATGTACTGCATTGGCGGTGCACCAGAGGGGGTGGTATCCGCAGCGGTGATTCGCGCACTTGATGGTGACATGCATGGCCGCCTTCTACCTCGCCACGAAGTGAAAGGCGACACAGAAGAAAACCGTATTTACGGCGCAGCTGAACTACAACGTTGTGAAGAAATGGGCGTAAAAGCCAACGTCGTCCTAAAAATGGAAGACATGGCGCGCAGCGACAACGTCGTCTTCTCAGCAACAGGCATTACAAAAGGTGATTTGCTAGAGGGAATTTCTCGCCAAGGTAATATTGCGACAACAGAGACGCTACTCGTGCGAGGCCGTTGCCGTACCATTCGCCGTATCAAGTCGACCCATTACTTAGAGCGCAAAGATCCAGAAATTCGCGATATCATTCTGTAATTTTTGGGTTCAGCATCGAAAAGGGTTGGCAAAGTGCCGGCCCTTTTTGTTTTTGGCTCACCAAATCCCCACTCAAGTTAAGTCAACACTTTTCTTTACTAAGCCTATCGCGCATAATGTGTACGGAAATACAAATGGTGGGAATATGAAGACCGTAGATAGGATATTGCAAATCGTTAAGCGTGACGGGTCTGTCACTGCAAAACAACTCTCTTCTGAGCTTGGGATGACAACCATGGGTGCTCGCCAGCACCTGCAAGGTTTAGAAGATGATGGAATCCTGTCGATTCACGATGTAAAAGTCAAAGTCGGACGCCCTACTCGCCATTGGTCTTTAACCCAGAAGGGACACGAGCAATTCGCCGATCGTCATGGCGAACTCACCATCCAATTTATCGAAGCCGTGGAACACATCTTCGGTAAAGATGGCCTCGACAAAGTTACCTCCGAGCGCGAAAAACTGACTTTACAAAACTATCGCCAGCACCTCGACCAATGTAAGTCTTTAGAAAGCAAACTGGAAACTTTGGTTTTTCTGCGCGAAAAAGAAGGCTACATGGCAGAGCTTGAACAAGATGAGCACGGGTTTATCTTGATCGAGAATCACTGCCCGATTTGTAAAGCCGCCACGCGTTGCCCTAGTTTATGCAAATCTGAACTGAGTGTGTTCCAGTCCTTACTCGGAGACGACACGACCGTCGAGCGTACCGAGCATATCATTAGCGGTCAACGTCGCTGCGTTTACCGAATCCGCGCTTAGATTTCGGCCCTTTCGCTCTCTCTTATAAATGAGACAGGCCAATGATTCATCCTTTACTCTGATTCCTGTGGTGTACGCTTGTAGTATTGAACACGAGTATCCATATGGATTTGGAGAAAGGGATGAGAACTCTACATACTCACGCAACGCAAGTATTACCCTCATTTGATGAACTGGTTCAGATGGCCGAAAGCGATCCAGAAGGCTTTGAACAATTTCGCCACGAGATGGCAAAAGAAATGATAGAAAGCGCCTCAGAAACGATGCAACCACGCTTATTGGCTCAGCAAAGCCATATTGATCGTGTGATTCGCAACTGTAAAAACCCTCATCACACCAACGTCGTGCTAATGAATGAACTACAAAAACAAGTCACGAAGTTCAGAGAAGCATTACAAGGAAAAGCGACGTCGGTTAAAACAGACAACGTAGTCGCCTTCAACAGAAACGATTTCTACTGATGTGAGAGTTACACCTTAGGCAGACTCCCACATTCATAAATCACTGTGGCTCAGGACCGTATTTATTCGGGCCTGATGTGCCTTTCAAAAAACCACACTCAATCAAAATCCAAAGCCCACAAATTAATGAAATCGAAGCAATGAACAGCTGTGGCGTTGAAGGCTCTTGCGCCATTGGGCTTGTCATCGGCGTTGCGATGCGACCAATCACCAAAGGAATATTCAAGCCTAACCAGTAAATCGATTTGTTGCGGTCATGCCATCTCTTTGTCGTAATAGCCAAATCAGGAATGAGCAGTACCAACAAGAATATTGGCAGTAACAGGTAAGAAAACGCAGGAAACAACTTACTGATACCCGCACCAAAACCTATAATCGAAATGTAGTAAATCACATTCCAAATCCAATAGGTTTTGCGATCGATACGTCCGTGAAACGAAAACAGTAACTCTTTAGTCGACATCAATTTTTATCCAAAAATAGAAAAAAAAATACAGATTAGCCGAGTCGGGTTAATTTGGGAAGAAACAACAAGTCGTGAACAACATCGGCCAAGCCTTATATTCAGTTCACCACTTTTTGAAAGCTGTCCACATCCATATCTCTAATGTTAACCGTTAAACTGTGTACATGACTTGCCTGTTCTTGAAGCACAGCCATTAAAGCTCGCGATAATTCTCGCTTTTGTCCAGGCGTTCGGCCAGACAACAAATCAAAATTGATATGGATAAAATCGAGGCTGTCACCCGCTTCACCAATTAGCCAGTTATGACATCTTAACGTTCTTGATTTCACAGAGGCCAACTCAAAAAGGCCACTCTCTAACGCAGCTTTATGTAAGTCTTCCAGCAAACCTTGTACATTGACTCGCTCTTCCACTGAGTTCGAATACTCTAAAACTAAGTTTGGCATTTTGATTCCTTTCTACAACATAAAAAATTCAGTGCGTAGTAATACCAATCTAGCCAGCAATTTCCGAGGAATGAACTATCATTCTGTCTACGCGATCACCAATCGATTGCTTTTGATAAAAATAACAGAACAACTTCGACTCCAGACGGAGAGAGAAAGCCACATAAGACATGATACCAATCATGATCTGTTCATATTATTCTGTTATATTCCTACGTAGATTTTTTACATTAATAGACTATTTACATTAAAGATAAGGGAGATATTCCTATGCGTCGTCCTGTAGTGATGGGTAACTGGAAACTAAACGGCAGCAAAGCAATGGTAACTGAGCTGCTAACTGGTCTTAACGCTGAGCTTGAAGGCGTTGAAGGTGTTGACGTAGCAGTAGCTCCACCAGCACTTTACATCGACCTAGCTGAGCGTCTAATCGCTGAAGGCGGTAACAAGATCATCCTAGGTGCTCAAAACACTGACCTAAACAACAGCGGTGCTTTCACTGGCGACATGTCTCCAGAAATGCTGAAAGATTTCGGTGCTACTCACATCATCATCGGTCACTCAGAGCGTCGTGAATACCACAACGAATCTGACGAGTTCATCGCTAAGAAATTCAACTTCCTAAAAGAAAACGGCCTAACGCCTGTTTTCTGTATCGGTGAATCTGAAGCTCAAAACGAAGCTGGCGAAACTGAAGCAGTATGTGCACGTCAAATCAACGCAGTGATCGACACTTACGGTGTTGAAGCTCTAAACGGCGCGATCATCGCTTACGAACCAATCTGGGCTATCGGTACTGGTAAAGCAGCAACAGCTGAAGATGCACAACGCATCCACGCTTCTATCCGCGCACTAATCGCAGCGAAAGACGAAGCAGTTGCAGCACAAGTAATCATCCAATACGGCGGTTCTGTTAAGCCAGAAAACGCTGAAGCTTACTTCTCACAACCAGACATCGACGGTGCTCTAGTTGGCGGCGCTTCTCTAGACGCTAAGAGCTTCGCAGCAATCGCTAAAGCAGCGGCAGCAGCTAAAGCTTAATTTCGCTTTTATTAAGCAGAAATAACAAAGGGATGCATCATGCATCCCTTTTTGTTTGTGTTGTACCGTCGGAGTACCTAATAGAAAGCTTCGACCTACGCTGGCTCGGCAATTTTCACGGTTGGCTTTTGCGCGAGCTCCGCGCTGGAGTCTTTCTTATAAAGGTTCTCGTAGCAGTAATTTGTGGCTTCAATGTAGCCTTCTACGCTACCGCAATCAAAGCGCTGACCTTTAAATTTGTATGCCAAAACACAACCAGATTGAGCTTGTTGCATCAGCGCATCGGTGATTTGAATCTCGCCACCTTTGCCCGGCTCTGTATTTTCAATCAGCTCAAAGATATCAGGTGTCAGAATGTAACGACCAATAATCGCTAGATTGCTAGGTGCAGTGCCTGGTTCTGGCTTTTCCACCATGTTATCAATGCGGAAGATATCATCTTTGATCATCTCGCCAGCAATCACACCGTATTTATGCGTTTCTGATTCCGGCACTTCTTGTACCGCAACGATTGAACAGCGGAACTGTTTGTACAGCTCAACCATTTGAGCTAGAACGCCTTGGTCCTCATTCACACAAAGGTCATCCGCGAGCACAACAGCAAACGGTTCATCACCGACCAGTTCACGTCCCGTAAGAATAGCGTGACCTAAGCCTTTCATTTCACGCTGACGGATGTAAGTGTAACTCGCAGAATCAATCAAAGAACGAATATCATCAAGCAGCGCTTCTTTACTTGTACCGCTAATTTGATGCTCTAACTCGTAGTTTTTATCAAAGTGATCCATTAACGAGTGCTTACCACGACCGGTGACGATGCACATACCGTCCATACCGGCTTCAATCGCTTCTTCAACACCGTATTCAATCAATGGCTTATTCACCACTGGCATCATTTCTTTCGGCATCGACTTAGTTGCAGGAAGGAAACGTGTACCGTAACCCGCCGCTGGGAATAAACATTTTTTAATCATAACCATTACCAACTAAAAAAAGGCTCCTCTGAGGGAGCCTATTACATTATTTTGAATACAAAAACTAATTAATCGCTACCAAACAGGTCACGGGTGTAAACTTTATCAGCCACATCAGCAAGCTCCTCAACCATGCGGTTAGAAACAATAACATCAGACATTTGTTTGAACTCTTCAATATCGCGGATAACGGCAGAGTGGAAGAACTCATCTTCCTGCAGTACCGGCTCGTAAACCACTACTTCAATACCTTTCGCTTTAATACGTTTCATAATGCCTTGAATAGACGAAGCGCGGAAGTTATCTGAACCAGCTTTCATAATTAAGCGGTAAATGCCCACTACTTTTGGCTGACGTTTGATAATAGAGTCTGCAATAAAATCTTTACGAGTACGGTTTGCATCAACAATTGCACCAATGATGTTATTAGGAACTTCTTGGTAGTTTGCTAACAATTGCTTTGTATCTTTTGGTAAGCAGTAACCACCATAACCGAATGACGGGTTGTTGTAGTGATTGCCAATACGAGGGTCTAAGCCAACACCTTCTATAATTTGGCGAGCATCAAGGTTGTGAGCTTCAGCATACGAATCTAACTCATTGAAATAAGCTACGCGCATCGCGAGGTATGTGTTTGAGAACAACTTAACCGCTTCTGCTTCTGTAGAGTCAGTAAACAAAACCGAGATGTCTTCTTTTACTGCACCTTCAACTAAAAGGTTAGCGAACTTCTCTGCACGTTCGCTACGCTCACCAACGATAATGCGAGACGGGTGGAGGTTATCGTAAAGTGCTTTGCCTTCGCGAAGAAACTCTGGAGAGAACATAACATTCTGACAACCGAGCTCCTCTTTAATACGCGCAGTATAACCCACAGGTACAGTCGACTTAATCACCATAACCGCATCTGGATTAATTGCCATGACATCTTTAATCACTGCTTCAACTGAAGAAGTATTAAAGTAGTTCGTTTGAGGGTCATAATCCGTTGGTGTGGCAATAACAACAAACTCTGCGTCTTTGTAAGCCAGCTCTTTATCTAGCGTCGCGATAAAGTTGAGTTCTTTGTTTGCAAGGAAATGTTCGATTTCCGCATCAACAATTGGAGATTTCTTGTCATTCAACAAGTCCACTTTTTCTTGGATGATATCAACCGCCACAACCTCATGGTTTTGTGACAATAACATGGCATTGGACAAACCGACGTAGCCCGTGCCTGCTACAGCAATTTTCATTTTTATTTCCTATTATTTAACTGACGCTAGCATATCAAAACACCGACACTCTCGGTAGAGTGCGGTGATTAACTAAAAGCCTAACTAGCAACACAACTTAATTCAATTGAGTACCCAAGTAACGCAAATAAGCATTGCGAATGCGAAGCTTGTTCTGCTCAAAGTACTCTTGACCATAACGGCCTCGGTTAAAGTAGCGGCGAAGCATACTATTATCCATCACGAGTTCATCACCCTGACCTGCTGCCAAATAGTTTGTATCGTTGCCAACTCGTGTCGTAACGTTGAAATCATAAGCCTCGTTACCACGAACTTGTATCACTCCCGGAGACATATCACGCCATGGCGTTAATGGCAGCTTTACTGACACAGTGACAAACTGCTCTTCGTCTGTATCGTTAAACTTTGTCACCTGATAACTTGCCGATACTTCTATGTCTTCAAACCAATGTGATGTCGTGAATTTTGCGCCGACATCCCCCTTCCAAAACTCGCCAGCAGTTGCATTGAACTGCCAATCCCACTCCGGCATAGAGAATGTATAACGAGTTAAAAAGGTTTGGCGGTCTGGGTTCGCATAACCATTTTTATCTTTTTCGTCTTGATGCTGGAAATAGCTCATCTCTAGTCCCAACTCATGGTTGCCCGATTGAGAGAACCAAGCTGATTCGCTGCGCGCACCGATATAATCCGACTTAACCAAGCCTAGAGAGACCTGGTTAGCAATATCGACATATGGTAAACGGAAGAACTGATGCACCATTGCACGATCAATCTCGTTCTCGTACGCGCTGTCTTCGAAATACCCACCTTCTTCAAAATCATCACTTTCTGCTAAAGGTAAAATATGACGAACATCAATTGCCGCGCCAGACCATAGGTAGGTGTATAAGTTGCTAGACATAGCAAAAGAATAATCATACACACCGTACTCGGTTGCAAAACCATGCCTTACCATAGGAGAAAGCACGATCTGCGAATCTAAAGTACCTGAATTAACTCGCTCCGTTTTCCAATCAACCATGTCTAATCTTTCAGGCAAATCGCGCGTGATAAACTGAATGTCATCACAAACTGCGCTACCATTGACAAAACTTTGGTAACAGTTAGCGTCAGACAAAACACTTACCACTGGTTTTTGGTTGGCAAGCATCACAAGTTCAAATTGATCCGATGCAGCGCCTATATCTTGCGCCGCATTTTGACCTAAATGACTCGACACAATACCCAGAGCGACACCTAGTCCGTCAACTTGATTATGGTTGTAGCGGCGGTTTTCTACAGCCACCACAACTTTGTCATTTGATACGCCCACTTGAACATTAACGAAGCCTTCATTTTTTAACGCACTAACCAAAGAGGAAATTGACGCTTGTTGCGCTTTGTTTTGCTCAACGACTAAACGATCCATTAACGTCATATTATTCTTCGCGTAGTCGCGAGAGCGAGAGTATTCCGTTATCAATGGCATCGAGAGTGCAGCACTCCAAACGCTTGAACCATCCGATTCATGACCAGAATAAATCTGGTAGCTTAATGAGGCGGTTATATCATTAGGCAGTAAATTATCGGGAGTAAACACTTTTATAGAAGAGTTGAATTCTACTGAATCGTACTCTCCTACTATTTGAACAAAGTCAAAAGGTTGGTATTCAAAGCCACCAAAAGGGCCATCTAGAACACCCATCAAACGCTCTTCTGACTGACCGAAACCAGCAGAAATCCTTAAGGGAAGTGCATTAAACGTATAATCCGCGACGGCAAAATTAGTCATGAGCTTATTTGCAGCCCCACCGACATCTTGCATGCCTAAAGCAAAATCTAAGTTCTCATTCCCCCAAAAATTGGGAACCTGGTACTTCAGTGATAATGATAAATCTCGAATACCGCCACAGCCTGTTTTAAAACAGTTCGAGTTATAATCATAAGTAACGATACTACCGTGAGCCTCTAACCCTTCAATGAGGCCAAAAGATACTTTTATAGAATCTAAACCTTGCACCTCGTCAAGCCAAGGGCGCCCTTGGGCAAAAGATACACCAAAGTCGCCATACTCTTTAACTTGAGCATTAGGGTTAAAAACCAGTCCACTAAAGCTTTGGTTAGAATTTAGAGTCTGCAACTCGTTTGCCGCGACGCCACAACTAAAAGCCAACGATAGCGTAATTATCGTTACTTCATCCACTGAAATCTTTTTGATCATAACTCTTTATTTTATTTAGTTTTGCTAACTAGCACTGAGGCCTTCTGCTTGAGTTTTTTCTTTTTGAAAGCAATCTTCCACTGCGTCCAAGTATTTTTGTATGACTAACTGCTCATCAAACTCTCGTTCAACTTTTTGACGACTGAATTGTCCCATTGTCAACCTTTCTTGATGAGTGAGGTTGATCACCAAATCCAGTTTTTCAATTAAACTCTCTGTCGAACGAGGAGCACATAAATAACCATTGACTCCATCGTCAACCGTTTCACGACAACCAACATTGTCAGTTGTTACTATGGGTTTCCCCATTGCCGCCGCTTCAAGTAACGATTTAGGTACTCCCTCTCGATAGAATGAAGGAAGCACCATGCAATCTACCTTTGCAATCTCCTCTTCTACACAGTCAGAAGTGCCAAGATAACTTACAATGCCTTCATCAACCCACTTTTGCATATCACTACTAGAGACAGCTGAAGGGTTATTAACATCAAGAAAACCTAGTAATCGAAATTCAACCTTATCACCATGTTTAAACTTCAATGCACGAGCCGCTTCAACGTAGTGACCAATGCCTTTGTCGTACAACATTCTGGCAATCAATAAAAAGCGAATTACACCGTCATCATTTGCAGGGCTAACTTGAAAACGGTTGAGATCAGCTCCCGAACCAGGTAAACGATCAACAAGATACGATGGCGCTAACCGGTTATCCAAAAACAACGTTTTATCGTCTTCATTTTGAAAGAAGATCTTACTTGCTTTAGATTGGCTCATTTTATACAGCAATTTGGCAATCTTAGACGTAAGGCCTTCATTAATAAAGACCATACCTAAACCGGCAATATTATTAACCGACTTAGAGCCAACAAAATGCCCAGCTAACGTACCGTAGATATTATTCTTTGGAGTAAAGTTCAGTACCACATCGGGTTTGACACTCTTAAAGATTTTGATAAATGAGAAAAACGTACCAATATCTTTAACAGGGTTTGTACCCCCTTGGTCAATGTTGATATGACAAAAGCTTGCTCCAAGTGATTCAAGCTTCGGTGAATAATCATCTTTAGGAGCTATAGCTACAACCTGATAACCAGCGTCCAACAACGCCGTAATGGTGTTTCTTCTGAAATTATATAAATACCAACTTGTATTTGCTGAAATCGCAACCGTTTTCATCTAACTACCTAAACCTTATAAAACTCGCGATACCAATCAACTAAGGCTTGAACGCCTTGTTTAAGACCAACTTGAGGTTTGTAGCCAGTCGCTTCGAATAAATCAGAGGTATCAGCATAAGTCTTATACACATCACCAGGCTGCATCTCGCGGAAGTTCTTTTTCGCTTCAATACCAAGCGCTGATTCGATTTCCGTGATGAAGTCCATAAGGTTAACTGGACTACCGTGACCGATATTGTAAACAGAATATGGAGCAGAACTAGAAGCAGGCGTACCGGATTCAACGGTCCATTCGTCATTTCTTTGAGGGATAACCTCAGAAATACGTACAATACCTTCAACAATGTCGTCAATGTAAGTGAAGTCTCGCCACATATCGCCATTATTGTTTATATCAATTGTATCGCCCTCTAATATCTTCTTAGTGAAAATAAAAGGTGCCATGTCAGGACGACCCCATGGACCGTAAACGGTGAAGAACCGCAATCCAGTCGTCGGTAAGTCATACAAGTGAGAATATGAGTGTGCCATTAACTCATTTGATTTCTTCGTCGCCGCATACAAAGAAACCGGGTGGTCAACCGTATCACTCGTTTCAAAAGGTGTTTTTTGATTCAAGCCATAAACAGAAGATGACGATGCGTAAACTAAATGCTTAACTTTTGAATGTCGGCAACCCTCTAGGATGTTTAGGTGACCAACTAAGTTAGAATCCGCATAGGCCATCGGGTTTTCTATAGAGTATCTCACACCAGCTTGAGCCGCTAAGTGGATAACACAATCAAACTGGTTATTAGCGAAGAAATCAGCAACAGCTTGTCTATCCGAGAGATCCATCCTTACAAATTCGAATCGCTCACTATTATTGATCGTCAGTAGTCGAGCTTCTTTAAGATTAACATCATAGTAGTCATTAATATTATCTACACCAACAACACTCGCACCTTTACTCAAAAGTACTTCAATGGTTTTAGCGCCAATAAAACCCGCTGCGCCAGTTACTAAATATTTCATTATAGTTTCCAATTTAAAAGCCAAGCCAACCTAACTAGACAAAATATATTTAATTTTAAGTAGTAACACTACTTCCAAAAATTACCGAGATATAAGTCATCCTTGTATGTCTCAAATTTATCCCAACCACTAGCCGGACAAAAAGTCATTTCACCAAAATATATTTTTCCATCCACATTAAATAAATCAACGCGGACATAATTGAACGGTTTTGATAACAAAGTAACCATATCAACCATGTCTGAGAATTTTTGTGGAAGGTTAATTTTAGAAGGCCCATGCTTATATTTTGAGAATTGAATATGATACTTATTACCATCTAAATCATATAGTGTTTTGGTACAGTTTGGAGTGTTATATTCAGAGTTTATTTGTAAAAGTATAAGTTCACCATTATTAAAAACATGGAACTTATAATCTAATAAGATAGAGTTATCTTTATTTTCCAGAAGTTCCTCCACAAGAACTGTCGGAGTTTCTATATCGTAGAATAGTTCATCAATCCCCTTTCCAGGCATTAATGTAAGATATCGATTAAATTGCTCACATAGCGAATGCAAATCTTCTTTACTCTTATCTTGAACAACTTTAACATTAACACCACCTCCTCCATTACTAGATTTAACAACAAATTTAGATGGCAAGGCTGTTAGTTGTGACAAAGTTAATTTCTCAGAGCTAAGTATAAGAGGGACTAAAAACTCACCACCAACAACATCTTGAATATAATCTCTAACTTGTAATTTATCGGCAAATTTTGAGTACTTATTAGGATCTTCGTAAAACTTTCTATACTGAATTTTTTCAGAAAAAGTTTTAGGATTAGAAAAACTTGGATAATATTTGTGTGTAAGAATAAATCTTAATTTGTTATAGATCTTAATGCCTAGCAGAGCTCTTAACGAGTCTCTGATAAAGTTTGTGATATTCTTATTCACGTTAAACATCCTTATTAAAAACTATTTTTTCAAACCCAGAAATAAACTCATCATAACCAAACTTTTTTGATATGTAATTTTTCCTTAAGTCTCGCTCTGAAAGTTGAGACTTATCTATAGACAGAATTTTGTTTACGAATTCTGAATGAAAACGAGGATCATTAGGTTTTACTGAAGTGACTAAACCTTTATTACTATCATCTATAATATCTCTTATTCCATCTACAAGCGAAGAGCATAGAAAGCAACCTGAATGCAAAGCCTCAATAGCAACTCGAGGCAAACCTTCTTTATGACTTGCAAATAGAAAGATATCTGAAATAGATAGGTACTCATGTACATAAGGTGTATGAGGAACTCTAATGATTTGATTTTCCAAATTCAATTCTGATATCTTAGAGTTCATTTCATTTTCATAAATCAAATCTTCATTAGAAGTAGCACTACCTATCAGTAAGAGTAAATCATCATTTTCACAAACTTCATTGAAAGATTGTATTATTTCCGTTTGATTTTTTCTTGGACAAATACTGCCGACTGTAATATAAACCTTTCCATTCTTATTAGGTATAGACTTTTCTATCTCAATGACTTTTTCTTTACAGACTTCATTAAAATTAAATCCAGTATGCAATATGGATATTTTCTTTGAATATTTATTTCGTTCTGTATGAGACAAAACATCGATACAATCTGATGAAATAAGAATTATCTCTTTAGACAAAAACGCTGCGAGTGAAGATATTAGCTTTATTCTTTCATTAATTCTAACATACCATATAGCTTTATTTTTATTTAAAAGCAGTATAGGAAAGAGTAATAAAAAGCTTCTAATATCATTTATACATATAGTATCAAACTTATTGAAGTTAATTTTAATTAATTGAAAAAACCAATAATATAACAACACAAACATATAACTAATTTTATTGGGTAAAGAAAAATCTTTTCTTGAGCGCAGTAATACTGTTGGAGTATTTAAGCTTTTTACATTTAGACCTAATCCTTCTGCTTTAGCCAATAAACCATCGAATTTTGTTGAAGAGATAGTAACAGAATGGCCATTCAATTTAAGCCCAGAGGCTAAGGATAACATACTAGCTGGCGCTCCATTTAGACCAGTATAGTAGCTATCTATAAACAATATACTTTTCATAAATTTAATTTACTTATTTGTAATTATAGTATCTCTTTTTTGAAGAAAAACAGAATTACATGGTACGTTTTTCGTAACTATCGAACCAGCAGCTATAATTGAGCCATCGCCGATCTCTACTCCTGACAAAATAATTGAGCCACTCCCAATCCAAACATTATTACCGATTTTTATCTCTTTTGATGAAAATCCTTGTTCTCGAATATTTATGTCATATTGTTGATAATTGTGATTATGATCATACATACATATATTTTCACCAAACAAACAATCATCACCAATAATTATTTTGTTTTTAACATTAATAGAAACGTTATTATTAAAAAATGATTTCTTGCCAATTAATAATTTTCCACCACTTACATTAAATGATAAGTTTTTTTTATTTCTAAGTCCCTCACCAACAACTATAACACCATTATCTGATATATTTATGCAACCACCAAAGTAGCTCTTTATCGGGTTTATTTTAAATCTATTCCAATAGATAAACTTATATAATGTTGTAATGATGATTTTTCTAATTAACCTAATAACTCTCAAAGCAATCATGAAGAAAAGACCCTTCTAAATAATCTTGAAAACAAATAAACTATAATTAGAGGCAATAAATTTTGTTTAATCATAAATGATAATACAACAGAAAGGTCGCCACGTTGTGCATATATTAAAGGTGTAATCATCAATATAGACAATAAGAATAAAAATATATTATCCTTAGCATTATTGTAGATCATCACAATAGTACATGAATAAATAATGGATATAATTACTAACCCTGGCCAATAGAAAGCTATATAAAACGAACCATACAAAGAGAATCCATATCCTTGCCCTGTAGCTACTACTTCAGAAAAAAAGGTATTATTGAACCAAGTTTGGCTATTCAGGATCCCTGTGGATATAGGAGAAAAACCAACTAAAATGTCTTTTATCAAATTTAGTCCGTAGGAAATATCATAACTACTTTCCCTAGACAACAACCAATCAATATTTCTGGATGCACTCCTAAACTCCCCCTGCAACAACTTTACATAAAATGGAATCGAGTCTCTGTGAGCAATTATGTCCCCTAAGTCTTTTGCAAATACTGTTTTTAGTTCTTGTAATATCGGGATACAAGAAGCGGCCAAAATAAAAAATATAATCGATTTTTGTCTGGTGATTTTATTAAAAACGACAAGAAGTATAATTACACTCAGCGTATAACTTAGGACAACATTCCTCTCTCCGGTATTTAGAGAAGTAAATAGAAAGAGAATAAAACTAAAAACCATCGCATATAAATATAACTTAGAATTTCTATAGCGAATAATAAAAAGAAGAGTAAACAGACTAGCCCAATTATATATAAAGTTGAATCTGGTTCCTCCAGAAAGGATTGCCTCGCCTTTGTTAGAGAAGCCACTTTTAAAGAAGAACACATTGGATAATATGGTTAGAACCATAAATATTAAGTATGTTATGAATATTGTGTTTTTTTCAAAGAACAAATCAAACCTATCTAAAATTTGATTGTCAATTGAACTTTTACGGCAAAAAAATAGGGGGGCCACTGATGAATAATAGATAATTCCATATATTATCGATGATTCTAAAGCATTTTCAAATTGATAATATCCAACAGTAGCTAGAAATAGTGAAGAAAAATGATAAAAATATACGGCGGTTGAGTACCATAATATAGGCGACTCGTACTTTAACTTAGATTCATTAACAACTATTAATTGTGATAGGCTAACAATTAAAAATAGAATATAAATTATATCTAAAGAAAAAAACAAACATGTTATAAAATATAAAACACCTAATATTGAAAAGAGAATAAAGCTCATCTATTACACTTCCCTTCGGTAAAGGATAACTCTCTAGAAATAGATATCGAAAGAAGAAGTATTTGAATTAATGATATAAAAATTAAAGATAGGAAGGCACCATTGATACTATAAGTTTTAACTAACAACGAACCGATAGTAATCATAGAAATACATAAAAATGACGATATATATAATTGATGTTTAAAAAGTTTCATTGCCGTCACAGCATTATTTAATATCATAGCCACACATAACGTAAAACCATAAATTAATGTTAACTTTATCAACCCGTCCTCAACCACGAAGTCGTTACCATATATTATCCTTAATGCTTTATCCTCTGTAAGGATGTAGAAAGCAAAAGATATCGAAGATACTAATAGTATAAAAGCTAACTGCTTAAAAATGAGTTTCACAAATTTTGTTTTTTTATTTTCAATATAACTATCGGATAAAAAAGGTAATAATGATTGTGTTCCGGATTGAACAACCAACCTCATAACATTGATTATATTAACCAAGCCCGTAAATATACCAACCACATATAATCCATCTATAGAAAGGTAATATCTAGGCATATTTAAATAAAGAAGAGTAATGAATGAAGATATTGATACTAAACTACTTATCTTAACATTACTTAAAACTTCTTTTATTTTAAATCCTAGAGTAAACTTAACATTTAACTTAATCATTAGAAGTAAGTTAAATATTATAATTATTATTATTGATAAGTTAAGGCTATAAGTAAAAACTGATGTTAATATAAACAAAACCAACTGAATTGAACGAAATTTCTGAATAAAAAATATTCTTTCAAAGTCTTTTGCTTTTGTAAGCCATGCATATTCTAATTCGTATATCGATTCAACAACCTTAAATATAGAAAACAAGAAAAAAACCAGGATGTATTCTTGGTCAATTAAAACCATAGACATCGGAATTAACGTTAATGAAAAAATAAAAAGAAGACTATTTCTAGAGCTTTGAAACATCATTCTATTTTTTATAACACCAGTTACCACTAGTTGCCTTGGTGATAAGCCAAACAACAAAAGCAATGGGGCACATACCGAGATAGAAAGCCCCATAACTCCCATTTCTTCTATACCATAATACGTAGATGTAAATGCAAGCATCAGCCAAGAAGAGCCGAAATATATTATATTGCCACTTAATACTTTAGCTAAAATTTTAAACATAAAGTTTGTTTTACCAAATTAATCAATTTTCTGTTCTTTTAATTCTATTTTCTTTTCAAACAATCTATTTACCCAAGATGAAATACGCCAAATATGGTTAATCACAGAAAAATAACACGCAAACAGAATTACAAAGGCGAAGAACATGGTAGATTCACTTACATTAGTAAAATCAGCCCATAAGCCTACCGCAGCACAAATCGATGCCATCGAACAGATGAAAATTAACGTTGCACCTGGTGAAAGCCCAATACGTTGGCAAATATGGTGTAGATGTTCTCTGTCTGGTTGGAATGGTGACTGACCTTTACGAACGCGACGAATCATAATGGTTGCCATGTCCATCAATGGTAAGGCAATTAACCACAGAGCAGTGACTGGCTTGAAAGCTACAGCTCCTGGTTCTTGCGTGCCACGAATTAGCATCCAGACCACGGTAAAGCCAATGAACATACTGCCTGCATCACCCATAAAGATTTTAAAGCGACGACCAAGTGGGAAACCTAAGTTCAGGAAGATGTAAGGAAGCATCGCAGTCACGATCATTAAACAGATTGTGGCTAAATATTCGTTTCCGTTGTAGGCAAACACAATACCTAATGCTGTAAAGGTGACCGAAGCTAACCCGCCCAGCAAGCCGTCTATGCCATCAACCATATTAAATGCGTTAATTGCGCCTATTACCGCAATAACGGTGATCACTGCGCCAGCGACTTCATTAAGGGCAATGGTTTCGCTCCCCATTAAGTAGCCTAAATCGTGTAAGCTGTGGCCTCCGATGTAAATCATCGCAAGGGATATTCCGGCTTGGATAATAAGGCGAATTTTGAAACTTACATCGTAGTAGTCATCTAATGCACCGAGCACTATAAGCACAGCCGAACAAGATAAGTAGAGTGATAGGTTGTCATTCATTGGTAGGAACAGAAGGAACCCGACCAGTATAGTAGAGAAAATGGAGATCCCTCCTACAAGTGGCACCACACCTTGGTGAAGCTTTCTTGCATTGGGTTTATCTACTAGACCTACGCGCTTAGCAACTTTGCGCATAACAAAAAGTAGAACGAACGACAAAATAAATACAAATAAATATGCATTATTCATGATAGCCAACTGTGTTATTAAATAAGTTTGAGGTAAATCTATAACGCATCCGACTGATTCCCTTTACGGATTCCATTGCATCACAGGTCCGATACTGCTGATTCTTGCTTCGCTCGTCTCTAGACACGCCGATCTCTAAGAATGAGCAGGTGATTTTTTGGCGTGACAAAACCACATTAGCCAACGTGGGTTGTAACGCATTGCAAACGCTAATTTCTAATATTGAATATGTAAGTAACTGAGTTCCACCGACACTAGCTCGTGACGGTCATCGGTTCTCAGCCTTTTATAGGCAGGCCAAATACAAAGCTGAATACACTAACTAACGGTTTGGGCCGGTAGTTATGTACTTCTATAAACCTAGTATTTGGTTTTGATAGGTATGAGAAATGGAGATTTAAATTGTAACCTATGCCTAACCAACATTTGCTCGCCACTTTGTTAGCTTTGAGCGTCCCTCTGACAAAGGGAATTACATAAATTTGTAATAGTTCTCGTTTTTTATAAATCAATCTTGCCAGAAATGCACTTAGATGCTTATTATTATTAAAAGTTATTTCACTTTTCAGATACTTAGCTTTAGAGACCTCGGAGTTATAACGACTTCGGGCACGCTACCGCCCCTAGGTCTGGCTCCTAGAGGCAATTGAAATGTTCACGATTTAATCGGTTGCATCTCCGATCTGGTGACGAATTGTATAGTAAACTCGTTGCAACGAAAAGCCATTCAATCGAAAAGCTTACAAAAAAATAGCCCTTTCCTGACACTTAAAGCGTCAGAAATGTGTCGGTTTTATAAAATTATAATTATCAGATGCCCATTTACGCAGTTAGGACTAAGCAGCCAGTGACGTTGATTCCAAAAGCTTAAATGCAAATAATTGCAATAATATGAATTGCATCACAAGCAGTTGCAACTTAACACAGTCAAATTTATGACGAATATCTAAGTCTCTCTAAACTTTCAGTTTTGCCATTTTCTTTCTCCTATTTTGCTTGCCTACAATACGCTCACTTATTCACTATCTGCCTGCTTACCCTATCTACTCTACTGAGCGATTTACCGAATCGCTGCCAAATTGTGAGGTTTGGTTATGTGTAAAATAGATACTCGCAAGCGTAAGCTAGCAAAGGTAAAAGCGTCGTTTTGTTATGAAAGTACTGCACCACGGTGGGAAAAATACGGTTACTGGCTCTTGTCACGAGCTCGTATTACAGAATGGAAGTGTGCTGATCGACTGCGGTTTGTTACAAGGTCAAGATAATGCTCAGCAGCAGAGTTTGAATATCGACTTTTCTATCTCTGATCTCAAAGCGGTTGTTCTAACCCATTCTCATATCGATCATATTGGTAGGCTTCCTTGGCTATTGGCTGCTGGCTATAAAGGGCCTATTTACTGTACGGAAGCCACCGCTGAGCTCGTACCGCTTATGTTAGAAGATGGTTTAAAGCTCCAACTAGGCATGAGGCATCATCAAAGGGAAAACGTGCTCGATTTTATTCGAACGCTTATTCGCCCTTGCCCTTATTCCCAATGGATAGAGATTGACGAACATGCCTCTCTTCGCTTTCAACCAGCAGGACACATTTTAGGGTCTGCATATGTTGAGTTTCGTTTATCAAACAATGAGGTTGTTGTGTTCTCAGGGGATTTGGGCCCTCGTAACACGCCTCTCCTACCGGATCCGGTATCGCCTGAAAAAGCTGACTATTTGTTTATCGAGTCGACATACGGCAATAAAGTTCACGAAGATGTAGAGTCTCGCAGTAGGCGATTGCTTTCTATTATTGAGCATGCACTTCAGGATGGTGGCGTAATTGTTATACCGGCTTTTAGCGTCGGGAGAACTCAAGAGTTACTCTTTGATATAGAACAGCTTATTCATGAGCACGCTTTGCAAGATTCACTGCCTATTATTCTTGATTCTCCTTTGGCTAAAAAGGTAACTAATACCTATCGCCAATTTAAAAAGCTTTGGGGAGCAGAAGCGAAAGAGCGGATCGAGCATCACCGACATCCTCTTGCATTTGATCAATGTATTATGGTCGAAAGCCACACTGACCATTTAAAGCTCGTGAATCGACTCGCGAGCACAGCAGAAGCTGCTATCGTAGTTGCGGCCTCAGGAATGTGTGAAGGTGGACGTGTCGTCAATTATTTAGAAGCTTTGCTGCCAGATAAAAGAAATGATGTGCTATTTGCCGGCTATCAAGCGGAAGGGACTTTAGGTCGGCGTATCCAAGATGGAGCAGACAGTGTATTGATTGAAGGTAAACGCGTAAAAGTGAAAGCTCAAGTTCATACGATGTCAGGCTACTCTGCACATGCCGATATGAACGACTTAATACAATTTGTAACTGCCATTCCCACTCCTCCTAAGGAGGTTCACCTTATACATGGTGAGGAAGATTCGAAAAAAGCACTTTATCAACAACTAATCAACCTCGGATATAACTGCGTACTATAGTGAATTAGATGATTATTTAATTTCGAGGCAACATAATATATCGCAAACATAGTTTGTCGAATTCATTGATATAGTTACGTCAAGATTCAAAAACAAGCCATAAGTAAGGACTCAGGTTCAAGAAAATTCTCAAAGTTACAAGCATGTTCTGGATTAAGGGATATAATTTCTATACGAATTAAATTATAATCGCCGACTTGTAAGCAATTGGCTAGCCGAAAACAACTTATTCCATTCCTATGACAGACAGTATGAGCGACACGCTTCAAGAACGAGAAGCAACTGAATTAGCTAAGAATAATTCTATCAGCATAACATCAACATTGGACGAGTTATCAGCAAGCGAAACCGATGCTTGTATTTATATCTACTGTCCAAAAGAAGACGAAACAAAGATTGCTCAGGTACTTAAGAGACATCCTGAGATTAACGCTCAAGTTAATAACTATGCCCTTAGGGATTTCAAGAGTAAAACGCTTTGCCACTTCAAAAGCTCACACCTAAACTCTGAGCAGCAAGCGTTTCTTGTAGCTGCGACAGAGCTAGGTGCTTGGGTTGAGCCTTTAGTGAGCTACTTTGATCGTTCACTTGGCTACACTGAAACTGAGCTCTTGCATAGCGGCTACTTCTTACACCAAAAAGCTTTTTCTATCCTCTCTAATCGTAAGAACAGCTGGCAAAAGCGCTTTATTGATCTATTGTTTGTTTTTATGCTCTCGTGGGTTGCTATCCCAGTAGGGCTTATTACGGCACTGCTTATTAAGCTTGAGTCACCAGGCCCGGTATTCTTTAAGCAGCGTCGTACTGGCCAATATAATGAAGAGTTTGAAGTGATTAAGTTTCGCTCGATGCGAAACGATGCGGAAAAGAATGGTGCCCAATGGGCAACTAAAAATGACGCGCGCGTAACGAAAGTTGGCTGTTTTATTCGTAAGACTCGCATAGATGAGCTCCCTCAGTTAATCAATGTACTAAAGGGAGAGATGTCGATGGTTGGCCCACGCCCAGAACGCGAGGTGTTCATCTCTGAATTGGAAAAAGCTATTCCTTACTACCGCTTTCGTCACGCAGTGAAACCTGGGGTAACTGGCCTAGCCCAAGTAAAATACCCTTATGGTGCATCAGTAGAAGATGCCATCTGGAAGCATAAATACGATATTTACTACATCAAACATCAAAACTGGATGATGGAAGTGAAGATTCTTTTCCTTACGGTTAAAACAGTGTTGTTTGGGATGGGTCGCTAGAAAACGGCGAATTTAATCGAACGGATCACAGGTATAAAAAAGAGCAGCGCCTTACGGCAGCTGCTCTTTTTGTATGCGTATTTTGTGTTACTAGGTTCTACCGAAGATTCGCGAGACTAAGACTTGCGCTTAGTTCGGTGTTTCATCGTACCTTTAACGGCATAGACAGAAAATGTAAATAGACTTCTTGGAAAACTCAAACCTACTACGTCTCTATAGAACTTCCATTGGTATGACAAAACGCTAAATTTGTTAGCTGTCATACCACTATCCATCCGATACTTTGCTAATGGCTTAGGTAGACAGTATGCTTTGGGAGTATCTTTCAGTATATCTAACCACAATCCCATATCCTGACGTTTACGAATAAGTGGCATATAGCGCTTGCCTAGTGCCTGTGTATCATAAACGGCGGTCAGGCACCCGATAACGTTACTGTACATGAGTTTTTTGTACGTTGTATATTCTGGCGCAGTTACAACACTTAGCTCTTCTTCACTATTAAAACGGCTGTAGTGAGTGTATGTGAGTGGGTAGTTGTTCTCCAGCATGAATGGAATTTGCTCTGCTAGTTTGTCTTCTGTCCAAAGGTCATCCGAATCCAAAAAGGCAATAAAGCGGCCTTTTGCCTTTTCTATCGCGAAATTACGACTTGCACCAGCCCCTTGGTTTTTTTTATTCTGGTGAACATGGATATTGTCGTATTTATCAGCATATGTTTGAATGACTTGCCAAGTATTATCGGTAGATCTGTCATCTACGATTATAAGTTCCCAATTTTTATACGTTTGGGATAGTACACTTTGAATGCTTTCTACAACCGTTTGCTCAGAGTTGTAAGTTGGCATGATAATAGAAACTACATCTTCGTTATTCTGCATCTATTCAAACCGTTTTACTAGTTAGCTAAAATTTTTCGTTAGTCTCTCTAACAACCTTATCTTCTAGCTTTTATTTTTGTTCCTAATCTCTGATAGAGTCTAAAAACATAAGTTGCTATATTTGGTATATGTCGGGTTCTGTATAAGATTGCTTGAACTCGATGCGCATTGGGGTAAAGATTCCAGGAACATACGATAAGATCTTTTACATATTCATACTCTTTATTTATCACAAGAGTAAAAGCTGTGTTATATAAGTTAACTGAAAGTGCATATTTGAGATCACTCTCATCTTGCCAATCACATAGACAGCCTCGAATTGCATTCTCCTGTCTGGCCATATTATCTAGAGTATTCGAAACAGATATTTTACTTCGCTCAGAAGACCAAGAACCAACTGCATTAATACGATAGCAAACTGTTTGATCAGGTAAAAATAGAGCCCCTTCAGGCTTAGAACCAATAATTTGCATATAAAAGTCCCCTACCGGCGCAGCTTCTTGAAACCAGGTGGGCATGGATTCGATAACCTCTCGCTTCATTAATAAAGATGGCGTCGGCATACCCGCGCCTCCCATCCTAATTACGCTAGAGGTGTCAACAATACATTCTGTATTACTAAATTTGGATATGTCTTTGTAGCTACCATCTCCATACAGCCCATAACCTGCCGTATAGCAAAGTTGAAACTTTGGCTCTTCAATCATTCTGCATAACTGCTTTTGCAGTTTTAATTCATCGACCCAAAAATCATCGCCTTCGCATAAAGCTATGTATTCACCTTTTGAATGAGAGACGCCTATCGTCGAGATTTGCTTTCGCTGTGAGTACTGATTTTCTGTTTGTAAGATTAACCGAATTATTGAAGGATACTTTTTCCGATAAGCCTTTAAAATTTCGGGTGTACCGTCTGTAGAAGCATCATCGTGGACTACTATTTCAAACTTGTAGTCCAATTGTTGGGCCAGAAAACTATCCAAGGCATCAGCAATGTAATTTTCCTGATTAAAGCAAGGACAAACAACACTGACATATACTTTATCGGTGTGCTTCCAATAGCGAGTGATTTTCTCTTCAGATGCTGGTGCACTTAGTTTCTTAAACAAGATAAACCTCTAATCATATCAACAGAGAAGCACGGGATGCCCAATCGACTCGAAACATCTTTACGCTCACGGAAAGAGTCATCAATAAAAATCGCTTTTTCATCTGAGATAAAGTTAGATTTCAACGCATCATTATCCTTAATGTGAATAACCTCATCGAATAACTCTGTTAATCGATATTTTTCTAGTGACTCTTTGAGGTTTCCAGCGTGGCGAGTGATAAGTTTTACTTTTTTTCCTGCATTAATCGCTTCGAAAATAACTTTCACTAACTCCGCATTTATAAATCGTTCCTCTAGAAGAAGACAGTCATCATAGTCAGTGTAAATCACATCGAAATCTAAGTTAGTTTCAAACTGAAAATTAAGATTCCTATATACTTTTACATTGAGGTTATTGTTAGATACGGAGATCGGAATGTCGTTTGAAACAAGTAACGATAATTCAGTGAAGTTGATTCCATTGAATCGACTAGTAATCATTGACCCCGCAATTCGGGTCGCAACCTCTAAAAGGCAAAGCTCGCCATCTTTTGCTTCTTTTACCTGAAAAAACCAGCCACCACGAAGATCTAGTGTAGAGCTGATTTTAATAGCCAATTCTCTAAAGCGCTCTTGATCTTGTACAAGTTCTGTTTCTACAGCAATGCCGTTTCTAGTTTGATTGCGCTTACGAGCACTTGCAAAGATAAGCTCCCCTAGATGATTAGAAACACAATCGACTGTAAACTCTTCGCCTGGCAGGTACTCACATAACAGTTCATCATCATTGAGTTCTAAAGCGTTCTCTTCTCTAACAAGTCTTGTCCCAACACTCCCTTGACCGACATCCGGTTTAACAAAAAGTGGAAACTCTAATTCATCAGTCTGCTGAAACAACTTTGGCGTTTTAACAACATTTGTAAGTCTCTCGTATGTCAACTTTTTAGAACGACACACCATATTCGTCTCATAAGGAGAGCTTACAATTTTCGCAGATAGTGTTGGAGCAGACTCTGATAGTTTGAGTGCTGCAGAGTCGTGTGCTGGAATAATATGCGTGATGCCCCATTCTTTAATGAGGCTAGCAATAGATTCAATAAACCCTTCATCATCAATAAAAGGAATGTTATTTGAAACACGCTCACTCGGAATTTCTGTATAGGCTTTGATGCCATTTGCACCAAAAACAACGGTATTTTTCACATCTTTGAGAGAACGTACAATTTCGTGCGCAATTTCAGTACCACAAGGTACAACTAAAACATTCATCATAATCAAAGTCTATCGTATTTAATCTTGGAAATGAGTAGAAAAGAATTCAATTCTTTTGTTCGCAAGTTTATCTTTATTGGAAGAAAATTCACTTGATGCGTATAATGAACTTTGATAACTAACGATATGTTCATAATTATCAATGACATGTTGAATAGCACCAGATAAGGACTCTTGCATATACTCATTATAATTAAAGTACACTCCTTCAAATGCATTATCTAGCAATCCTGCATTTTTATTATAATAATATCTTAGATCAAAAACTGGTTTTACTACATTAATTACGGGTATCTGATTAGTAACGGATAAAACTAACGCATGATATCTATTACAAAGTACTAACTCAGAGTTTTTAATTAACTCAATCGCTTCATCAATTTTCAAATACCCAGTTTCAAAATCATAGATAAAGAAGTTATCTTCCTTTATTTCTTCTTTTAAATAGCTTGTTGTTTTTTCATCGACATCAAAAGTGAGAAAAACAACATTTATTCCTTTGTTTTTAAAGAATGTAATCAATGTGCGAATTGATTCAATATTTTCTTTAAATTTATTGATGTTTCCGTACTGCTCAAAAATTACATACTTACCATATTTAGATGATTTAGATTGTTCTCTTGGGTTAATTCCATCATTGATTATGTATAGGTCATCAGGTAGATAGGTAATGTCTTTAACCCCGATATCAGATAGATAAGTAGGAGATAACTTACGGTCTCGGCTAGTGATGATCGCATCTTTAGCCTCGGAAAAAATCATTTCATAGAAGTGTTTACTGCTGTCAAATGGCCCAAATCCATTTGCGGTAAAGACAATTTTTTTATTCATCTTCGCAGCGATCAAAATAGGAACAATGATTCTAAAGAGATCGTCATTTCGTATCCACTCAAACCATAAATCATTAAAGTAGCCGCCTCCAGAAACAAGTAATACATCTGAACTTTCAATCTCTTTTTCGATCGCAGAGATATTGGTACAACGATTCAAAAGTTCTAGTGGTGTTGGATAGTAAGATTTTTCTTTACCCAATAGAACTCTTCTTAATTTTTTTAGTTGCTCAATCGGATCGAGGTTATCTTTTTTCTTCTCTGACAGTTCAACGTCGACAAAATCAATACTAAACTCTTTCAGATAATCATTCTTTAGTTGCTCAACAAACGAACTATTGTAAGAAAAAACCACAAATTCATTTTTTGGTGAAATATCGTAAAGGTTGTTAATAAACATCCCATAATCACCAAGATTTCTATCTGCTAGTGGGCCTGTGATTGCAATTTTCATTTTTTATTTTCACTTTTACAAATTTCAACAATTTTATTAATGTCAGCTATCGACAGCTCATGATGTAATGGTAGGCAAATTACTTTTTTTGAAATGCCTCGAGATATCTCATCACTCACAATTTCAATTTCAGGATTGTTCTTATAAGCAGCATAATCAGTAATTATTGGATAAAAGTAACGTCTAGCTAATACATTACTATCTTTAAGCTTTGAAAATAGAGAATCTCTAGATTCTCCATACTCTTGTTCATCAATAAAAACTGGAAAGTATGAGTAGTTGTATTTAACATCTGGCAACTCTTTAGGAAAACTGATGCCTTTAACACCTCGTAGCTGACTACGATATTCGTTTGCAACGAACTTTCGTTGGGCAATGGCATCATCTATGATGTTCAGGGTTGCTAAACCAAAAGCTGCTTGCACTTCGTTCATTTTTGCATTGTGCGCAATTAGAGATACTTCAATATCAGAGTCAAAACCAAAGCTCTTAAGCTTGTCTAACTTCTCTTTCATCTCTTTTGTATGGCAAATGACAGCTCCCCCTTCTATTGTTGAGTAAGCCTTAGTAGCATGGAAGCTCAAGATAGAAAGGTCACCATAATTTAGGACAGAGCAACCTTTCTCTTCAACACCAAACGCATGAGCAGCATCATATATGATCTTTAGATCATGCTTATCAGCAACCTGCTGTAAGTGAGAGTGATCACATGGGGTGCCGTAAACATGCACTGGCAGAATGCCAACAGTTTTATCTGTGATTGCTGCTTCAACTTTGGCTGGGTCAAGGTTTAATGTATCTGGGTCAACATCTACAAATACAGGTTTAAGTTTGTTCAGTAATAGCGCATGACTGGTAGCAACAAAACTATAAGGCGTTGTGATGACCTCACCCTCTAACTCTAGAGCCTGTAATGCGATCACTAACGCTAATGTACCATTTGAAAAAAGGCTGATATATTCAACCCCTAGATACTCACAAAGTGCTTGCTCTAACTGTTGATGATAAGTCCCATTATTTGTAAGCCACTTCCGTTCCCAGATGTCTTCTAAGCTTGCAGTAAAGTCTTCTAAAGGTGGTAAAAGTGGAGAGGTGACGGTAATTGGTTTCATTTAATTTTTCCTAAAAATGTTGTTCACCACATACAAGTAAAGGTCTTTTTGTATAACTCTAATACTGATAATGTATAGAAATAGTGCTGAACTTAAAACAATGAAAATTTGAAAAATATCACTATCTAAAAAGTTGAACCATACAGATGATATTAAAGCACTAAATATAGATACACTCCAAATTGGAAAGAGAAATCTAAGCTGCTTTGAGGAACTCAAAGATGTTAGCTTCCCTGTATAATATGTATTAATACATAAAGAAACGTATGACTGAACGACCATTCCAATGGTAATAGCCTTAATCCCTAACGGTATTGTTACAAACAAAATAATCGTTATTAAAGTTTTCTTTATAATTTCCAATTTCAAAAAAAGATCTGAACGTCCTTTCACTTGAAGTAAGTTAAGGTTAATTGCATGAATGGGGTATAGCATATATCCAAAACACAATATTGAGATTAGTTCAGATGTAGGGCCCCAAGCAGAACCGAGTAATATATTGACTAAAGGAGTGGATATTAACCCTATACCTAAGATGATAGGAAATATAAAAAGGGAAGATAGTCTTAGCGTTAACACATAAGCACTCTCTAACTTCTCATTATCATCTTGTATTTTACTTAATAAAGGATAATTAACTCTTTGAATAATAGTTGTAAGAGTTAGTGATGGAATATGAGATAAATTCTTTGCTTGAGAGAAGTAACCAAGTTGGCTTGCAGTAAAGAACTTACCAATCACTAACTGATAGATATTGTTATAAATAGTATCTATTAGACTTGAAAGTAAAAGCTTTGACCCAAAGCCAAATAACTCAGTGAAAGATTCTTTTGAGAAGCCAGTTTTAGGTACCCATGGCGAAAGTATATTAAGTGTAATGGCACTGACAGCATAAAAAGAAAGCATTTGAGCGACTAGAGCCCAAACCCCATAGCCTAAATAAGCCATAATTATAGCAATTGCAGCACTAAATACTACGGCCAGAAAAGATGCCTTCGCTTGAGTCTTAAAGTCCACCTCTATGGTCAACTTTGCTCTTTGTACGACAGCAAGAGCATTGATAACCACACCAATGCCCAATACTCTAAGTAATAAAGTGAGCGTAGGTTGCTCATAAAAAGATGCTATATAAGGAGCACTACCAAAGAGCAGTATATAACAGGAAATTGAAACCAAGATATTGAAGTAGAAAGTAGTCGAAAAATCGACCTCTTTTCTATCTTGTTTGCGTATCAGCGCACTGCTAAAACCACTATCAACCATTGTTTGAGAAATGGCGATAAATATTGTTAACATAGCTATGAGACCAAATGCTGAAGGCCCTAACATTCGGCCTAATATCAACATCACTATCAATTGTATAGCTTGTGTTAAAATCCTTTCTACAGCGCTCCACTTTAAGCCGGCTTTGGCTTTACTTTGAGTATCACTCACAAACGGTTAACCAGCTAAAGTTTTCAAGTACTGACCATAACTATTCTTGGCCATTAACTCTGCTCGTTGCAGAAGTTCATCTCTTGTTAACCAACCATTTGAAAAAGCAATCTCTTCCAAACAAGCAACTTTGAAGCCCTGTCTCTTTTCAATCGTTTCAACAAACTGAGCAGCTTCAAGTAAACTTTCATGAGTGCCAGTATCTAGCCATGCGAAACCACGCCCTAACATTTCTACGTTCAATTGACCTTTCTTTAGGTAAGCTTCATTCAAAGAGGTAATTTCGAGTTCACCCCTGTCAGAAGGTTTAACTTCTCTCGCAAGCTTGACAACGTCATTGTCATAGAAGTAAAGCCCTGTAACCGCATAATTAGATTTAGGCTTTTCAGGCTTTTCTTCAATTGAAACCGCCTTTTGGTTGTCATCAAATTCTACAACACCAAACCTTTCTGGATCTTTCACTTGATAGCCAAACACCGTAGCTCCCTGAGAGCGACTAGCAGCAAGTTTCAACTTCGGGCTAAACGCCTGTCCGTAGAAAATATTATCACCTAAAACAAGGCACACACTACTATCACCAATAAACTCTTCACCTATAATAAAGGCTTGTGCTAATCCTTCAGGCCTCGGTTGAACTTCATAATTTAGTGATATCCCAAACTGGCTACCATCTCCCAGTAGACGTACGAAGCTGTCTTTATCTTCAGGTGTCGTTATGATTAGAACATCCTTAATACCAGCAAGCATTAATACCGATAAAGGATAATAAATCATAGGCTTATCATAAACCGGAAGCAATTGCTTAGATACACCCATCGTAATAGGAAACAATCGAGTGCCAGAGCCTCCCGCAAGAATAATGCCTTTCATTAATTTGTCCCCTTTTTGATAACACCTAAACGCTCACCGGCATATGAACCATCTAAAACACGTGACCACCAAACTTTGTTTTCCAAGTACCACTCCACCGTTTTTCTGATACCTGAATCAAAAGTTTCTTCCGGTTTCCACCCAAGTTCACGCTCAATCTTTGTCGCATCTATCGCGTAACGAACATCATGACCCGGACGATCAGAGACGTAAGTTATAAGATCTACATATTCTTTAACACCACTTGGTTTATTTGGTACGAGCTCTTCTAAAATAGTACAAATGGTTTTGACAACCTCAATGTTAGCTTTCTCATTGTGACCACCTATATTGTAAGTTTCGCCCACCAAGCCTTCTCTTACCACTTTATACAGTGCACGGGCATGGTCTTCTACATATAGCCAATCTCTAATTTGCATCCCATCGCCATATACGGGCAAAGACTTACCCTCTAAGGCATTGAGGAGCATCAATGGAATAAGCTTTTCTGGAAAATGATAAGGGCCGTAGTTATTAGAGCAATTGGTAATGATTGTGGGTAAACCATAGGTACGTAGCCATGCTCGAACTAGATGATCACTTGATGCCTTTGAAGCGGAATAAGGACTCGATGGAGAATAAGGCGTTGTTTCAGTGAATAAATCATCAGTTCCCTCTAGATCACCATACACTTCATCTGTTGAGATATGATGAAAACGGAATTGTTCTTTAAATTCCTGCTCCAAGCCATTCCAGTAATTACGTGCAGCTTCAAGTAATGCGTAAGTTCCTACGATATTAGTTTCAATGAAAGCAGACGGGCCATCGATAGATCTATCTACATGAGACTCCGCAGCTAAGTGCATTACCGCATCAGGTTTATGCTTTGAAAATACTGTCTCTAATGACTCTCTATCGCAGATATCAACTTTCTCAAAAACATAACGCTCGCTATCCATAACATCAGACAAAGACTCAAGGTTTCCTGCGTATGTCAGCTTGTCTACATTAACAACGGAGTCTTCCGTGTTGTTGATTATGTGGCGAATAACAGCTGAACCAATAAATCCAGCGCCACCCGTTACCAAAATTTTCATAATTTACCCTTAATTGAAACTTACAGATGTTAACGTCTATTTTTTATTTCTATAGTATTTAAAAAACACATCTATATTTTCTTTACAAAATGAAAAAAAACTGACTGATTTTCTATACTCAGGATATTTTTTCATAGCAAACAATAAAAATATAAAAAATCCAATAACATTAAAACATCTATACATAAACGATAACTTACTTGAACGCATTCTTTTATTTCCCCAATCTCTACCAGAACTTTCTATTGGGTGTAAGTTGATAGTTTTTGGGAAATATTTTAAGTTTAAACCTTTGTTAAAACAATCCAATAAAAATATATTTTCTTCCGATGCTGGAAGTTGAGTCCCCAAACCAAAGCGTTCATCAAATTTCACTTCTTTTTTTATGATAGATTCTCGCTTGGCAGCAACTTCAATTGATGACACTTTAAATATTGTCTTGTTTGTATGTACAAACGCGTTACTATTATATTTTTTGAAGTCTAACCCATCCGGAGTTTTTACTTTAAATGTTGCTATATCAATATTCCCATCAAAGCTACTTTTTATTATATCGAAAGCTTCATTTACATAGCTAACATCATCATCACAAAATACCACCACATCTGAGAATGACTTACTCAGAGCTAAGTTTCTACTTTTAGATAGCCCACTATCATTTGAACTGTAATATAAAAAGTCAACTCGACTCTCTAACCACTCCTTGATAGATTCCGTTAAAACATAGCTATCTTTTATCTGATGAACAACAATATATGTCACCGCTTCATCTTCAGGAAAATCCCCAAACATCAAGCGTTCAATCCCATCATTTAAGGTGCTTATTAGAACATTAATTGTTAACATTATTACTCTGGAATTCTGCTAATTTATATATGGAAAAGATCATTAGTAACACCCATAAAAAATGAGTACTTAGATATTCTGAACGGTATGTGGAAGTTACTAGGAAGTGGAATGTCATTATAGCACCTATAAGGTAAGTGTTATTCTTAAAACCATACTTCAAGCCTGGGTAAATCAGTTTAAAGTAAAAAAGCAAGATCAAACCAACGCCAACAACACCTCCCTCCCAAAACATATCCAATGTATAGTTATTCGTAATTCTGAATAAATAATCCTCACTTCGCATACCAAAGCTATCTAAAACAGACATGGTACCAAGTCCATGACCAAAAATTAGTTGAGCTAGGTTAGACTCTGCTAATAAAGTAGTAAATGAAACCATAAATTGGCTACGAGAAGAGCCGCCAGTTGCTTCGTGCTGTAGCTTGTAATAGATAAAATCTAAAAGCAACGTACCTAAATACGTCAGCACCAACAATAAACAAAAAACCAGCAATAGCACAAAAAAGTGACTGATTCTTGTTTTTCCAGTTAATACTGTCTTCAAGGCAATCAAAGAAAATACAAAAGCACAAATTAAAGCAAAGTTAACATAGGCTCCGCCAGAAAAAGAAAGTACGACGATAACAACAGTCATTCCCAACATTGCTAGTCTTATAACTTTCTTTGCCACTAATACTGTAATAAGCAGCATACACTCCATCAAAACCGGGGAAAGGAAATTCGGCTCTTCCGCTATCGAGGTCACTCGAGAAGGAAAAATTGAGCGTAAAGCTGCAGGCACACCATGCATCCAGTCTCTAGTTTCTACGAAAAATGGGATACCAATAAAATTGCAAATAACTTGCCAATACCCAAGCAAAATAAAATTAAATACAGTGAGCAAGCCAAGCTTAAGGATAAGTTTCACACGTTTTTCATCAGCTACTGCCAACCAAATTGTAAATAGCACCAAATTAAGTGTTAGTGCTATTAGTGTAAACATCCTGCCTATAACTACTGACTTTAAGTAATCAGCAACAAGGTAATCTCGATTTATCAAAATACTAAATAATGATACAAGAAAGACAGACAAAAATATAAGAATCACACCAAAGGAATATTTATCAAACGTGAGTTTCTTGGAAATAGTGATGTAGTAGAAAAATGTAATTAATGCTGATAGGAATAAGAGGACTAAAACTATCTTATTCCATTTTGTTACTGAAAGGGGGGCCAATATAGCAAAGAGGTACATATGTACCCCTAAGAGTTTATTTGGATCAAGGCTCAAATTAAACATTTTTTCTTGATAGTGCAATACGGAACAACGCAATAACCATTGCCAAAATACCACCGATCAAAGTACCAAGAACGCAGATGATAGCTCGACTTGGGCTGTCTTTTTCTTCTGGTACTACAGGAGGGTCGATAATATCGAAAATGTAGTCTTCTTGCGCTTCCGCAAGCATTAATTTTTTAGTTTGCTCTTCAACTAATTGATAGAAGACATTTTGCATTTCAGAGAGATTAGTAAGACTCAACTGCTTCTCTAAGTATTGAATATTATTCTTAGCCTGGTTGATATCCTTATTCTTCATCCATTTATTTAGGTCTGAAATCAACCAATCAAGCCATTGTTTTGCTAAAACTGGCGACTGGTTCGTCAAAGCAACAATAGTTGAACCATTCGTTTTATTTGAATCGATAACGAGTAATTCATTTAGAACTTTCGTGGCCTCTAAGATGGTTGGCTTTGGTGTTTTTCCGTTACTAACAACTCTTGTCCAAGTGCTTGTACTTTCGTCATAAATCTCTGGATCAATATATACTTTTCCAGTAGCTGCATCCCAATGCTCGATTGCCATCAATGGAATCAAAATATCTCTACGTTCAATGAAGGCCCCCAAGAATGCTCGTGAACGTAAAGACTCTAAGGCAATTGCTTGTTTAGAGCTCTTTTGACTACCAAATCCAGCTAATGCAGCTAGCCCCCCCAACTGCCCCATAGCTGAACTAGGCGTATTGTCTGCTACTGGAAACAATACTGCTTCGGATTTATAGAGGTTAGGCTTAGACATAGCAAAAAGCACTGATGCGACTGCAAATACAAATGTAATGGCAACTATCATTATTTTTTGTTGCCAAAGTGAGCGTATGAGCTCACCAATATCTAGTTCAAGTTGATTATTTTCCATTAATATTAAAGGAGGTATTTCTCCCCCTTTCTCTTGTTAAGTGGCTTAAGTCATTACTTCAGTGCGTTGATAGCAACACCCGTTTGGTAGAGGATCTGCGTTGCTGCAGTCCACGTGCTTAATGCATCACGGTAGTCGGTATCAATTGGTACAACGATAGTATCGCCAGCTTTTAACCCTTCTTTATTATTTCCGAACCAATAACCTGATGAAGGCTTGTAAACAGAACCATCCGCACGCACTACAAAAATGCGGTCTTCGTCGGCTTGCTTTTTAGCACCACCCGCTTTGTTCAGATAATCATCGACGTCAAGTTTGTTATCTAACAAGTAGGTAATTGGAACTTGAACTTCACCCATGATTGATACTGTGTTTCGGAAAGTCGGAACAAAGAGGAAGTCACCGTCCTCGAGCATAAAGTCTGCTGAACGCTCGCCTTTTAAAATACGGTTTAACTGTACCACCATACGGCCAAGTGCTTTGCTGCGACTTGCTTCTTCAACAAACTTCAGTGTTTTATCTGGGTCTGAGATCACTGAGCCCATATTACTGTCTGCACGGAATGTTTTCTTCGCAGTCTCTGCTCGCATATCTGCGGCGTATTGGTTTAAAAGCTTCTGCTCTTGTAAACGCAATGCTTCACGCGTAAATATTGCTCCTTGAGGGTGAGCAAATTCGGTTAGGCCGCCCGCTCGGTCCAATAACTCACTTAAGGTTTCACCTTGGCGCACGGTATAGGTTCCAGGGAAGCGAACTTCACCTTGTAAAGTGACTGTGCTTTGTAGCTTCACATTTGGCTTTTCGAGGATGTTCAAACGATCTCGGCCTACGATAATTGCATCGTCTGAAGCACTGCCTTGTATTACTTTACGTAAATCAATGCGTTCAACATCAATATACGCACGCTCATCCGCACTATTAATCGCTGTTCGTGCTAGTTCTGCATTAATCGTGAATGCGTTGTAAGTCAAACCACCGGCTGCTTCAATTAGCGTTGATACCGTCATTCTTGGAGTAATCGGGTAACGACCAGGGTGCTTCACTTCACCAAATACTTCAGCAATTTGAGGGGCTAGCCCTAAACGAGACTGCTGCTGGAGTTGTAATAACACTGGTGCAAGCAAAGTGCGACGAGTGTTTTGCTTCAGCCTCTCAAAGTCTTCTTCTGTAATCTCTTTGCCACGAAACATGATGATCTTAGCTGGTTTCGCCAGCTTAGATGTGTTCTGGTTAACGACCATGCCGTCTGCTGAATGCGAAACCGCAACAGAAGAACTCATGAGTTTTTGTTCTTTCTGTTGGTCAAGCTCTGCTTGTTGCTGCGCTTGCTCTAACGTCTTCGCTTTTGAAACAGACTCTTGTGTTGCTAAAGTATCCAAGTCTTCGTTATTGAAACGGTTGAAAACTAATATACGATCACGTGATTGTAGCTGGATGTTGTCTTGACTACTTGGCGATAAAATTGCATTTGCTAAGCTAAACTGGAACACTTCAATATCACGCTGTGGATTCACTTCTCTCACCACAACGGCATAGTTAACATCAGCAGTAGAATTAAAAGCAGAGTCAACAGATTTGAAAAGATCGGCAACACGAAGGCCATTGCGCCATTCCACATAGCCAGGATGACGAACATCTCCCCCTATCTGCACGTAACGAGTAAGCTCTTCGCTTTTTTTCAAGATCTTGATGACGTCGCCATTTTTAACTTTACTCTGTCGAGCTTGCGTTTTATTAAAATCAAGCGTCAAAGCCTCCCGAGTACCATGCGTAGCGTAGCGTTTTATCTCCAATTGCTCGGCATAAGCATTAGCAGTAAAACCACCAGCCATCTGAATAAGTTGCTGATAGGTTTCACCTGACTTGACTTCATAAATTGCCGGACGGTTGATCTCACCTTCTACAGAAACTGTATCTTTAACCGAGCCTATGAAAACGACATCATCCGGTAGTAAGCGCACATCATTACTTGCATCACCTTTAAGTAACAGGTCATACATATCCAACTTACGAATGATTTTACCATCACGCTTTAGCTGAATATCTCGCAGCGCTCCACTTTCACCAAAGCCGCCACTGTAATAGATAGCTTGTGAAATTGTCGTCAATGCGCTAACCGTGTAGGCTCCTGGTTTATATGCATCACCCATGACAAACACTTGCATGGTACGCAATTCACCCAATGAGATATCACTGCGCACACCAATCATTTGTTCTTTTACTCGTTGAGTCAGAGAGTCACGTACATCGGAAAAGTGCATGCCAGCAACATTTACTGGCCCAAGTGAGGGGAAGTTGATTGTGCCCGCGCGATTTACGCGTAGACGATGCGTTTCATTATCTTTACCAAATAACTGCACAATAATTTCATCGCCTGCACCCACGGTGTAATTTGCTGGCACAGGAACATCACTGATCGGAGCAAAAGTACTTGGAGAACCAGAAAAAAGATCTAAACCAAAGCGTTTAAGCTCTTTCTGTTCGCCTTTTTTGAGCCATTCTTCTTCTACGTTGGAAGAGATAGTTCCACTAGATTCAGATCTAGGCTTGATGACTTGCGGATTTTCGTAAGGAGACTTGTTTGAGGACGAACTAGAGGGAATTGAGAAACCATATTTACTCGCCAATGCCTGCTGTTGGTCAGCGGGTAAGTTTTGAAACATTTTTATTTGTTCTGGAGTGGGTGTTTGTGCCATTGAATAAGACGCAAACGTACTTGCCAATATAAAAGCGGCAATAGAGAAATATCCTTTAAACATGGTATGTCACTATAATAATTGAATAAAAGACCCTAGCCCCAAGTTTGAGCTCTAGGTATTTAAATTAGAAACGGTGCTGAAAACCCAGTGTAATTGAGTTAAGGCGAACTTGGTCTTCAGAGACGTTATCAACGAACTCAAATATCACCGCGCTTTGGTTGTTTAAAGCGTAGTGCATACCCAACCCAAAACTAAATCCTTGTTCTTTGTGAGACCCTACATTTTGTAGATCAAGCTGAACGCTTGAATACCCAGCTAAACCATAAAGTGCAACTCGCTCTGAAACTGGCATATTAAACTTAACAAAGCCGCTCAAAACGCTATCAACGGCAAGACCATTGTCACGTTGAACTGATGTCCCATAGCGCCCTTCTAAGCCAATATAGTCATTAAAAAAATAACCAGCTTGCGCACTAAGAAGGAAAGGGCTTCCCTCTTTCACGGACTCAGAAGACGAGCTTTTCAATTCTGCATTTGAGTAGCTCACTAACGCACCAGCATAAAAATCGGCTGACGCTGAAGAAGAACTCAGGCTCAAACCCAGTGCACTAAGTATTCCCAAACAATGCTGCTTTTTTATCACGTAAAAGTTCCTAGTACTGGTAACAATATGGGCTGCCAAAGCAAAGTTAAGCGTGCTATGCAGGCCATTAAATACTGAAGAATTGGCACGCTACCGCCCCGAGGCGTTGAGCGTGAGCCACTGTATCGCTTTCTATATGGCGTAAGTAAAAACGACCTATTGACTCCAAACCTCTAGTTCTGAATGAAATAGGCCGACAAATTATGCACTCTTGATAGTTTATCAGCAAGCAAGGGAGCAAGATAACCGCACAATGTCACGCTGGTGTTAGAAATGAGATCGTAAGTCATGGCAAAATAAGAAACTATTTACATGCTAAGGCTTTTTTATCTAAAATATAATTTGGAGCATTTTTTATGCTACCAAACATCGATGTTTTTATACCGGATACACAAGGATTAATAATGAAGAATACAGCTCTAGCTATTCTTATGGCTCTAAGCGCATCAACTGCATTTGCAGCAGAAGAAGCAGGTTCAGCAGGTGCAGCTTCTGCTTCTGCAACAGGCACAACAGCTGTAGCAGTAGGTGCAGCAGCAGCAGTGACTGTAGTAGCAGTTGCAGCATCAGATAGCGATTCAACTACGACGTCTACTTCAGCATCAGCTCCTACTACTAACTAATTTTGTTTTGTAGTTTGTAGATAGAAGACAATCGCCCTGATTCACTCAGGGCGATTTTATTTGATAAGAGGGATCAATGAATATCTTCCGAACGTCTAAATCGCTACGCACAGTTCTCACTCTTCCGCTATTCGCCTTACTCTTTGGTTGCACACAAAAGTTCAATGATGTATCAGCCACAGTCCAAGAAGCATATGGTAACTACATCGATGTAGAGATGACCCCAGAAGAAATAAATGCCGTTCCTTATGCCAGTGCCTATTTAAAACTTGGGAATCAAAAACAGGTCTTTGTTGTTTTAGCTTTTGCAGAACGAAACCCTCTCAATAGAAAAATACAACTGAAATGGGTAAGTGCTGACAAAGCTATGATCGTTACAGAGAATGGGCATATCGTCAAAACGATTGGACTACAGAATGGAGACTTGGCGGGCGTTTACGGTGACGTTCCAGATTTTTCTTTAGACTCAACATCTGTCAACTACGCACTCTCATACGATTGGGCAACACAATACCGTTATGGTTTTCCTGCAAATATAACGCGTTCTTACTCAGGCCAAGAAACGTTAACAACACCTATTTCTAGCACTATGACCAACGTATATAAAGAAGTTGTTGAGTTTAGCAGCCTTTCTCAATCGGTCGAAAACTACTACTGGGTCAATGAACAGGGCCAGGTCGTTAAAACCTTACAACACCTAGGGCCAAATATGATTCCGGTTGAGTTAACCATTTTGAAGGGATATAGCAAATCATGAGCAAGCAACTACTCACATTATTCGGTTTGGTCATACCGCTTTTGAGCATTCCTAGCTTCGCTCAAACAGAAATCTCTGCTATGCAACCATTAAATGTTGAATTGCTAGAAGCAGGCAAACAGCTGCAATTTCAAGGGCCGACTCGTTTAGAAAGTGTGTTAGCACTTGCTAAGGAGCAAAGCGTCTCGCAGCAATATCCTCTTGGTACGACTTTGTTTGATAAATCGGAACGCGCCGAGAAAACCTCTACCGCTTTAAAGAACTCGGTGCTCAATCAAATGATTCAACATAATTTGGTTGCACACCCATTCTACAAATTCATTCAGAAGCAAAGCTTTGCACCACGAGTACTGTCTGCAATCGATGTTGATAAAGTTCGACTAAATAAATTCGACAATCCGCTTTTGCACGGCAATTACGTTCTAGTAAGCCCTCTACGCGAAGAAAAAGTATTTTACTTAGGAAACCTAAATAGCGTTTATTCCGTGAAGGAGCAGGCAGGCATCCCTTTGCAGAGACAAATAGAGAATTTGAAAAGTAATATTGGTACGTTATCAACGCCGCCAGTATTGATCTACCCAGATGGTCATGTAGTTAAGCCGCATCACGGAGCTTGGTTAACAACACAATATTACTTACCACCTCTGACATTGGTATATGTCCCATTTGATGATCTCGAATACTCCGAAATGGACCAAGATATTGTCCGCTTACTCACTCAACTGATACCAAATTCCACAAAGAGACCACAATGATGCCAATTAGAAAAAGCTTAACCCTTTCTTTAATGGGTCCAGCATTGGTTTGGGCTCAAGAAATACCCTTTGAGGCTCCCTCGTTACAGCCTTCTCAATCTGACTTTGGTGGTGTTGGCTTAATGCAGATGCCAACCGGACGTATGGCTCCTGAAGGGGAGTTCAACTTTTCTGTTACTGGGAGTAACGAATACCTTTTTTACAATGTAACCTTGCAGGTACTGCCTTGGCTAGAAACAACTATTCGGTATACTCGAGTTCAAGACTTGCCATACTCCACCTCACTTCCTGATGTAGACAATGAGTACACAGACAAAGGAATAGATTTTAAATTTAAAGTATGGGAAGAATCCCAATATGCTCCTGAAATTGCCATTGGGGTAAGAGACTTCGCTGGTACTGGCCTGTTTGATGCAGAATATATTGCAGCGACCAAACGATACTCAACTCCTCAGCTTGGAACATTCGACTTTACTCTCGGTATGGGCTGGGGCTACTTAGGAACCAGAGACAATATAACCAATCCATTTTGTAAAGCTTCAGAGAGATTTTGTGATCGGTCTGAAGAGTTTCTTGACTCTGGAGGAACAACTAATTTTGACAGAGCTTTCAAAGGGCCCGCGGCTTTATTTGGTGGCGTAGAATTCCAGACTTTGCATACTCCTTTACGATTTAAAGTTGAGTACGACAGCAATGATTATTCTACAGACTATGCAGTTGTGGGCGCAGACGTTGATATGACCCCCCATACACCATGGAACTTTGGTGTGCTCTATCGTCTAGGAATGGCTGATTTTCGTTTAAGTTATGAACGCGGAGACACTTTGGTCGCTGGCTTAACGCTAAACACTAATTTCAATGACATGCCATCTTTTTGGCGAGACACACCTACGCCAGAAGTAGAAAGCAATCAGCCAGAAGAACTGTCTGATGTTGACTGGGAACGTGTAACAGAAGATTTAGACAAAATTGCAGGTTACCAAAACACGCGCATTTATGTTGATGACAACACCGTAACTGTCGTTGGTGAGCAAAAGAAATATCGTGACCGTACAGAGGCACATGAAAAAGCGGCGGCTGTACTTCATAATGAAATGCCTGACGATATTGATACCTATGCGATCAATGAACGTAGCCGAGGCTTAGTCGGCGAACAAACGATTATTTCCAAGGAGAAATATCGCGACTTTGCCCAAGTTAATTACATCACCCCCAAAATAGAAGATGCAACCGCAAAAGCTAGCAATAAGCCAAGTGGAGAATCTGTCCATGATGGTTTTGAACGTTTTGATTGGGGCTTTGCACCTAAGCTTGTTCAAACTCTCGGAAATGCTGAAGATTTCTATCTCTTTAGTGTAGGGCTGAGCGGTAATGCATCATACTGGCTAACGGACAACCTTGAAATTGGCGGTTCGTTATACTGGGATTGGTATAACAACTACGATAAGTTTATCTATGTCACTCCACCTGATGGCACTACCGTTCCTCGTGTTCGCACCATGTTCCGCGCTTACCAAAATGAACATGCGGTAACCATGTCAAACCTACAATTGACTTGGTTCCAAGAGTATTCTAATACCATGGTTCAGCAATTCTACGCGGGTTATCTGGAGAGCATGTTTGCTGGAGTCGGTACCGAGTTTCTTTACCGACCACAAGGAGCTAACTGGGCGATTGGCGCTGACGTCAACGTAATTTCTCAACGTGATCCACAAAGTTACTTCGGTGTTTACGATGAGAAATGGCAAAACGTGCCAGAATATGGACGTCCGTTCCAAGTTATTGATAAAGGCTTCACTGGTTTTGTATCTGGTTACTACTACCCTCAATGGGAATTCCTGCAAGACTTGATGATCCAAGTCGATGTCGGGCAGTTCTTAGCTGGCGATGTTGGGACACAAATCAATGTTTCTAAGCAGTTCAAGAGTGGCGTAATTGCTGGCGCCTTTGCCTCATTTACAGACTTGTCTGCGGATGAATTTGGTGAAGGTAGCTTTACTAAAGGTTTCTACTTGTCGATTCCATTTGACATCATGACCGTTAAGCCAAGTAACAATCGTGCGAACTTTAGTTGGCAGCCTCTTACTCGTGACGGAGGACAGAAGCTCGGACGTAAATACAGCTTAATTGAGTTGACCGACGAGCGAAATCCTTGGTACCAAAGGCCTAACCGTTCGGATGCGGAATAATAAAGTACTCAAGGGAGCTGCGGCTCCCTTTTTCATATATAGATACTGAGTCATAGAAGACTCAAACCTATCTTCCTGCTTCCAATAGCGCTACTTTTCGTTTCTTGCTAGAATTCCTGAGAAAATTTTAATCTATGGTGGAAGTTCTATGATCATCGTAACTGGTGGCGCTGGCATGATCGGCAGCAACATTGTTAAAGCACTAAACGAAGCTGGTATTAACGATATCTTGGTTGTCGACAACCTAAAAAATGGCAAAAAGTTTAAGAACTTAGTTGATCTGGACATCACAGATTACATGGATCGTGACGACTTTCTGACCCAAATTATGGCGGGCGATGATTTTGGTCCGATTGAGGCAATTTTCCACGAAGGCGCTTGCTCTGCAACGACAGAGTGGGACGGCAAATACATGATGCTAAACAACTATGAATACTCAAAAGAGTTGCTTCATTACTGTTTAGATCGTGAAATTCCATTCCTATACGCCTCTTCCGCAGCCACTTACGGCGATACAGATACTTTCGTTGAAGAACGCGAATACGAAGGCGCACTCAATGTATACGGTTACTCGAAACAACAGTTTGATAACTACGTTCGTCGTCTATGGCAAGACGCTGAAGAACATGGTGAAACCCTTTCTCAAATCACCGGCTTCCGTTACTTCAACGTATATGGCCCACGTGAAGATCACAAAGGCAGCATGGCATCTGTTGCGTTCCATTTGAACAACCAACTAAACGCAGGTGAAAATCCAAAACTGTTTGCAGGTAGCGAGTCTTTTAAGCGTGATTTCGTTTACGTTGGTGATGTATGTAAGGTAAACCTGTGGTTCCTTGAAAATGGTGTTTCTGGCATCTTCAACTGTGGTACTGGTCGTGCAGAATCTTTTGAAGAAGTAGCAAAAGCGGTCATTGCCCATCATGGAAAAGGCGAGATTGAAACTATTCCTTTCCCAGAACATCTAAAAGGTGCCTATCAAGAGTTCACGCAAGCAGACCTTACCAAGCTACGCGCTGCCGGTTGCGATGTTGAGTTCAAGACGGTTGCAGAAGGCGTTGCCGAATACTTAACTATCCAAAACAGTTAAGCATTATTTAGGTGGTAGCATCACTTGTTGCCACCTTTACTCCATTCCAATAGCCTGTATCATCTCTACTATCTTATTTTTATCACCTTGCTCTCATACGAGTAAATCAAGACGGATAGGTAACTAGACACGCCATGACAGCAAAACGTGACGACTACGACTCCAAAGCATATAACCCTGAATTTGAGCGTCATTTTTTGTCGCCTAAGTATTGGGGAACTTGGTTAGGTGTAATACTCTTTTTGCCGCTAGCCTTAATGCCTCTTAGCGCCCAAAAGTGGCTAGCCAAAACAATAGCTAAAAAGTTATCTAAATCTCATAAAGGGCCAGCTCACAGGGCTCGAGTCAACTTTGAATTATGCTTCCCTGGAAAGACGTTTCAGGAACGCGAAGCCTTAATTGAAAAAACGCTCTACACAGCAGCCATGTTCTTTTTTCGTTTTGGGTTGCTGAGTTTGCGTTCTCCTCAATGGCTTCAGAGTCGCTGCCAAATTCGAGGATTGGACGTACTACGCCAGCACATTGATAACAATGAAAATGTGATTTTGATGGTGCCTCACTCGTGGGCTATCGATGTTCCTGCTATTTTGCTGGCTTCAATGGGGATGCCTGTCTCTGCGATGGCAAAAAAACAAAAGAACGATGTGGCTGACTGGTTAATGCACAAGCAAAGAGTTCAGTATGGCGGCCGAGTTTACGAGCGCTCTGGTGGCATTAAGCCTTTTCTAAAATCTATTCGAGACGGCTACATTGGGTATTACCTACCCGATCAAGATCATGGCCCTGAACACAGCGTATTTGTCGACTTTTTCGCCACACGTAAAGCAACGCTCCCTGGATTGGGTAAAATTGCTAAACTATCACGTTCCAAAGTATTACCTCTGTTCGCTTCAATGAACACCGAAGATGGCACATTCGATATCGAAATTTTGCCTGCATTTGATTTAGACAAAGGTGAAGAACAAGACGCCCGCACCTGTAACGAAGCTATTGAATACTTCGTCGGTGATAAACCAGAACAATATATGTGGGTGCTACAGCTATTGCATTCACAAGAAGACGGCAACAATTATTACAATCTCTTTAAGCCGAGATACAACACTGACTGGCAAGTTGAAAAATGAAAAAAATTCTAATTATTGGCCCAGCATGGGTTGGTGATATGGTGATGTCCCAATCTCTTTACATCACACTAAAGCAACTGCATCCGGAAAGCCAAATTGATGTTATTGCACCCGGCTGGTGTAAGCCTATTCTTGAGCGTATGCCAGAAATTCACCAAGCAATCGAGATGCCGATAGGCCATGGTGAGTTTAATTTATTAGGCCGCAGAGAGATTGGTAAATCATTACGTGAAAAGCAATACGACCACGCTTATATTCTGCCAAAATCAGCGAAATCAGCGCTGATTCCTTGGTTTGCGAATATACCTCTGCGTACAGGATGGAAAGGAGAGATGCGCTACGGTCTTCTCAATGACCTGCGTCCAAATATGAAATCCTTCCAATACATGGTTGAGCGTTATGTGGCTCTCGCTTACTCTAAATCAGAAATGGTTGATTCATCTTCTCTTGGAGGATTGGATACACTGCCTCGCCCTAGCCTGTCGATCAATAAAGAAGAACAGCAAACAACCATCAATAAATTCAATTTAGATCAAAAACGACCAGCTGTTGGTCTATGTCCTGGTGCAGAATTTGGCCCAGCGAAAAAGTGGCCGGAAACACACTATGCCGAAGTTGCTACACAGATGTGCAAAGCCGGCCATCAAGTATGGCTGTTTGGCTCTCAAAAAGACCTAGAGACTTGTAACAATATCCGTGCACTTGTTCCAACACAGTTCCATGAACACATTCATGTTCTAGCAGGGCAAACCAGTTTAATTGAAGCGGTCGATCTTCTTGCTGCATGTAAAACGGTGGTCGCAAATGACTCAGGCTTAATGCATGTAGCAGCCGCTGTAGGTTGTAATGTCGTTGCTGTTTATGGCTCAACATCACCAAAGTACACACCACCACTGGCTGAAAAAGTTGAAATGGTTCATACCGATATCGACTGCCGACCATGTTTCAAGCGTGAGTGCCAATACCAACATTTGAAATGCTTGACTGAGCTATCGCCAAAACAAGTCCTAGATAGCATCCAGAAGCTCGAAGCCATTGCGACTATTTCATGTTAATTCGAATTATTTATACGGCACTGTTAGCGCTTGCCTCACCATTTCTTTTATTGGGCTTATATAAAAGCAAACCCAATAAACCCAAATTTGGTGGGCGATGGAAAGAACACTTTGGAATAACCCCACAGTTAAAAACGCATCAGCGTCCAATTTGGATTCATGCTGTTTCTGTAGGCGAAAGCATCGCGGCAACACCTCTAATCAAGGAACTCAAACAGCAATATCCAGAGCAACCTATCGTTGTCACAACAACCACGAGCACTGGTGCGGAACAAATAGCCAAGTTGGGTGATTTAGTTGAACACCGCTATATGCCAATAGACTTTGGCTTTGCTGTAAAAAGCTTCCTAAAGGCAATACAGCCAGAGAAAATGCTGATTATAGAGACAGAACTGTGGCCAAATACGCTCCACGTCGTCAAACAAGCCAATGTTCCGATCACCGTAGTTAACGCTAGGCTATCAGAAAAATCCTGTCAAAATTACGCAAAAGTCCAATGGCTTTTTAACCAACTTCATCCATGCTTGACGCAAGTACTTTGTCAAACGGATTCTGATGCAGAGCGATTTGAACGCTTAGGCGTCAATAAAGAGAAGCTATCGGTCACGGGCTCGATTAAATTTGATATTCAAATTTCAGATCACGTGAAGCTACAAGGCAAAGCACTTCGAGCACAACTTGGAAAAGACCGCCCAGTATGGATTGCAGCGAGTACGCATAAAGGCGAGGATGAACAGGTATTAGAGGCACATAAACAGATTTTAGAATCTCATCCCAATGCTTTACTCATTTTAGTTCCTCGGCATCCGGAACGATTTGACGATGTTTTCGCTCTTTGTAAAAAACAAGGCTTTGAAACTGTCCGTCGCACAGAAAAGCAACCTGCAGAAAACACAACTCAGATTTACCTAGGCGATACAATGGGTGAAATGCTCGTATTGATTGGTGCAGCAGACATCTGCTTTATGGGTGGCAGTCTAATCGGAGATAAAGTCGGTGGACACAATGTGTTAGAGCCAGCAGCCCTGGGAGTACCTGTAATCACAGGACCAAGTTATTACAATTTTACAGAAATTGTTAATCTTCTTAAAAAACATTCGTTCTGCAATATCATTACAAAAATTAATGAACTCAGTAACTTGATAGATAATCACTTTTCATTAAGTACAAACTCTAAAAGCTTGCATAGTGCAAATTTCATCGCTAATTATACAAATGTTGTGAATAAAATAGTAACAATAATCTTTGAGAAAAAATAATGAAAAACATCATTACGTATAAGAGAATTCAGTCTAATTATGAGAACGTATGTTACGTAAACTCAATTTTCGCACTTTTTTTATACTTATATATTAATAAAGGGGGCCATAATACACTGTTCGTTAGCCATATTGACTTCCAGGCTCTGTTAGCGAATAGTAAGTTAGATAACGTAGTCATTGTTAACACTAAGCTCAACAAAAATTGGGACTCTTTGCTTTACAAAATGGGACTTCTACAATATGACATTACAACTCTAATTAAAAAGAAAAAGTTTTTTGGTCACGATCACCTAACCTATGCGTTTCTATTCGATTTATCTCACGGCTCAGTTCTAGAAGATGGGGCTGGAAACTATAATGGCCCAATACCATTCAAAAAAAGAGTAAAACGTGCTTTAAAAGGCAGAGTTGTATCTCCTTTGGGCTATGGAAATAAAATAACTAGTATCTATTTATCAAAACCAGAACTTGTAGACTCTCAATTACAAAACAAAACAAAAGTCTTCGATGTTGTTGACATGTTGGACTACACAAGAAATTTTAGTTTGCAAATGATACTTACGCACAACTTCGAGTCTCTTAGTGGAAAAAACATTTTATTTACTCAACCTATCAGCGATCTGGTGACGGAAGATGGAAAAATAGAGCTGTACAAAGAAATTTCTGAGAAATATAACATTACAGTAATAAAGCCACATCCTCGCGAATGTACAGATTATACTGAGCATTTTTCTTGTTTGGTTCTAGATAAATTTATACCAGCAGAAGTTCTTATTTCTCCAGATGATAAAAATGTTCATCTTTATACTTTGAACTCAACCTCTGTACTGAACCTAAAAGAGGTCAATGATAATATACAAGTTGATTTACTTGCACTGGACCTACACGACTTCCTTACTCAATGGAAAACAGACAAAAACCTGAAATAAGAAAATTTGAACCATTAAGTAATATAATGCCTTGTAACAAGGCATTATATATCAGTTCGTTCTACCCATAAAAAACTCAGTCAATTCAAAATCCAACTTCTGATCGATATCAAAAGAGACTCGGTTATCCATGACATAGGCGTATGACTTAGCGGTATAATGAATTTTTTTTTGTTCCAGCAGGTCTCTGGCATCAAAAATGTATATCGCTCCATTTAGTCGGTAAAACTCTCCGAGGTCTTGTGAACGATTAAGTGCTTCTGGCCTCAGAAACCCCCCCATCGAACCATCTTCCGGAAGCGTGTTCGACCATAGCGGGGAGTGCTCACATGGTGTAACAGAAACCACGGACAAAGCTTGCTTTTCTATGAACAACTCCAGAGCTTCATTAATGTGCTGAGTGGTGCGTAAAGGGGATGTCGGTTGTAACAAGACAAGTATCTCATCACCTTTACCAAACTTTTCAAGCGTGTAAATCAACACACTTTCTGTTTTCGCTGTATCAGAAGCCAAATGTTCCGGCCGCAATTCAGGAACCTCAGCCCCGAATTGTAATGCAATATCTGCGATTTCTTGATCATCAGTACTCACCAAGACTTTGTCGATGTATGGGCAATTATTCGCAGCATCAATAGACCAAGCAATTAAAGGTTTACCGTTAAGCGGTAACACATTTTTTCTAGGCAAGCGCTTACTCCCCCCACGAGCAGGAATGAGCGCAATTACTTTTTTACCCTCGATCACTACAGTACCCCTAACGTATGGATATCTGCTTGAGCGCGATTAAAATCATCCATTCTACCAATGTCAAGCCAGTACTCGTGAATTGGAAACATGAGTACATTTTCACGTTCATTCATATGTTGCTCAAGTAAAGTCGGCATATCAATATGATGATTTTTCGGTACGGATTGGATGACTCTCGGAGATACAACGTATATTCCGGCATTAACAAAAAAACGTTGGATTGGTTTTTCTACCATGCTGGTAATTCTATTGCCATCGCCATTGATAACACCATACGGGATCTGATAATCATATTCACGGACACACATCGTTGCATCAGCTTGATTTTCTGTATGGAACTCCAGAAGTCGCTGAAAATCAACTTTCGTTAAGACATCGCCATTCATCATTATTAATGGCAGGTCTGCTGGTAAGTCCTTAGGTAGCAAACCCAAAGCACCGCCAGTACCTAACGGAGACTCTTCATAAACGTAGGTGATATTTACCCCGAGCTTAGAGCCATCACCAAAATACTGCTCAATCTGCTCCGGCATGTAATGAGTAGAAATATAAAAATTAACAAAACCAGCCTTAATGAAGCTTCGAATAACCGTTTCTAAAATAGGCTTACCACCAATTTTGAGCATTGGCTTAGGGCATGTATCAGTCAGAGGCTTCAACCGAGTCCCGAAACCACCAGCCATGAGAAAAACAGGATTTTGATAGGTTGGTTGACGTAGCGCACCGTGCAGAGTTTCTAAACCAACCACTTTTCCGTCTTTTATCAATGGAATAGAAAGAACGCTACGGCTCTCCATTGCTGAAATTAACTCTTCACGAGGAGTGTTAATATTTGCCGTCAATGGGTTAGTGTTCATCACTTGCGCTACATCAGCTGTCAAAGGCAAGTTTTTAAGCAACCCACGACGAATATCACCATCCGTAACGACCCCCAAAAGATGATCATTATCGTCAACAACTAGCACAACCCTCAACGCTTCATTGTTTATAATTTCTAACGCATCAAGTAATGAACTGGTTGGCTTAATTAAAACATTTTTCCAACAATGACTCATGCTTAACCTATTTTCTAAATCATTTAAAACTTTTCATTGTTACCCTATATGGGTAACAGATCGTATCCATTGGCACATTTTGAGTGATTGTCGCTCCAGCACCTACAATAGAGTTTGTATTTATTCGGACGTTTTGAATCACCGTAGCCCCCGCTCCAATATAAACATTATCGCCAGTCAGAACTTGACCACACAGTGTTGAACGAGGGGCCAAATGGTTAAAAGATCCAATATCACAGTCATGCTCAACTATAACGCCAGTATTCACTATTGTATGGCGACCAATTCTGGCTCCGGCTTGAATAATGGCACTGGAAAGAATTTGCCCCCCCATATGAACTTCCGCAAAAGGAGATACTTGAGCAGAAGAAGCAATCACTGTTTCGAACTGGTACCCACTCGCTGTGTAAAACTGAGTTAGCTTGCTTCTTAAGCCCGATTTGGGGAGGGCACCAATGCCATTGACTAGCAAAACTTCGTTACAATCAAACCTAAAGACATCTTCGTCTTTGCGAAAATGAGGTAGCTCGTTAAAAATGCCGCGCTCACTCAAATCATCAGGACATATAACGGCCAGAATATCTCTCTGCTGTTGAAGAAGAGTATCCACCAACACGCTTGCGTGACCGCCCCCACCAATAATTACGAGAGGCTTCAAACGCTCTTTACTCAAAAATTAAATCTCCAGCTTGGTAAGACTTGCTCGCTGGTTTATCCAATAGTTCCCAAAACTTGTAAGGGGAAAGACCTGTTCCAGGGCGTTTTATAGTCAGGTTATTCGGTGTAAACATTTCACCAGCGGCAATGTTCGTTGCTGCTATCAGGCTCTTCCTAGCTACCGCTTTGTTCTTAACTTCAGAAACCGTTGGACTTTTGACCCCTACTCCTAACGCCACTTCAACTTGACGAATTGCTGAAACCATCGCTGTCAGCTCACTAGGCTCAAGTGAAGCCTTGTGATCCGGCCCTTCCATATTCTTGTCTAGAGTAAAATGCTTCTCGATCAGAACCGCTCCACGGGCAACTGCCGCAATGGGGATCGTGATGCCTTCACTGTGGTCCGAGTAACCGGCAGGAAGCTCAAAGGCTTTTGAAAGGGTATCCATTGCCTTAAGATTTATCTCTTCCATTGGCGCTGGGTATTCGGTGGTACAATGCAGCAATGTCACTTTTTCTTTTAAGGCTTTTTGACCAAGCTCAGAGGCATACGCTTTTTGAAACTCTAACTCGCTTGGCATTGCACTTTTATCTGCAGTATAGCCAAAAGCGACAACCCCTAAAACGGCCTCCACTTCTGATAAGGTTGCCATTCCTGTCGAGACAATTAGGTCACAACCAGTACGTGCATGCTCCAAAACAAGAGGGGCATTAGTAATTTCTCCCGACGGTATTTTTAATCGCGTTAACTTTAAGTCATTAACAAGGAAATCTAGACTCTCAGAGTCAAAAGCTGTCGATAAAAACTCAATACCAATTGACTGGCAGTGCTCTACAAGTTGATGATGCACGTCATAAGATAGTTCTAACCGGCTCAACATCGCTAACTGAGACTCTTGTTTTTGCGTGTTAGCAACTTGATATTCAGCTTGTTGTGCTTCAGCGGTGACTAAGTTTTTTGCTTTAAAAGTTTGAAACTTAACAATATCAGCACCAGCTTTGTATGCTGCATTAACTAGTTCAAATGCCAATTTTTCATCACCGTTGTGATTTACACCAGCTTCAGCAATTATTAATGTCATAGAGTCTCTTCTATCGTCTTCAAATCTACAATGGGATAATTATACATTATCAAAATCTAGGTCGAAAAAGGCCTTACTCGGCTCAAAACGTAAAGTTTTAATCATGTCAATCACCTGTCCGCTTGTATTACCTTCCCCATAAGGATTTAAGACAACCTCGTTGCTATCTTTTTTGTAAGCTCTCTGCACAGCCGCACGTATTGAAGCAGAGATATCTATTTGATCAGGCTTACAATTTAGGACACTCTTGGCGGCCAAACGCCCTTTCTGTCTTGAACCAATATTCACGGTAGGTACGTCAAATGCAGGCACTTCGATAATCCCACTCGAAGAGTTACCAATCACAGCATCAGCATACTTTACCGCACTCAAGTAACGTACTTGCCCAAGAGATGGAATAGCTAAAACACGTTGTGGGTTAGCTTGAGCATATTGTTCCAAAATAGGGATAATACGTCGCCCTCCATCATCAGCATTCGGATAAGTAAGGATTACTTGATGATTGGGAAATTCATCTAATGCGCCTAAGAGCGCTTGAAAGCTTGCCTCAGGCTTCTCATCACCTAAGGTCACTGGATGATATGTGACCACAAAAAATGGTTGAGTTAGGTTAAAGGCAAGTGACTTTGCAAGCTCATCTACCGTCATAAACGTTGCACGTTTTAGGTGGTCTAAACCAATGGCACCCACATTTTTTACTCGGTCAGGCGACTCACCTAACTGAATAACACGCTGCCTGTAATCCTCAGTGGACGTAGCATGCAAATAGCTTAATTTGGTAATAGCATGGCGTATTGCATCATCATACGCCCCCTCAGTGATCTCCCCACCGTGCAAGTGAACAATGGGGATGCGCAGTATCATTGCCGTTTGTGCTGCGGCAAGAGCTTCAAATCGGTCACCTAAAATGACCAATATATCAGGCTTCAGTCTTGAAAGAGCATCAGCAAAGCCAAGTACTCCTAGTCCCATACTCTTCGCAGTACCAACTGCGGAGTCAGATGAAAGTAGGATCTCAATTTTTTCATCAATGACGAATCCATCCTGCTCTATTTGATGATAAGTTTCACCAAACTCTGGCGAAAGATGCATACCAGACACCAAGAGCTGAAGTTTCAACTCAGGATCATCTTGAATATCCTTTAGAAGCCAATAAAGCAGGCCATACTCGGCTCTTGTTCCGGTAAATACGGCAACTTTCTTTTGTTGCTGAGTCATGTTGAATCTTGCCTTAACGATTTAATGCTACGGGGGTACTTGGTAAGTTAACTAAATGCGCTTCAATGAACTCTGAATAGCTTAAATCACCTCGAAGTGCATTTTTAAACATAGGCAAGCGATGCATCAACTTCCAGATTGGACGAGTCATCACACCTGCTGCGTTTGTCTCTTGTAACATGGCTTCACGGGATTCGATATCAGGGCAAATGATCGCGTTAAGCCAGTAATTTGAATGCGCATATTCTGGCTCAATAACAAACTGAATCTCACTGCCAACAAAAAAGCTCTGATACTGCTTCGCAAGTTTGCGCTTTTGTTCCAAGTAGCTTTCTATAACTTCCATTTGCGCGCAACCAAGTGCCGCATTGAGGTTTGGCATACGATAATTAAAGCCCGGCTCGTCGTGATAAAACTCATAAGGATGAGGTACTTTCGCCGTCGTCGTTACATGTTTAGTTTGTAGACCCGATTCTCTCGTTTTGCACAACACCATACCGCCTCCACCAGTCGTAATGATCTTGTTACCATTAAAACTGACGGCACCAAAGTCACCAACGGTTCCGGTATGCTGGCCTTTATAGAAAGAACCCAAGCTTTCTGCTGCATCTTCAACCAAAACAAGCTGCCATTTGCAGCAAACTGCCATTAGTTCATCTAACTCAACCGGATGACCAAACGTGTGCATGGGAACTGCAGCTCTGATACGTTGCCCCGTCGCTTTGTGAAAGCACCCTTCCTCAGTGAGCGTTGCATGTTCCGCTAGGTAAGCCTCCACCGCTTTAGGACATAAACCAAGGCTGACTTTTGAAACATCAACGAAAATAGGTTCAGCTCCCATGTGATACAGGGCATTGCAAGTAGCGACAAAAGTAAGAGCTTGAGTGATCACCAAGTCACCACTTTGTACACCCGCCATATAAAGCGCGGCGTGCAATGCCGCTGTACCATTAACAGTGGCTACCGCTTTTGCACTACCAGTGTATTGCTCTATTTTTTGTTCGAATTGATCTACGAACTTACCGACACTTGAGACAAAAGTGCTGTCGATAGTCTCCATCACATACGCTTTTTCATTTCCTTGGAAAGTCGGCGCGTGTAGTGGGATAAAGTCTTTGGTTTGATACGTATCTCGTACAAATTCAACAATCGATGTTGGCTTCATTATTCGCTCCGCTTACATCTTGCTGTCTAAGTATTTACCCGTTTCTTTGTGGCCAAAGTCGGGAATCATAGTAAAAAACAACTCTACAATCTGCTCCTTACTCCACTCACGCTTATCTTTCATTGCAGCAATGCTTTGCTCAAATAAAGTCAAAAGATCTTGATCGAACGACGGTTCGTTTTTGATAATGCCTAAATTTTCAAAGCGCTCCATATCAAGCACTTCGTTATCCGTGAAGAATTCTTCAAAATCCTTCTCTCCCGTTGTATCGCTTTCTGTAAACAGACAAGGCCACTGGCCTTGCTCAGGTAACGTTTTCGCGAGTTCACGAGCCTCGTCTTCACTGCTACAAAGGTATGGTTCAAACCCCAATTGCTCTAGATATTTCACAGCAATATCAGCAAATGAAATTAGATGAAGAGCCTCACTCAACTTAGGGAAGAAGATGTCTCGATTTTCACCGAAGATACAAGACATGAGACAAAGCTCTCCCGACTCTTGTGGCGTCACGAAATAGCGCTTAATGTCATTAGGTGCTACGATTGGTTGACGCTTTTGAATTCGTTGGTTAAAGCCATGCAGTAAAGAGCCATCGGAAAACGCCACATTGGCAAAACGAGCAGTTGAAATCGACATTTGCTCACTTTTGCGCATTAAGAACATTTCCATAATACGCTTAGAGGCGCCCATCATATTGACGGGGTTGGCAGCTTTATCTGTCGATACACAGAAGTATTTCTTCGCTCCAGATTCAATCGATTGTTGAATTGTCTTATCTGTATTGAATACGTTCACATCGATCATGCGCATGAGTGTGAATGGATCTTTTTCACTGCGCACATGTTTAAGAGCTGATAAGTTCAATACGTAGTCAAACTGACCGTCCGATTTGATAAACGTATCGTACTCAATGGAACCAATATCCAATGCGAATGTTTGAAAATCGCCATCAATGTAACCAAAAGAGCTACGAATATCACGAACCAACTCAACCATATTGTTTTCACTAATATCAACAACATGAAGTTTCTGTGGGTTTCGTTTAAAAATCTCTTTCGTGACCGCTTGACCAATAGAGCCAGCCCCACCTAAGACAAGAAAGCGAGATTCAGAGACAATCTTTGACAATTCAACTTCATGATTTGAGATGTCTTGAGTGAATAAAGCATCGGTACGACCGATAAGAGAGAGAATATTGCTCATATTTAGCCTTGAAAATCTGGGTGTGGCCTAGCTATAAAGTGTAGCTAGCTCTTGAAGTGAACGTTGCTCTTCTGCATTTATTTTAGAGGCATTAGCGTTAACATCAATCTGTTTTCCTAAACTGCTCGCTAGCTCATCAAATGTAGAAAAACTACATAGTTCAATATTTTGTGCATCTTTAAAGAACAGTTCATTGTGGCTTCCTTTCGCCACATAAACCTTACCTTGCCCCCACTTCATCAGTTGACGGGCGGTACTAGCTCCGCCTCTAGGTTGAAGCACAAGATGTGTGCACGACATCACAACAGCCGTGTAAGCTAATGGGGGAAGAGATGTTAAGACAGAAACATCGACTGTCTGCTTTTTTATCTTTTGCAAATAGGTTAAATAAAGTTCTAAAAGAAGACGTTTTCGCCACTGCTTTACAGGCCACATCACAACAAACTTGTATTCCGTGTGCACACTAGCTTTTATGAATGCACGTAACATCGCTTTAATATCTTGATATTTAAATGCATTAGGTTTTGTACCTAAAAGGATACTCTTTTTCTTATTTTTTTCGTCTGCATAAACAGACACCGCCAAACTTTCAGCGGCTCTGGTAGGTAAGGTATCGAACACAACACCAGAATCAACAATAGAAAAATCTAGTCGACCTAATACTTGAGTCAACTTATCACGAAATGCACCATCTAAAGCAATAAACCACTCTTGTTGACTCAAAACCCAAAGGTCATTCTCTGTAATGTTAAATTTAACATCTGTAACTAAATGCCCATGCTTGTCTTTGCACAAAAGCCATCTGTCAACCTCATCATCCGTGATAAACATATAGCACTTACTTTTCATTTGTGGGTTAAGCTCGAGAACCTCTCGAACTTGAGCCGAGTTAAGTGCACTTAAAGAGAAATAAGTTATCGTTGAGGCGTTCAAAAAAATAGAGTTGTTCACCTTCTCGTAAGAAAAGTAAGTGACGCCATCAATTTTCTTAGGGTATTGAGATTCAACATCCCCCCCCCCGAAAACGGCGACACCTAACGTCTCGTGATTAATGCCAGCTTTCTCAATTAAGGCATCAATAAACAGAGAGGAAAAATGGTCAGTACTAGACACTAAAAAAATATGTTTAATATCGCTGCTTGGCATTATTACGATTCCATGCGTCCTAGTACATTTTTTATGGCCTTGATAACAAAAGACAGCTCAACATCAGTCATATTGAAAAACAACGGTAACCTTACCAAACGCTCACTTTCTTGCGTCGTGTAATTGTCACTGCTCACAAACCGACCAAACTCTTGACCAGCTGGTGAGCTGTGCAAAGGAATATAGTGGAACACCGACATAACACCTTCGTCTCGGAGCATTTCTATAAACTTGCTTCTCTGTTCCAAATTTCTTAGTTTCAAATAAAACATGTGCGCATTGTGTTGGCATTCAAAAGGAACAGTTGGCACTTCTATATTGTGCTTTGTTGCTAGAGGCGTAAGCTCATCTAGATATGTGCGCCAAATTTGTAGTCGTCTCTGGTTAATCCTTTCAGCATCTTCAAGCTGTCCCCAAAGGTAAGCAGCTTGAATCTCGCTTGGAAGCAAGCTACTACCAAGATCAACCCAGGTATATTTGTCAACCATGCCTCGGAAAAATAAGCTTCGATTCGTACCTTTCTCTCTAACAATTTCTGCTCGTTCAACAAAAGATTGATCGCTAATAAGAAGTAGTCCACCTTCACCACCGGACGTATAGTTTTTCGTTTCATGAAAACTATATGCACCTAGATGGCCAATTGCCCCCAACGCTTTCCCTTTGTAAGTAGACATCACACCTTGAGCTGCATCCTCAATAACAATAAGTTGATACTTGTCTGCAATACTCATGATTGTGTCCATCTCACAAGCAACACCAGCATAATGTACAGGTACTATAGCTACTGTTTTTTCGGTAATCGCCGCCTCAATTTTAGTTTCATCAATATTCATCGTATCAGGACGAATATCAACAAACACTATTTTAGCTCCACGAAGAGCAAATGCATTTGCCGTACTTACAAAAGTGTAGCTTGGCATAATAACTTCATCACCGGGCTGAACGTCTATGAGCAAAGCCGCCAGTTCAAGAGCATGAGTACAAGAAGGCGTTAGTAGTGCTTTAATACAACCGGTTTGTTTTTCAAACCAACGTTGGCACTGTTGTCCGAAGTCACCGTCACCACTCAACTTACCGCTACTAAGTGCTTGTTGAATGAATGCCGTCTCTGTACCAACAACTGCTGGTTTATTAAAAGGGATCATGATGCTATTACCTATTCAGGAACATTAATTACTATATTTGTTGATACGAACCTTTTTGAAGCGGTCGCTAATGCCTGTATCTGTACTAAAATTCATCTTCGTGGGCACTTTGTAGCTATCCAACTTAGTACGGCAGTATTTACGAATTTGCTTTTTTAGTTCTTTCAAGTCCATGTCCGAGGCAGGTGTAATGTTTGCTACTACTGTCTGACCAGTTATAGCGTTAGATGCAGCATAGACAACGCAATCTTCAACACCATCAACTTCCAATAAAACGGATTCAACTTCACTTGGAAGAACCTTTTCACCACCAACATTGATGACTTCCTTCGCTCGCCCGATAATTCTCAAATATCCGTCACCAGACTGCTCTACTAAATCTCCAGTTTGGAACCAACCATCATCCGAAAAACTACTCATATCATGATTCAAATAACCAAGAATCTGTGTCTTGCTACGCAACCAAAGTTCATTGTCCACAATTTTGTATTCTTGATTCGGGTCATCAAATCGAATTTCTAAACTGCTTGAAGATCTGCTGGAAGTTTGCGCAATGCCAGTTTCACTTGTACCGAAAGTTTGCAATAGCTTTACTCGCGGTAAAGCTGCTTTCAACCTTAGTAACAAGCTTTCCGGCATAGCTTCAGTACCATATGTAATCATTCTCAATGATTTAAGATCATATTGCTGATGCACATTTGCAATTAACATCATATTTAAAAACGTTGGTGAAGCAGGCAATAAATTAATTTTTTCCTGCTCAACAAGCATTGCAACATGCTCAGGCTCTCTCTTCTGAGGGATTACGATCTTTGCCCCCATAGCCAATGAATTGAGTAAAGTATTTAGCCCACCAATATGATCAAACATTAGGAATACCATAATAGATAAAGACTTCGATCTTTTATCGGCATAGGTACTGAGTAAATTGTCTAAATTGTGGATCATCGCTTTAGGTACACCAGTGCTACCACTACTAAACAACACTAATCCGGAGCTTCGACTGGCCACAATATCTAAAATTAATGGATGCCTTGAGTCAGAACTAACATTATAGTTAGGAAGATCACTAAAGTTTCCCTCCCTTAAATTAATAACAACATCAGGAGATACAACATCGAGTCTTTTTTCTACTTCTTCTCGATTCTCACTGACAATTGGAACGATAATGTTTTTATTCTTTACCAGAGCAAAAAATAAAGAAATTGCTTCAAATGAATAATCACTAATAATGCAAACCACTTGACCAGACTTTATGTCTTTCAATCCATTAAAAAAGTAATTTATTCGATCATTTAACTCTTTATAAGTATAATTTCCATTATCAAAACAAAGAGCAATTTCATCAGAATAGTCTAATAACTTAGTTAAGTAACCGGTCATTTAAAAACCCCACCTAAATATAAAACTTGCCCAGTGATAAAGTTGCTATTAGGGGAAATGAAAAAGTCAATTACGTTAATAACATCACTTTCTTGTCCTAGTCGCTTTATCACTTGTTTTGATATTAATTCATCAATTTTTTTCTTGGGTATTGCTTTGATTAAATCAGTCGGCACTGGAGTAGGACCAATAGCATTAACTCTAATACCATAAGGGGCAAGCTCTTTAGCCGAGACTCTCGTTAAAGACTCTATCGCAGCTTTACTAGCCGCATAAATAGCCTCCCCTTCTAAATCTAAAGGAACTGCTACCGTTGAATAATTTACTATTGAGCCATAGCCCTGCTTCATCATTAGCTTGGCAATTTCTCGTGAAAATAGAAATGTACCAAAGACATTTGTAGCCATAACTTTTTCAGCGCTACTTAAAGGTGTAGTCAAGAAATGGTTCATTGAAGCCATGCCTGCATTATTAACCAATACATCAACTTTATTCAGTATCTTACGAACACTTCTAACCATTGACACTACAGCTTTTTCATCTGCCACATCTAGTTCATAATGGTGATAGTTATCGTGCGTTATCGAGCCTGATTGACGACTACAACCAACAACTGTATGACCTAGAGAAAGATAATGCTCTGCAAGCGCTTTTCCTAACCCTTTACGAGTACCCGTAATAACAATATTCAACGGCATAACTAAAATCTAACCTTCTACTAATTGTGAGATATACTTAGCCAAAGTTTCAACATTTCTAAATGGCGAAGTAACTTGACTCATTGCTTTTTCATCAGCCAAGGTAACGTCAATATCAAACTCATCACTTATTTTCTCTTCCAACTCAGTGATTAAGAATACGATACCCACACTATCAAGAACGCCATTAGTGCCAAATAGTTTTGTTTTAACATGAGCTTCAATTAAAGCTTCGTTATCTTCATCCTCACCCATTTCATGCAAGGTTGACAAAATTAAATCAATATATTTTTCCATATTTCACCCTTTATTCATTTATTCCTAACGTGATGCCACCATCTACAACTAAATCTATACCGGTAATCCACTTTGATTTATTGGATAATAAAAACTCAGCAGCATCAGCTATATATTCAACCTCTCCCAACCCTAAAGGATAGACACTTTCAAGCCTCTCAAAAAAATCTGTGTCATGATAATTATTCGTAAGCTCAGTTTTAATAAGACCAGGAGAAATGGTATTAACTCTGATATTTTGTGCTGCCAATTCTTTAGCTAAAGATTTGGCTGCTCCAATCAAACTGGCTTTCGAGGCTCCATAATTAACTGTGCCTGTAGCTCCAACACTAGCAGCAATAGATGAGATGAAGACTATTGAAGCCCCAAGCTCATTACATACTCTCTTATCCGAAATACCTCGAGATAATGCCAACCCACTAAAAACATTTAAATTAAAGGTTTCCAACATTTTGTCGTGAGAGTTAAAACGATTTGGTAGAACCGAAAGAACTCCTGCGGCATGTACCAAACCAGAGAATTTTCCATACTGTTTTGCTAGTTGAATAGGTAAACGAGATAAACCATCAATATCTTCAGCTAAATTTCTAGAACAAAAATAGAAAGAGTCTGAATATTCCGATAGAAGTTCCTGAATACCTGCTTTTTCGGTTCGTGCAATACCAACAACACGATGACCAGAAAAAAGCAAGTTGCGGCAAATTGACAGACCAATTCCCGAGCTTGCACCTGTGACTAAATACAAATCTGACACGCTGAAGCCTTACAACCCAGCTAAAGCCATCAGTTCTGAAACCATCTCGATTTCTTTAAGTTCAGCGTTAGTGATACTCTTCGAAAATTCAATATCAAACATGGAAATAACACCAAGATGAGCCATAGAATCCCACTCCTCTAGTTCTTGGAGGTTAGTCGATTCACTAACAACATCATCTAATTGAAGAACCTCTGTCAATTCTTCCAAAAACTGCTCTTTGTTCATTTATATCTCTCTTTTACAAAACCACAACTTCAGAAACATATGCTTCGTTAAGCGATAGGATGCTACTAGCCCAAGACAAACCCACACCAAATCCGGATAGAATCACATCCCGTACAGGTGACACTGTTCCTCCCAAAGTATGAGATATAGCACAAGGAATAGATGCACTGCTTTGATTTCCATACAGGCTAACGATATCACTCGGCGCTTTATCCTTGGGCGCTTTTATTCGCCTAACAATATTTGAAATAATGTACTGATTAGCTTGGTGGAAGAATAGATAATCAATGTCATCCATCGTCTTACCACTTAACTCTAAAATATCAGTAATAGCTTGAGGCTCAGTTTTAATTGCAAAGTTAAATACCTCACCGCCATTCATGTATAAATCATTTAGACTTCGATAATTCCCCTCGTCATCAACAGAGATTTCTCGCGTTTTTTCAGAGAACGGTTCTCGAAAACCTCCAGCAGGCTGAACGATATGCTGACTGCCTTCCCCGTTTGTGTGAAGACTAAAATAGCTCTTTGACGGCTCTTCTGTAGTTGAAATCAATGTAGCAGAACCAGCATCACCGAAAAGAGGGGCTGTTGATCGATCTCTAGGATTTACACATTTGCTCAATGTATCCCCAGCTAAAAGAAGAACATTCTTACAAGCTCCTGTCTCTATCATCATGTGAGCAAGCCAAAGACCATATACGTATCCCGAACAACCTAGAGATACATCAAAAGCAGCAACAGATGTATTCAGCCCTAATTTTCCATGAATAATTGCCGCATTAGATGGCTGAAAATGATCTGGAGTTTGTGTTACGAAAATAACACCATCGATCAAGCCTCGCTCGACATTTAAATCATTGAACAGTTTTAATGATGCAGCCAAGCATAAATCTAAGCTCGTGACACCGTCAGCAACTACATGGCGTTTGTTTAAGCCAATCGCTTTTTTGATTCTTGCAATTTGTTTCTCATTACCACCATAAAGATGTATTTCGTCGTCTATACACTTTATATCTGGCGGAACTACAGTGGTTATTCCAACAATTTTTGCTTTATGAAAGCTCGCAGTTGTCATTTCTGCACCTACCCTAATACTCGTTCAATTTTGTTATATCGATGCTCAAAAGATTCTCTGGTCAATGTTGCATAGGTAATCCCTTCTGCGACATTATCAACTTGAAAACCCAAACCATGATTGAATCTAATAGCACGTTTGTTTTCAGAGCGAATTCGCGCTTTAACATAATTGATGCCTCGTTCAGTGAAAGCCCACTGATATAACGTGCAGATTGCTTTTATGGGAGTAAGGCTGTTTAGCTTACTTTCATCCGCAGAAAAAATACCGCCTTCTGCACATAGATTACCTGCTTCATCAACTTCAATATTAATGTTACAACAACCATACTCACCATTTTCATCCGAAATGATGAAGTAGAATTTTTGACTATCTTGGAGTTTTACAAACCATTGTTGTTGTTCGCTTTGAGAAATTTCATCTTGATAGAGCATAAAGCTTCGCACAAAGTCACTATTGCGCCAGTTTCTCAACATCTCTAAATGTGATGAATCAAGTGGAGTTAATGTAACTCCATGTTTTTTTAAAACTATTGAATTAGAAAGTGTCATCGCAACTTCTTATTAGACCATCTAAATATCGACCATAATCATTTTTTGACATTGACAAAGCTATGTTGAGTACATCTTTTGAGCTCAACCACCCATTGCGCCACGCAATCTCTTCTAAACAGGCAACTTTAAGACCTTGAACATTTTCAATGGTTTGAACAAACGAAGAGGCTTCATGTAGGCTTTCATGCGTTCCAGTATCTAACCAAGCAAAACCGCGCCCTAGTAATTGAACATTCAGGTCACCTTGCTCAAGGTACATTTGGTTTAGCGTCGAAATCTCTAACTCACCACGAGCTGAAGGTTTGACTTTTTTTGCCAATTCGACGACTCGGTTATCATAAAAATACAGCCCAGTGACAGCATAATTGGATTTAGGCTTTACTGGTTTTTCTTCAATCGAAATCGCCTGCATATTGGCATCAAATTCTACAACGCCAAATCGTTCAGGATCTTTAACCTGATAACCGAATACAGTCGCACCACGGCTCTTCATCGCAGCTTGCTGAAGAATAGGAGTGAATCCTTGCCCATAAAAGATGTTGTCACCCAGCACTAAACATACTGAGTCATCGCCAATGAACTCTTCACCGATGATGAAGGCTTGAGCTAAGCCGTCTGGACTTGGTTGAATCGCGTATTGCAACTCAATGCCAAACTCTGAGCCATCACCCAATAGGCGCTGAAATCCTTCCTGGTCTTCTGGCGTGGTGATGATCAAGATTTCACGAATGCCAGCAAGCATGAGTACCGACAACGGGTAGTAAATCATTGGTTTATCATAAACCGGCAGTAACTGCTTAGAGACACCGCGTGTAATAGGGTAAAGGCGAGTGCCCGAGCCACCTGCTAAAATAATGCCTTTCATTATTCGCCCGCTCCTAATCGCTCTAAACTGTATGAACCATCAAGCACGCGTTGCCACCATTGCGGATTATTGAGGTACCATTCCACGGTTTTACGAATGCCGCTTTCAAAGGTTTCTTCTGGCGTCCAGTTAAGCTCTTGAGCAATCTTGGTCGCATCAATTGCGTAGCGCACATCATGACCTGGGCGATCTTTGACATAAGTGATCAAAGATTCATAAGACTCAACACCTGCCGGCTTGTCTGGTCGCAGCTCTTCAAGCAAAGCACAAATGGTTTTCACTACTTCGATGTTTGCTTTTTCGTTATGGCCACCGATGTTGTAGGTCTCACCGATTTCACCTTCCGTCACGACTTTGTAAAGCGCGCGAGCATGGTCTTCCACAAACAGCCAATCTCGGATTTGCATGCCATCACCATACACAGGTAAAGGCTTGCCATCGAGGGCATTCAGAATCATTAGTGGGATCAACTTCTCTGGGAAGTGGTACGGACCATAGTTGTTTGAGCAATTGGTTACGAGTGTTGGGAGACCATAAGTACGCTGCCAAGCGCGTACAAGGTGATCGCTCGACGCTTTAGACGCCGAGTATGGGCTGCTTGGAGCGTATGAGGTGGTTTCGGTGAATAAATCATCCGTACCCTCTAAATCGCCATACACTTCATCCGTAGAAATATGATGAAAACGAAACGCCGATTTGTTCGCTTCCTCAAGGTTTGACCAATATTGACGGGCCGCTTCAAGCAAATGGTAAGTGCCCATCACATTGGTCTCAATAAAAGCAGCAGGACCATCAATGGAGCGATCGACATGAGACTCAGCGGCCAAATGCATCACCATATCGGGTTGATGCTCTGAAAACACGCGGTCTAGTTCAGTTCGGTCACAGATATCCACTTGCTCGAAGCAGTAACGGTCACTGCCCGCGACATCCACTAACGACTCCAAGTTTCCTGCGTAGGTGAGCTTGTCTAAATTCACGACGCTATCTTGGGTGTCACGAATAATGTGTCGAACGACAGCTGAGCCAATGAAGCCTGCCCCGCCTGTTACTAGTATTTTCATTGCAAATGTTACCTACTTTAATGGGTACTTTTAGTGGGTGTACCGAAATGCGCCATTGGATTGTCTCACGAATAACTGACAAAAAGCTCACTTTACGTATTTTCAGTATGACTTTTTTGTACATGATCAAAATCGGACGCTTGCCAAATGATTTGGCGTTTGAGCAGTTCTTTTTTGAATGAGCGAAGAAGCCTTTCTAAGTTTTGCTTTTTCCAGTCGCCGTGCTCTTGTTTGCGGCACTTATCAAAATCAATAATCCACACTTTATCTTTGTCATCGATCAAGATGTTGTGGATATTCAGGTCAGTGTGATTAACGCCAGCGTTGTGCATTTTGGCAATTTCTTGCCCTATTTTTTGATACATTCCTTCCGGTAACGATTTTTCCTGCAAGATACTGACCAGGTCTCTTGCGTTAGGAATGCGCTCACTCAATAAATCGGCCTGATATGTCAATCCAGATTTCACAGCTCTTGCAGCAATTGGCCTTGGCACATGAACACCTGCATTAATCAGTGTAAGTAATAGTTTGAACTCTTGCGCACAACGCGTTTGCTCCCAACCTGAAAACCAATAATTGTCTTTAACTAACTTCCCAAACAAACCGCCACGACGGTAATGACGTAGTGCCGCTTGCATGTTCTCTAGTTGGATAAACCATGTCGTGCCTCGCCCCGTCGCACTGCCAACCACCTTGTCGGAGGACTGCCAATACTCGATATCAAAAATAGGCTGACTAGGATCTTCAATAAGCTCCTCATCAAACCAAATGACTTGGTTGCTATCTCGATACTGCTGAATCATGTTGTAACCTCTAGCCTAGGTAGCGACTGGCCAATATGTATAGCCAAGTAAAAGCTGCGAACGCCAACGCAACCATAACGGCTGCCGATCCTATATCTTTAGCGCGGCCACTTAATTCATGGCGTTCAACACCAATGCGATCCACCACTGCTTCTATCGCGGAGTTAATCAGTTCGACAATCAGAACTAATACCACGACACCAATCAATAAGATGCGCTCTATCATCCCGACATCAACCACGCACGCCAAAATCACAGCAATGCTTAGCAAAGCGAGCTCTTGTCGAACAGCAGCTTCATGTTTAAAAGCGGCTTTTAATCCCTGTATAGAATAACCTGTCGCTTTGATAATGCGCTTTACCCCAGTATTGCCTGGCTTTCCAGATTCTTGCGATTGATGCGGTGTTGTCTTTGACATTGCAGAACACTTATCGGTACTTCGTTATATTGGAGCCGTGTATTTTACATTTATTCGGGATGTCTGCATAATTTACCTGCCTCTATTCATCTAGTCAGACAATAATTATGTTCACTTCTGCCCCGTCGTCATTATGCATCTTGCGTTTATCCGCTATTGGAGATGTGTGTAATACCATCGCTACTGTGCAAGCAATCCAGAAACAGTGGCCAACCACGCAAATAACTTGGATTACTGGCAAGTTAGAAGCTCAGTTGCTAGCGGCGATTGAGGGGGTCGAAGTCATTGTATTCGATAAAAAGGCTGGTTTAGATGGCTATAAAGCCTTGTGGAAACAATTAAAGGGCCGAGAATTTGATGCTCTGTTACATATGCAATATGCGATTCGAGCGAGCGTCGCGACTTTGGGCATTAAGGCAAAATACAAACTTGGTTTTTCATCTGACAGAAGCCAAGATTTTCAAACACTATTCACTAATGTCAAAGTTCCCTCACCACAATCTCTGCACGTGGCGGATGGTTTGATGGCATTTGCTCATCAAATTGGCATCCCTAACAATGAGTTAGACTGGGCACTTTCCTACTCCACACAAGACCAAGAGTGGGCAGAGAGTCATGTTTCTTGCGACAAACCCAACCTACTGATTGTGCCAGGAGCCAGTAAAGCATATAAAAACTGGAATGCTGAAGGGTACATAGACGTCATCCACCATGCGAGGGCGAAAGGTTGGAATGTAATTCTGGCTGGCAGCCCAGCTCAAGTCGAACTGGATTTGGCAGATGCCATTCAATCTCGACTGGAAGAGCCATGTCTAAATTTAGTTGGGCAAAGCTCAATCCTGCAAATGCTGGCTCTGATTGACAAAGTAGACATGGTCATCGCGCCTGATACCGGGCCAGCTCACATGGCAAGCGCCATGAACACACCGATCATTGGTTTATATGCCCACCATAATCCGGTTCGAGTGGGCCCATATCGCTATCTACAGTATGCCGTCTCAGTTTATGAGGAAGTCATCTTGGCTGAAACAGGAAAAACCAGCCAACAACTAAGCTGGAGAACTCGTGCGAAAGATGAAAAAGCAATGAATCGCATCACAAGCAAGCAAGTGATTACAATGTTCAATCAAGTCGTAGAAGATTTGTACCCGCAATACCAGTAAACTCCCTGTATAGATTTGTTAAGAAGGAAGTCAATTTGTCCAAGCCAACTTTAGCCGTTGCCTTAATCGTCAAAAATGAAGAGAAGCATTTAAAAGCTTGTCTAGACACCGTAAAAGGTTGGGTTGATGAGATTGTCATCCTCGACTCGGGCAGTACCGACCGCACTGAAGAAATTGCCCGACAATACACCGATAAGTTCTATACCAACTTAGACTGGCCGGGGTTTGGAAAACAACGCCAACTTGCGCAGCAATATGTTACGGCCGACTACGTATTGTGGTTAGATGCCGATGAACAGGTTACTCCTGAGCTAAAAGCAAGCATTTTACAGGCTGTTTCAGCAGATAAGCCGAACGTTTTGTATAAACTAAATCGACTTAGCTCGGCATTCGGAAAGTTCATCTACCATTCTGGCTGGTCTCCAGATTGGATTGTTCGCTTGTATCGCACTGAATATACGCACTACAACGATTCACTCGTGCATGAAAAAGTCGATGAGAAAAGCTATCAGACTGAAAAGTTAGATGGTCGATTGCATCACTACACTTACGAGCATCTTCATCATTACATCAATAAAACCACTGGTTACCTCAAGGCCTGGACGGATGAGCGTGAAGGTAAAAAGAAATCCGGCTTAACCACTGCAATTGTTCATGCTCTTGCCAGTTTTTTAAAAATGTACATCCTCAAGAGAGGCTTTCTTGACGGTAAACATGGCTTTATTCTGGCGTGGCTTAGCATGCACTCTACCTTTGTGAAATACATTGATCTTTACTTACGTGAACAGGCAAAGAAATCATGAAAACGACTTTAATAATCACCACTTATAACTGGAAAGAAGCATTAAAAGCGGTGTTAGAAAGCGTGAAACGTCAAACCGTTTTGCCTGACGAAGTGATTGTTGCAGATGATGGTTCTCGAGAAGACACCAAAGCAACGGTTGACCAAATGCGTGAAGGTTTTCCGGTTCCACTGATTCATAGTTGGCACGAGGATAATGGCTTCCAGCTTTCCATGAGCCGTAACCGTGCAATCGCTAAAGCATCAGGTGACTACCTAATCATGGTCGATGGCGATATGGTGTTGTCGCAAACTTTTATCGAATCCCACAAACGCGTGGCAAAACCAAATTGGTTTGTTCAAGGCGGTCGAGTTCTGACTGACGAAGTGTGCAGCCGTGAAATTATGGAAAACGGATTGGTTCCTTCGGTGTTTAGCAAAGGGATCCGCAACCGCAAGAACTGCATCACAAACTCACTGCTATCGAACTGGTTCTCATACGAACGCAACAACGATAAAGCAACTCGCGGCTGTAACATGGCGTTTTGGCGACAAGATGTCATCGAGGTGAATGGCTTCAACCAAGATTTTGTTGGATGGGGACGCGAAGACAGCGAGTTTGTTCATCGCATGTTGAATGCGGGCAAATCACGTCTGTACCTAAAATTCGCAGGTGTAGGCTACCACTTGTACCACGTAGAAAACTCTCGCGCGTCATTGGGCCAAAACGATGAAATCTTAGAGAAAACCATTAAAAACAAGCTTAAGCGTTGTGAAAACGGTGTTGACCAGTTTATTTCAGAGGATTGCAGCTATGAATAAAAAGGTGATCTATCCTGGAACTTTTGATCCAATTACTAATGGCCATCTAGATTTAATCGAACGTACAGCAAAAATGTTCGACTCAGTAACAATTGGAGTTGCAGCTAGCCCTTCGAAAAACACCATGTTCTCGTTGGATGAGCGTGTAGACCTGGTCCACCAATGCTGTCAACACTTAAGCAATGTCAACGTTGTCGGCTTTAGTGGTTTACTTGTGGATTTCGCCAAAGAACAACAAGCCTCGATCCTAATCAGAGGGCTTCGCACAACAATGGACTTTGAGTACGAGTTTGGTTTGACGAGCATGTACCGTAAGTTACTACCCGGACTAGAAAGTATTTTTCTTACCCCTTCAGAAGAGTTCGCGTTCTTGTCCTCAACAATAGTAAGAGAAGTAGCAATTCATGGCGGAAATGTCGCCCAATTCGTTCCGAATCCTGTAAACACAGCCATCTTAGAAAAACTACGTTCAGCATGAAAAAGTTAAAGTATTACTTATCTAACGGAATACTCGCTTATTTACCTTCTTTTTTGTTTCGTTATTCCGCAAAAAAACTGTTAGCACGGGCTCCAAGCTATGATGAAGAGTACTTGCGTGAACGAGTTAATTACTACAATAAACATACCACGAGCTTCGAACTGACTCCTCCAGATCTTACGAAAGTAAAAGACTTTAAAAAAACGGGCGGCAGCGCTTATTACTATGATCTGTTGAAGGTTATTAAATGCTTCCCTAAAAAGGCCGTCTTCAAATATGTCAATGGCGATGTCATTGATGTACCAAACGAGCCGAGTTTTTTAAAAAGTCGACCTATTGAAGGAGAGAACACCAACTCGGTCCTACTAAAACTAAACGCCGTTAGACACTACTTTTTTGTGGATAAAGACAAGCCGTACCAAACTAAAAAAGACATGATTGTATGGCGTGGGACGGGATTTCGACCAAATCGAAGAAAACTACTTTCTTGTCATTTCCATAATCCTCGCTGCAACATCGGTCGAGTGGATACGCAGGATAAAGATCCAGAACAACTGAGCTACGTGACCCCTTCAATGAGTATCTCAGAACAACTTGAGTACAAATTCATTCTAAGCTTGGAGGGAATGGACGTCGCAACTAATCTTAAGTGGATCATGTCCTCCAATTCTTTGTGCTTTACCCCTAAACTGCGCTACGAAACATGGTTTATGGAAGGGAAATTAAAAGCGGGTGTGCACTTTGTTCAAGTCAAAGATGATTTTTCTGACCTAGATGAAAAAATGGACTACTACTTGGAACACCCTGACAAGGCAGAAAAAATTATACAGAATGCTCATCAATGGGTTGAGCAATTTAAAGATACTAAAAGAGAAAGGTTGATTTCCCTATTAGTCGCAGAGAAGTATTTTAATCTTGCAGAAACAAGAAGGGTTACCTAAATCTATTAGGTAACCCTGAAACAACTAGTAATTGTACTTAACTTTATTGATAACACGCTGAATCATATTAAGGGGATTAAAAGTCTTTTTCCCCTTACGTTTATTAGCAATGCTAGTCAGGTTATCTTCTCTTTTCGCTACCACTATTGGGCTGATGTAACCATAACAACCACTTAATTTTGGAATCGATAACCACTTGTCAATTGGCACAGCATAAGCCGTTTTTTTCATGCTGCTTAATAGATCTCTAGCTCTTAATGGTGTAATGCCATAGCACACGGTTGGAAACGGCTTCTTTTCTTTTACATCTGATATTTTAAAAGGTTTTTCTGGGTCTAAAATGTAGCAGAAGTTAGTAAAGTTCACTAAGCCACAACTTTGGATATAAGCTAGTACGTCATCAGCAAGTAATCTTGATGCTTCACCGATGAACTCAATATTGTCTTCAATAACAATCGCAGGCGTTCCTGACGCAACAATCAATTCCCATGCTTGAGAGTGTGTCTTAAAGCAACCAATCTCTCCAGCCATGATCGCTTTTTGGCGAAACTTATGAGAGTAACTTTCATACTCTTTCTCTAGCTTAAGAAGATCATCATAAGAATCTGAGTAAACAAATTCAAAATCGATACCCTTTAGGTAATTTTGAATGCGATTTACTCGCTCTTCATTTCCAGTTGTAATAACAAACACTTTCAATGGTGTATTACTGCTTAGTTCCACCGTTAAACCCTCAGCTGATTTAGTGCAGCTCAGTATAGTATCTACCCCAATAATTATTAGCAAGGATACTCATTGTTGAGCGAGAACTATCAATAACTCTGCAAGCCGATTACTTCTGACACTCATTACAGAAGAAGGTATTACGTTGGCCAATTTTTAGCTCTTGAAGCGGCTCTCCACATTCTGGGCAAGGCTCACCCGCTTTTCCATACACTAAAAGTTCTTGAGCAAAATAACCCGGCTTGCCATCGGCTTGAGCGAAGTCTTTTAAAGTCGTACCACCTTGGTTAATGGCAATTTTTAGCGTGGCTTTGATGTTTTCCACTAACAGTACCCATTCTTGGGGCGTCACTTGACCTGCTTGTCGGGTTGGGAGAATACGAGATTTAAACAGAGATTCATTGGCGTAAATATTCCCCACACCGACCACGACTTTGTTGTCCATGATAAACTGCTTTACCGCGACACGCTTACCTTGCGCTTTATCAGCAATGTACTCGCTATTAAACGTATCAGTTAGAGGCTCTGGTCCCATATGCTCAAGTACCGCATGTGACTCACCAGGAGCGCACCATAGCCAAGCACCAAAGCGTCGAGGGTCGTTATAACGCAGCACTTTACCATTTGTAAGTTTGAGATCGACATGATCGTGCTTAGCCGCAGGAAAATCAGCATCCAACACACGTAACGAGCCGGACATTCCAAGGTGCACAATGGCAGTCCCTGTATCCGTTTCTATGAGCAAATACTTTGCGCGGCGGTGAATAGCTCGAATCACTTGCCCTTCAAGCAATTTCAGCTCTTGCGGGATATCCCAGCGCAGTTTGGGTGTGCGAAAAACAAATGCCTTAATCGTTTGTCCAACCATATGTGGACTAATACCCATCCGGCTTACTTCAACTTCTGGTAATTCAGGCATTTAATTCTCCTTAAAACACTCAAAGCCTTACTGAAAGGCAGTTAGCATAATCGAAAAGTACAAGCGTAAACACTGCTTACCTACGAGGTTATTGACCACCTATCACTTAGGCATGATGTAATTGCTATCAACAGAAATCGCGATCCACTTGTCTTGCCAATTTTTAAATAGCCAAAAATCGTCAAGGCGGTAGAAGGTGATACGTTGTGGCTCTTCCAAACCTTGATACCAGACTTCGATGGTTTCCGGTGTGCCTAACTTATCTTTAAGAGTGTCGTATTGCTGCGCAGATAACTCCGTACCTTCGAGCGCTTGCCAGCGAGCAATAAGTTCAGATAGAGGGAAAGGAACATCTGTATTCGCATGCCATCGCCCATCGCGAAACTCCAATTCAAGACTATTGGAATAAATAGCGCTAACCGAATGATCAGTTCGAAGTAAATGCGGATAAGGATCAACGTTCTCTGACAACAAGTACGTTTTGATCCACATCGGCGCATTTAAGATCACGATAAACGCGATAATGCCCAATATTAGAATATTGTTCCAACGGCGACGGCGAGTCGGACTAATACGCATAACGGTTCCTACTATCTTAGTTCTAGTGACAAACTAACAAAGGTTACAGGAATTGACTAGAGCATCAGCATGTAAACATGGTGAAGGTGGATTTGAAGGAATAGTGAGGATTTCAGATAATAAAAAACCCAACTCGAAAGTTGGGTTTTTCAAATCGTCAAAGAGACAAAACCAATTATTTGATTTTAGCTTCTTTGTACATAACGTGCTGGCGTACAACTGGATCAAATTTCTTGATCTCAAATTTGCCTGGCATGTTACGCTTGTTCTTATCAGTTGTGTAGAAGTGGCCTGTACCTGCTGAAGATACTAGACGGATTTTCTCACGAACGCCTTTCTTTGCCATTGCCTATTTCCTCTTAAACGTTTTCGCCACGTGCACGGATATCAGCAAGAACAGTATCGATACCTTTCTTGTCGATGATGCGCATACCTTTTGCAGTAAGGCGTAGTTTAACAAAACGTTTTTCGCTCTCTACCCAGAAACGATGAGTTTGTAGGTTCGGCAGAAAACGACGCTTAGTAGCATTTCGTGCGTGTGAACGGTTGTTACCCGTTACTGGACGCTTACCAGTTACTTGGCATACTCGTGACATGAATGTCTTCTCCAAAATCGTTTCAGCTCGATATCAACCTTGGTGGCCGAACCTCTCTATCTCTCGAAAAGAAGTTAGAGGTTAAGAACCGCTATGGAAAATCCATACAAGGCTATCAAAGGTCGCGCATTATACTAACTTGATATGCATTGCTCAAGACCCGAACAGATCCTTTTTACAGGTTTTCGTGATCTTTTTTTAGACAGCAGGTTTTTTCTAGCAGTCCAAGCTGAATTCAGTTAAAAATTTAGTGGCGAGGATGATAGCAGATTTTTAGCAACTAACAACCTAAAAAACGCACAGTTATATCCATCCTCTTTCAGCAAAAGAGACACTTTCCCCATCGCCAATAACGAAATGGTCCAAAATACGAATATCCACCAGCGCCAACGCATCAATTAATCGCCTTGTAATCCTGCGGTCTGCCTGGCTTGGCTCGGCGACACCGGACGGGTGGTTATGCGCCAAAATCAAAGCAGCCGCGTTGTGGTGCAGGGCTCTTTTTACTACTTCTCTAGGGTAAACTGATGCAGCATCCAAGGTTCCTTCGAATAAAATCTCATCTTTTATTACTCGGTGTTGGTTATCGAGGAAAAGAATGTAAAAAGCCTCTCTTTGGCGGTCTCTTAATATAGAGGAGAGATACAATTTAGTTTGCTCAGGGCTGGTTAAGGCGTCGCCACGCTTGAGGGTTTCCGCCAAATATCGCTGAGTCATTTCTAACACCGCTTGCAATTGCACATATTTGGCCTGCCCTAACCCTTTATGCTGACAAAACTCTTGTTCTGAAGCAGAGAACAGCTGCCTAAGCGAACCAAAATCTTGAATAAGAAAATCGGCCAACTCAATCACGTTCATGCCTTGCGTGCCCGTGCGGAGGAATATCGCCAGTAATTCGGCATCGGTTAACGCCTGCGGCCCACGTTGCAGAAGTTTCTCTCGTGGCATCGACTCATTTGGCAAAGCTTTGAGTATCATCGGAACTCTCTTTGAAGGTAAGAATCCCTATTCCACAAAACAGAAAGCGAAAGTCGAGGGTGACTTTCGCTTTCTTCGTTCCACACTGATTTTATGTGCAATTTAATGGTTCATCAGAGTTTAAAGTTGCCGACCAGATCGTGAATTTCCGTGCCGGATTGTGACAACTGAGTGCTGATCGTTTCTGCGTATTGCAAGGTGTCATTGATGTTGTTGACGATCTGTTGAATCGCCACCAAGTTCTGGTTGATGTCTTCCGCCACCGCACTTTGTTCTTCTGCCGCTGATGCGGTTTGAATTCCCATATCTCGAATTGTACCAATAGAATGGTGGACACCAGACAAAGACTGTTGAATTAGCGCAGACTCTTCAGCCGTTTTCACGCCGCGTTCTTGACTGGCGGACATGGTCGTGACGGCTCGAGATACACCACTTTGTAGCTGTTTAAGCATATCGCCAATTTCATGAGTGCTATTTTGCGTACGGCTCGCTAGTGAACGCACTTCATCGGCCACCACTGCAAATCCACGCCCTTGCTCGCCCGCTCGCGCGGCTTCAATTGCCGCATTGAGCGCCAATAAGTTGGTCTGCTCAGCAATCTCGCCAATCACATCCAATACTTTGGTAATCTGCTCCGTTTGCTGACTCAACTCAGAGATAGCATCCGATGTGCTGTTGATCTCTGTAACCAACTCAGTAATGCCTTGAATCGCTTGTTCGACCTCTCGCTGGGCTTCGGTCACCTGATCGTTCGCATCGTCAATGGCCTGCGCAGTGGCATTTGTATTGCTTGCGACTTCTTTTGCCGTCATGCTCATCTCTGTTACGGCCGTCACCACTTTATCCGTTTCCAAACAGTGACTCTGCATTTGACCGCTCGCTGTGCGCGTTTGATCATTCAGTTCTTCAGAAACTGTTTGAACGGCAGAAGCAGATCGATGAATGTCCTGCATCAGTGGGTGAAGTTTATCCATAAACTCATTAAAGGCAGCCGCGACTTCGCCAACTTCGTCTTTACTTTCCACTTTTAGACGCGCAGTTAAGTCACCGCCACCCGCAGCAACATCTTTGAGAGAATCGGCGACGTGCTGAAGTGGTTTAATGCCTTTCGAGACAGCAATACTGGTTAAGATGCTGGTAATAATCAGGCCAATCACCGAGATTGTCACCGCAGATAAAGTGTGTTGATTTAACTCTTGCGTGCGCAATTCACGCTGCATGGCAACTTGTTGGTCGATGTCATCAATGTAGATCCCAGTACCAAGCACCCAGTCCCATTTTTGTAGATACTCAGCGTAACCCAATTTCGGTGCCTGAGCGTTGATGGTTGGTTTGTGCCAAGAGAAATACAAAAAGCCATCACCTTTTTGCGATGCATCAATCAAGCCAGCAATAACCGCTACGCCATTTTCATCTTTAAGGTCATACAGATTTTTACCTTCCAGCGACGGTTTGATGGCATGTAAGGTATTGATGCCTTGAGAATCATACGCGAAAAAGTAACCGTCACTTTCAAAGCGCATCGCTTTTAAGATTTCTTTCGCCGCTTGTTTATTACTGCCATTAACGTCAGAGTCATACAGCGGCTTAATCGCCGTTACACCCATCATCATGTAGGCTTTTAGCTCTTTCTTACGCGCATCAATCAGCTCCTGTCTGTCTCGGACGAGCTCCGCTTCCAAACTCTTACTGCTGTTGATGTAATACACCACAGAGATCAATGTCGTGATCAACAACAGAGGAATTAAGGTTATCAGCAGCAATTTGTTTCGACTTTTCAACACCATGTTTGTACTACCTCTTTTTTCTTTTCAATCTTGCAAAATCAGCTCAAATTGTCTGTGAGATAGGCGGGAGTTTTTTCTCCACTTGCGTAACTAATGCCGCGGAGTTTGATGTGGATTTGATTTGCTTGGGTGCTGAAACAGTCCGTTATGCTAAACTCGCTGCCAGAAAAATTGGAGATCTCACATGCAAACACTAGCAGGAAAGAAAATTCTACTCGGCATCAGTGGCGGTATTGCCGCGTATAAATGTGCGGAGCTAACCCGTCGCCTAATAGAGAGAGGGGCACAAGTTCAAGTCGTCATGACGAAAGCTGCAAAAGAGTTTATTACTCCGTTAACCATGCAGGCCGTCTCAGGACGACCAGTATCCGATAGTTTGCTCGATCCGGCGGCTGAAGCGTCAATGGGTCACATCGAGTTAGCTAAATGGGCGGATTTAGTGCTGCTTGCTCCTGCTACGGCAGACCTCATTGCTCGTATGTCAGCTGGCATGGGCAATGATTTATTGACGACGTTAGTGTTGGCAACGGATTCGCCTGTTGCGGTATCTCCAGCAATGAATCAACAGATGTATCGCAACATCGCGACGCAAGAGAATATTGCGACTCTAGCTCGTCGCGGTATGCACATTTGGGGTCCAGCGGCAGGTGAACAAGCCTGTGGTGATGTTGGCCCGGGTCGAATGCTCGAACCAATGCAATTAGTGCATCTGTGTGAACAGTTTTTCCAACCTAAAGTCTTGGAAGGCAAGTCCATTTTGATATCAGCAGGCCCAACGCGAGAAGCCATCGACCCAGTGCGTTACATTACGAACCACAGCTCCGGGAAAATGGGGTATGCACTAGCAAACGCTGCCGCGCAGTTAGGCGCAAAAGTCACGCTAGTGAGCGGCCCTGTCAACCTGAGCACACCGATGGGAGTGGAGCGCATTAACGTGTCTAGCGCACAAGAAATGTATGAGGCCGTGATGGCTCAAGCCATCAGTCACGATGCGTTCATCAGCTGCGCAGCAGTAGCGGATTATCGACCAGAGGCCATTGCGTCTCAAAAGTTGAAAAAGACGGCAGACAACGATCAGATGACCATCAAAATGGTGAAAAACCCTGATATTGTAGCGTCCGTCGCAGCACTGACTGACAAGCGCCCATTTACGGTAGGTTTTGCAGCAGAAACCAACGATGTCGAAACTTATGCCCGAGGAAAGTTAGCGAAGAAAAACCTCAATATGATCTGCGCTAACGATGTGTCAGTCGAAGGCCAAGGCTTCAATAGTAATGACAACGCCATCACCCTATTTTGGCCTGATGGTGAGCTTGCATTAGCTCTAGAGTCAAAAGAAGCCCTGAGCTTCAAAATCCTCGAGAAAATGCGTGAATTGATGTAATTCGTACTTATTTTCTAATTAAGAACTGGCACAAATTTAGTCTAAACATGACAACTGAGGGTGTTAAATCTCCCATTACGCCCTCAGCAGTCTAGTGTGATGCGACTTAGCATCTTATAATCCCCTCCGCTCAACTTTGTATTTTGAAAGGAAGTAACTAATGGCCGGCAGTAAAAAATCCAATCGTCGTGAAGAGATCTTGCAAGCATTAGCACAAATGCTTGAATCTGCAGAAGGCGCTTCACGCATTACTACGGCAAAATTGGCAAAACAAGTCGGCGTCTCCGAAGCCGCGTTGTACCGTCATTTCCCAAGTAAAGCTCGCATGTTTGAAGGTTTGATTGAGTTCATCGAAGAAGCCTTGATGACTCGCATCAACCGCATTTTAGATGATGAGAAAGATACACTAGAGCGTATTCGTATGGTAATGCACCTGATTCTTGCATTTTCAGAACGTAACCCTGGCTTGACACGTATTCTGTCTGGTCATGCTTTAATGTTTGAAAACGAACGTCTACGTGAACGCATCAACCAGCTGTTTGAACGTATCGAAACCCAACTACGTCAGATTCTGCGTGAGCGTAAAATTCGTGAAGGTAAATCTTTCCCTGTAGAAGAGCGCATTCTTGCTGCGCAAATTCTTGGGCAAGTTGAAGGCAGCCTGAACCGTTTTGTGCGCAGCGATTTCAAGTACCAACCTACTGCAAACTTTGACGAGTATTGGGCACTACTCAGTGCACAAATTAAGTAGAGATTATGAGTAAAGACAAATACACGCAGCCCGAGTTTTCTCTTTCCCTTCTCCATCCTCGTAACTGGGGAGTTTGGCTTGGGTTTGGTCTACTGGCTATCATCGTCAATATTCTTCCTTATCGCCTATTACTGTCTTTGGGGCGTTCACTTGGCAAGCTAGGCATGCGCTATGGCAAAAAGCGCGTGCATATCGCGAAGCGCAACCTTGAGCTGGCATTCCCCGCGAAAACGCCAGAAGAAGTGCAACATATCGTGGAAGAAAACTTCAAGAATACCGGGATGGCACTGATCGAAACCGGTATTACATGGTTTTGGCCTACATGGCGCTTCAAAACGCTCATTGTCGAGAAAGACATCCACGCTCTAAAAGAAAAAGGCGCGGAAGGTAAAGGCGTATTGTTGTGTTGTGTACACGCTCTTAACTTAGAAATTACCGCGCGAGCTTTTGCTGTTTTAGGTGTTGCGGGTTACGGCGCATTTCGTCCTCACAACAACCCTGCGTACAACTTCATCCAATATTGGGGGCGCACGCACAACGGCAACAAACTGATTGATCGCAAAGATGTGAAAAAGATGATTCGCGTACTGCGCAGCGGCGAGCGTTTGTTCTACTTACCTGACCACGATTACGGCCGCAATAAATCGGTCTTCGTGCCGTTTTTTGCCATTGATGACGCTTGTACAACAACCGGCACCAGCATTTTAGCCTACACCTCAAAATGCGCGATCATTCCAGGTTCTGGTTTCCGCAATGACGAAGGCAAATACGAAATCATCGCTGATAAGTGCATTGAAGCCGATTACCCACAAAAAGATGAAGTGGCTGCGGCGGCTTACATGAACAAGTACGTGGAAGAAGTGATTTTGCGAGCACCTGAGCAATGGATGTGGCTGCACAAACGCTACAAAACCATGCAAGATGAAAACGAGCCCAAAGGCATTCGCTACAAATAAATCGCAAAAGAAAAGGTATCCAATTGGATACCTTTTTTATTGAATTCGAAAAGTGGGAAATTAGATGCCGTATTCCGCGCGGTATGCTTTCACCGCTTCAAGATGCTCGGTCGCGTTACCTTTTTCTTCAAGGTAAGTGATTAAGTCACCCAAACTCACGATAGAAATCACCGCACAACCGAAGTCGCGCTCAACTTCCTGAATCGCAGAAAGTTCGCCTTTGCCTTTCTCTTGGCGGTCGATAGCCACTAATACGCCAGCCAGATCTGCACCATTCGCCTTGATGATTTCCATCGATTCACGAATCGCGGTACCCGCTGTAATCACGTCATCCACCAGCATGATACGACCTTCTAAAGCAGAACCTACTAGATTACCGCCTTCGCCGTGATTTTTTGCTTCTTTACGGTTGAAGCAGTAAGGCGTGTCGATATCGTGGTGATCCGCAAGTGCAACCGCCGTAGTTGTCGCAATTGGAATCCCTTTGTATGCAGGGCCGAATAGAACATCGAATTCGATACCAGAATCCGCAAGTGCTGCCGCGTAGAAACGACCAAGACGCGCTAGGTCACGGCCTGTATTGAAAAGACCAGCGTTAAAGAAGTACGGGCTTTTACGGCCAGATTTCAAAGTAAACTCACCAAACTTAAGAACTTCTTTCTCAAGTGCAAACTCAATAAATTCACGCTGGTATGCTTTCATTATTTTCTCTCTATGTCCTTGGTTTCTTTTATCTCTTCTCGGCAATCATTCAATTCTCTATTCCCGAGATAAAAAAATAGCCCCCATAATGGGAGCTATTTAAATCAATTGGCTAACGCCGCCTTCTGCGCCGCGACGATTTCCGTAATGCCGACTTTCGCCGACTCGAGTAATGCCATCAGCTGTTCATGACTGAACGGTTCACCTTCTGCGGTGCCCTGAATCTCAATCATCTTACCTTCTTCTGTCATCACAACGTTCATGTCGGTGTCTGCGGCTGAATCTTCAACGTACTCAAGGTCACACAGCACTTCATCACCAAGCAAACCAACTGATACTGCCGCTACGTGACCTTTCATTGGGTTTGCTTTTAGCTTGCCGCTATCGACAAGGTGTTGGAATGCATCTGCCATTGCAACGCTTGCACCACTGATTGATGCAGTACGTGTGCCGCCGTCAGCTTGAATTACATCACAGTCAACCGTGATCATGAATTCGCCCATAGCTTGCAAATCGACAACTGCACGTAGGCTACGCGCGATAAGGCGTTGGATTTCCATTGTACGGCCCCCCTGCTTACCGTTTGCCGCTTCACGGCGAGTACGCGAGTGAGTCGCACGAGGTAGCATGCCGTATTCAGCGGTCACCCAGCCTTTACCTTGGCCTTTTAACCAACGTGGCACTGATTCTTCGACGGTCGCATTACACAACACTTTGGTGTTACCGAACTCAACTAACACTGAACCTTCAGCGTAAGCCGTGTAGTTACGAGTAATTTTGATTGGGCGAACTTGATCCGCCTTGCGATCGTTTGGACGCATGGGCATCTACCTTAAATAATGAGGAGAAGACGATTTGGTTGGGCGAAGATTATAGCGGAATCGATTTCGGATTCCTAGGTCACAGCTTCACTCCCTCTAAACATTTCCTGGGAACCTATTTGCGAGACACTGATGTAAGACAGCCCGCGCACCTCTTCTCGCTCCGTGATACACTCTCTAGGTAATTTTCAAAAAATGAAGACAGGAAAATTCGATGATTTACAGTATGACTGCGTATGCGCGCAAAGAAGTAAAAGGCGATTGGGGCTCAGCGGTATGGGAAATCCGCAGTGTAAACCAGCGTTACCTAGAAACCTATTTCCGCATGCCAGAACAATTCCGAGCTTTAGAACCAGTTCTACGCGAGCGTTTTCGTAAACGTCTAGCGCGAGGAAAAGTGGAATGTAGCCTTCGTTTCGAAGCGAACCCTGCAGCAAAAGCCGAGCTTAGCATCAATGAAGCGTTGGCAACCCAAGTGATTAAAGCTGCTGAACAAGTTATGCACATGACTGGTGAGCTTAGCCGCATCAATCCATTTCAAGTCATGCAATGGCCTGGTGTGATGGAAACTCCTGAGCAAAACATGGATGAGGTCAACAAAGAGCTGCTTGCTGCATTTGATGAAGCAATTAGTGAATTTATTGAAGCGCGTGGCCGTGAAGGCGACAACATGAAAGCGCTGATCGAACAACGCCTAGACGCGATTACCGCAGAAGTGGTGAAAGTTCGTGCTCGCATGCCTGAAATCCTAGAATGGCAACGTGAACGTCTATTCTCAAAATTTGAAGATGCGAAAATTGAACTGGATGCTTCTCGTGTAGAACAAGAGCTTATCTTGCTAGCGCAAAAGTCAGACGTTGCAGAAGAGCTAGATCGTCTGGATTCTCACGTGAAAGAAACGACCAACATCCTGAAAAAAGGTGGCGCAGTTGGTCGTCGTCTGGATTTCATGATGCAAGAATTCAACCGTGAGTCAAACACGCTCGCTTCTAAATCGATCAGCACCGACATCACTGCGTCGGGTGTTGAACTGAAAGTTCTGATCGAGCAAATGCGCGAACAGATCCAAAACATCGAATAATCTAAAAACATTTAGATTACATATTGAAAGCCCCGCTTAATGCGGGGCTTTATTTTATTCGTCTTTTTCCAAGGTTCGGTTGTCAACATACGGCCAATAGTGGTGTCCAACGCGAATCACCAAGGTCGCTGCCGCCAAGATAAACGCCGCTATAGAAAGCCAAACCACCAAAGTGGCATCCAACTCTTTCATACCTAAGGTGATGTAGCGAGCAATGGCCATCATCGCGATATAGATAGGATAGCGAACGGGGATCTTACCGTTCATCACAAACTGCTGCACCATCGCTAAAACCTCAAGATAGATGAACATCAATAAGATGTCCGTCAACAGCACTCGCTTCTCAACAAAGACGTGAATGAACTCTTGAGCCATGGCATAAATAGTTGCCAAGGTAATAGCGACCAACAGAACTGCTTCTAAGATGTGGAACATCTTTAAAAATGGGCGACTGAACGATTTAGGTAAATTTGATGGCATAGCCAATTATCCAAGCAAAACCAAAGAGATAAGCTTTGAGTTTAGCATGCAAGATAAAAAAGGATACATAAGAAAACGCCCCGTTTATTTAACGGAGCGTGTTTTCTTGAATGCGATGGTGGCACGGCTTACGCCACTTGCTGCTTTTTTTCTGCTAAACGCTTTTTCTTGCGATATTTAGGATGGGTAATCGGAATCGCGGAGAGCAGTTTCTTGGTGTAATCGTTTTGTGGGTTCGCGTAAATTTCTTTCGCATTCCCCGCTTCCACCACTTTACCAAAGTACATCACCGCAACTTTATCGGAGACATGCTTAACCACCGACAAATCGTGAGAGATGAAGATGATGGCAAGGTTCATTTCTTGTTGAAGTTGCAGCAACAAGTTGAGAATTTGCGCCTGAACCGATACATCCAGTGCAGATACTGATTCATCACAAATCAACAGCTTTGGCTTCAGTGCTATCGCACGAGCAATACCAATACGCTGACGCTGGCCACCAGAGAATTCGTGCGGATAACGGTTCACAGCCGTTTCAGGCAAGCCAACTTTCACCAACAGCTCTTTCACCCATTGTTTACGCTCTGTAGGAGTGCCTATTTTATGGATGATATACGGCTCTTCCAAAATCATACCAATGGTGTGACGCTGGTTAAGTGACTCCATTGGGTCCTGAAAGACAATCTGCATGTCTTTACGCAACGAGCGCATCTCTTTGACAGAGAACTTTGTGATGTCTTTGCCTTCAAAGAAAATCTTACCTTCCGTTGGCTCGTACAATTTTAGAATCGTACGTCCTAAGGTACTTTTACCACAGCCAGATTCACCAACGAGTCCCAATGTTTCTCCTTCTGAAACCGACAAGGAAACGCCGTCTACAGCTTTGATCGTGTAGCCCTTCTTAAACAGTCCTTTACCAGATACAAAGTGCTGCTTAAGATTTTCAATTCTTAATACTTCTTTGGCCATAACATCCTCTTTTATGACTTGTTCACTTTGCACCAGTTAGCTCGCAAACATGCTGGCATCGATTGGTTTGATATCAATCATCTGCTTAGGTGCGTTGTCCAAGCTTGGCATTAAGCCCATCAAACGTTCCGTGTAAGGGTGCTGCGGATTGTCAAACAGCTCAAAAATCTCCGCTTTTTCGACAATACGACCACCATACATTACCGCAACGTCATCACATACTTCAGCTACTACGCCTAAATCATGGGTAATGAAAATCATTGCCATGCCCGTTTCTTCTTGAAGTTCATTCATTAGTTCAAGGATAGACGCCTGTACCGTTACATCCAATGCCGTCGTTGGCTCATCACAAATCAAGATATCTGGTTTACATGCGAGTGCCATTGCGATCATCACGCGCTGGCGCATACCACCAGATAGGTTGTGCGGGTATTCGTTGAGGCGCTTTTCTGGCATTGGAATTTTCACTTTAGCCAGCATTTCTACCGCGTAGGATTCGCGCTCTTTTTTACCTAACTCAGGACGGTGTAATTCCAACACTTCGCACAGTTGGCGGCCAATGGTATGCACTGGATTCAACGCCGTCATTGGGTCTTGGAAAATGATCGAAATGCGGTCGCCGCGCATGGCGTACATTTCTTCCGCTGGTAGCGACACCAGATTGGTACCTCGGTAGTTAACTTCACCATTAACAATATTGCCGTAAGGCTTTGGCAACAATCCCATGATGGACATGGAGGTCACGCTCTTACCACTGCCAGATTCACCAACGAGACCGAGCGTTCGTCCTGCGCGAACATCAAAGTTCACGCCATGGAGTACTTTTACCGGGCCATCATCCGTGATGAATTCCACTTCGAGATCTTTTACACTCAAAATTACATCGTTTTCCATAACACATCCTTACAGCTTATACGTGTCATCAACGACAACAACCGGTTCAAAGGTTTTACCCGACTTCATCGCTTTCTGGGTTTCTTTCTTCACGTCTTTGTCGATCCAATACGTGCCATCACCGATAATTCCGCCACTGAACAACGCTTCTGTCATTCGATTCATTGGTTTCTCTGGCAATTTCAACCAACGCCAGTGTCCATAACGAACGTAAGGTACCATGTAGCCAGTGACAATCACGTGCGCATCAATAATGTCTCGCTGAATCTCATGACCTAGTTGGATCTTCTTATCCATGTCCATGTTAAAGCGATACGCAATGATCTTTTCATCTAGCTCTGGCGTGCTGTAGTTAGTGAATGAGTTCGTTTGTGGTTTGTTCGCGTTCACGGAATGGAAGTATTCCCAATAAGTTGGGATTTCCGAAGTCCCCATATCAAAGAAAGCAAGTTCGTGTTTTTTCTCACGCACATACTTGAACATCGATGAACCATCAATCAGCTTCAGCTCAATGTCCAACCCTGCCAATTTTGCCTGTTCACGTAAGAAAGCAATACGCGGTGTATGAACTGGAGAGGAGTACGTCAATTCAAAGCTCAAACGCTGACCTTTATCATTCACGCGAATACCATCGGAACCAATCTTATCGAAGCCTGCAGCTTCAAACGCTGCCGCCGCTTTTTCTGGTTCAAACTTTGGCGCTTTCACATCTGGCAACGTGTACTTACCATGCCCAAAGCCCGTTGGGTTGGGTTTACGGCTGTAGTCTCCACGCATAACATTCTCGATCATGCCGTCGAAATCTGTCGCGTAAGTGATCCCTTTGCGAATGTTTAAGTCATCAAGTAGAGGCATGGCCGTGTTTATCCACACGCCACCAGCACCAACTGGATATTGGTTGTAACCCCAGAACTTCTCAATGTAACCCTTTTGATAAGGGGCAGTATTGGATTTGTCATGCCATAGACTTGGCAAAACCAATCCAAATGCGTCCAACTTACCTTTTTCGAAGTGCTTCATCGCAATATCACTATCGCGGATAACCGTGATACGAATTTTGTCGACGTTATAGCGATTCTCGTAGTACTTATTGGTATAACCCCACCAGTCCTCACCTACGTGCTTAAAGGTAACGCTTTTACCTTTTTTGACGTCGGCTAAGTAATAAGCGCTGGTGGTTGGTTCACTTTTAAAGTTGTAGTAGCGCACAAAATCATCATGAATGCCGTCACCGTTCTCGTCTTTCTTCGGATTCGCATAGAAATGAGCAGGACGAGGACGTAGCGCCCCCATTCTCAACAACAACTCTTCTGGATTGAGCTCTTTCGCGGCCTTCACGGCGAAGGTGTGATCGTCAAATTTGATAACATCAGCAACCGTTTTGTTGTAATAGTCGTTGTACCAAGGCTCTAAAATGTCTTTCGAGCGGTAAAACTTAAGCATAAAAACAAAATCGTCTGCCGTGACTGGCTTGCCATCCGACCATTTAGCTTGTGGGTTCAGTTTGAAATAAACCGTTTTATTGTCACCCGCTAATGCCCACTCATTGGCTAGCTCAGGGATGAATTCAAGCGTATCTGGGTGGCGAACCACCAACCCTGGCGTTTCATCCAAGATGAAAGAACGTAAACCAGAGTTTGCATCAGGACCAACACTGCGTAGAGTCTGAGGAAAGCTCGACATGAAAGTGCGGTAAGTCCCGCCACGCTTTGCTTCAGGAGAGCCATATTGAGGCTCATCCCAGTTCGTTTGCCAGTTTAAGTCAGTCGGTAGCGTAGCTGACATCGCACCAAAACTTAGGGCGCTTAGCGTGGACGCTAAAATTATTCTTTTCATAAAACTTCCCTTTTTTATGTTTTGCTCACAATGCATGCTTAAACATAGCGTGTGAATTTTTTCGGGTCGAATGCCGCTCGAATCGCTTCACCGATAAAGGTGACCATCACTAGTACCAGTACAATGGAAGTCACAACAGACGCCACAATCCATGGCGAGTCCAAGTTGGACTTACCTTGCTGCAGTAACTCACCCCAGCTTGGTGTTGGTGGCATCAAGCCTAAACCAAGATAATCAAGCGCTGTCAGTGCGGTGATGTTGGCGGCAATAGTAAATGGCGCCAAGGTAACAATCATGACCATGGTATTTGGCAGAATATGGTTAAACAGGATTCGGCCTGTCGAGGCACCCAACGCACGAGCTGCCATTACGTATTCGCGTGCAGATTCTTTATAAGTCATGGTACGCATGTACCATGTCATCCCCATCCATCCAAACAACACGTTGATGGCGACAAAGAGCGTGAAAGTCGGTTGAACGATGGACACCAAAATCATAATGACGTACAGGAACGGCACCATTGACCAAACCTCAATCAAACGTTGGACAAATAGGTCGAACTTGCCTCCCCAGAAGCCCATGGCACAGCCTACAGCGGTACCAATAGCGTAGGACACCGCCATCGTTAACAACGCAAACCCCATCGCAGTACGGAAGCCATACACCAAGCGCGCTAAAATATCGCGACCAATAACGTCAGTACCTAGATAGTGTTTATTCTCAGCGCTTGGCGCGGTCGGAGGGAAATCGCCACTGAAGTCTTGTTCGTATGGGTTCCAAGGAACGATAGGTAGAATCACAAAGTTGTCCCCCCCCTCTTCCTCAAAGACTTGTTGGAGAACTCGGTAATCAGCTTCACTTGAAGAATCTTGACCAAACTCGCTACCTAAACGAACGTCACTGATAACCGGAAAGTAGTAACTACCATCGTACTTCACCATCAACGCTTTACTGTTGATTAACAGCTCGGCAAATAGTGAAAGAATCAACATGATAGATAAGATCACAAACGACCAATAACCACGTTTAATTTCTTTAAAGTGACGGATTTTCTTTTGAGTTAATGGACTTACTTTAATCATATTACGCTCCAAACTTCACACGTGGGTCGACTAAAGCAACACAGATATCCGAAATAATATTACCGATCAGCAGCAATACCGCGTTGATAGCAACGATGCCCATCACTACTGGGTAATCACGCTCCATAATGGATTCGTAACCTAATAAACCAATGCCGTCGATGTTGAAGATAACTTCGATCAAAAATGCCCCTGTCATGAAGAACAACAGTGAGTTGCCAAAGTGAGAAGCAATTGGAATTAAGCTATTGCGTAGCGCGTGTTTGCGTACCGCTTTCTTAAACGGCAAGCCTTTTGCGATCGCGGTACGGATGTAATCCGATGATAAGTTTTCCATCAGGTTATTTTTCATCGTCATGGTGAGCGTTGCGAAATCACCAATCAAGTAACAGATCAGCGGAAGCACAGCATGCCACATCACGTCTTTTGCGCGTTCAAAGAAGGTTTCATAGTCATCGAAATCATCACCGACAAAGCCCCCCATAGGGAACCATTCCAAGTGATAACTAAACAAAGTAATCAATAACACGCCAACCACATAGCCAGGCAAGGCATAACCGACGAATATCAAAATGGAGGAGGTAGAATCAAACACAGAACCGTGCTTGAGGGCTTTGTAATAGCCAAGCGGTATCGAGATGAAGTAGCTGATAAAGAAAGTCATGCCACCATAGAACAGCGAAACAGGCAGACGCTCTGCAATCATATCCGATACTGGTTCGTAATAACGCGTTGATTCACCCAAGTCCAACGTTACTAATCGACTCAACCAATCAACGTAAGCTTCCATCACAGGTTTATCCAACCCGTAGAATGCGTTTAGCTCAGCGATTTGCTCATCAGACAGTGCAGTATTGCCACCCGCTGACGTCATCGATGCTGCGCCGTCTCCCTGAGACTGCATTTGTGACAGCATGCGTTCAACTGGCCCACCCGGTACAAATCGAGTGATGGCAAAGATAAGAATGGTGATACCGAGAAACGTCGGAATGACTAACGCTAAACGGCGTAAAAAGTACGACAGCATATACAACTTGCTCCTTGTCTACTGTCCAAATTAGGCGGGTTTGGTGGGAAGTTTCCGGCCCAAAATGGTGCATATCTATCCGCGTAGTAACTAAAGCTGTTGAAACACACTCCCTGCGATTCAATAACTAGTTTTTTCTTCTACGGCAATAATTTCAGCGTCATATTTATCTTGAATCCACATCAGCTTCAAGTGTTTGAAACCAAAACATGACAAACTTCCTCCGATGTCGAAAAACAGAAATGTTTTTGTAAAAAATTATAAAAAACCACAAAAAGAATTCCTGCAGAATATCAATCTAGGCACTTTAGAGCCAAAACCCTATATAAAAATGCACATAGCAAGAATAAATAGACACATAAGCTGTGGTTACATTTGACTGAAAAATACGAGTGAGCCCTTTTACAGCAATGGGTATCATATTTTGATACCACCCAGTGCAACCAAGTCAACATGGTTAGCATTCGATAAAATTCCACCTTTAGAATAATTCACTGGATAAATGAGTATTTTCAGATTCAATTACCCGCTTAAAAACCATAGGCAATATATGTCATTAAAGTTTACAAGAAACACAAAATACGGTGTTTTATTAAAATTTGATCTCGATTTATAGAACCTACACAGTAAATTATTCCGTGATTTAAATCACTTTTAGTTGTTTACATCTTTTTTACATTTCCACATCTCCGTTTACCACTGGTTTGACTTCCTTTTTTCTTCTCGGTTATACATTGGCCGACCGTTAACGAAATATTAACGTCACATTTGGTCGCTATGCGACCAGACATAGGAAATAATAATAATCGGAGCAACAAGGATGTATAAAAACACAACCGCTTTATCTGTTGCGATCAGTCTTGCTTTGGGGACAGCGGCAGCAGTGGCCCCTCTAACAGCACAGGCAGAAGAGCAACAAGTTGAAAAACTTCAAAAGATGAAAGTTACTGGTTCGCGCCTAACGCGCGCATCTATGGAAGGAAGCACTCCAGTAGCAGTAATTGGTCGAGCTGAAATTGAACGCGCTGGTGACGTATCGATTGCCGATGTATTGCGTAAATCATCTTTTAACTCATTTGGTTCTTACAGTGAAAGTTCAGGCAGCTCATGGCAAAGCCAAGCAACCATGTCTCTACGTGGTTTGGGCTCTTCTCGTACTCTAGTTTTGATTAATGGCAAACGTCTACCAGGCTCTGCAACCATGGGTGGTGGCGCTGCAAACATCAACGTAATTCCATCGGCAATCGTAGAACGCGTTGAAGTGATGGCTGACGGCGGTTCTGCTGTATACGGCTCTGATGCTGTAGCAGGCGTAGTAAACATCATTCTTAAAGAAGAATTTGATGGTATCAACGTAAGCGTGGGTTCTGGCATTCCAAGTCAAGACGGCGGCGACGAAGGAAACGTTGCACTCGTGATGGGCACAAGCGGTGAGAAAGGCAACATCATGTTCTCTTTCGAGCATGATAGCAAAGACGAAATCTACCAACGCGATCGTGATTACCTAAGTTCAACCAACACCGGCTCTGCAAACTATTTCGATATGTCAGGCGTTAGTATCTTTGGTCGCAACGTTTACCATGATGGCGAGTTGAAAGCACTTAAGGGCTACGACACTAACGCGTCATGTGATCCTTCAAAAGGTTTTGTAGGCTTAACAAACTACCCTGGTTTGGGCGATATCTGTGGCTACGACTACACATCGGAAGCAGCTCAAACGGCATCTTTAGAACGTAATACCGTATTTATGAACGGTAATATCTTCTTGTCTGACGACACTACTTTTAATGCACAAATGCTTTTAAGCCGCAATGAAAGTTTTGGTCGTTTCGCACCTGCAGCAGGCTCATTCGACGTAGATCCTAACACGAGTGGTGGCGCTGATTTCTTCGCAGAGAATGGCCTTGATACAACCAAAGGTCCAGCTTCTGTATACTACCGTTTTAACAACGTGGGAACTCGTGATACTACAGTTAAAGATTTCCAAGCTGATTTCAAAGCAGGTCTTGATGGCACGCTTTATACCGACTCTTTCGGTGAGGTAATTTGGGAAGCTGGTTACCACTTAAACTTCTCTAACAGTAATGAAGTTGGTACTGGTTACGTATTCGGTTCAGCGGCATCGAACCTAGTTGAATCAGGTCAGTTTGTGAATGGCGAGTTCAGTGCAGATGCAACAAATCAGTTGTCTGCAGGTACTAGTCGTGAATCCCAAATGGAAATGCATCAGTTTTCTGGCGGCCTTCAATTTGACCTAGCAGAAGTTGGTGACATCACTATTCCATTGTATGTTGGTGCTGAATTTACCACTTACGATTACTTCGATAAATACGACCCACAAAGTGAAGCAGGCAACATCATCGGTAGTGCTGGTAACTCTGCGGGTGGCGATCGAGAAACTTATGCATTTTACGCAGAATCTATGATCGCGTTTACTGATGAGCTGGAAATGAACATTGCGGCTCGTTACGACCACTATAGCGACTTCGGTGATGAGATCTCGCCAAAAGTATCTTTCCGTTACCAGCCTCTTGATAATCTGATGTTCCGTGCTGGTGCTGGTATGGGTTTCCGTGCTCCAACACTATCTGACCTTTACGCGGCTGACAGCTACTCGTCAGACTTCGCAAAAGACTACAGCTACTGTTCAGCAAATGGTATTGCATACGCAGACTGTCCAGAAACTCAATATGATGTAACTCGTACAGCAAACGAAGATCTAGAAGCAGAAACATCAGTATCGTTTAACTTTGGTGTGAGCTACTCACCAATCGACGACCTAGACGTAACAGTGGATTACTACAACATCAGTATTGATGACATGATCACACTGAATACTCTGCAAAGCATGATCGACGAAGAGCGTAGCTCTGGTGTTTCTAACCCGAACATCATCCGTGATGCAAATGGCCGCATCATTGAAGCAACAGCGGGGCTGCAAAACTTAGGTACACTCGATACTTCAGGTATCGACCTCAAAGTCGGCTACAGTTACGACTTTGATTTTGCGACAGTTCGTTACGACTTCATGGGAAGCTATGTTCTGGACTACAGCACACCTGAATACGTTGGTGGCCCAGTAAATAATCAAGTAGGTCGTAATGGTTTGCCTGAGTACCGTTTTAACACTGGTGTTGGCTTAAACTTCCTAGAAGACCATGACATCTATCTATCTGCAGACCACATCGCAGACCAAGCTCAAGATGTTGACGACAACTACAATAAAATCGGTCACATATCTTCACAAACAACGTGGAACATTGCGTACAACTACCTAGCTCCGTGGGATGCAAAATTCACGGCAGGTGTTCGTAACCTTACTGATGAAGATCCTGCATTTGAATCTGATGGTGTAACTTACAACTCAGACCTATACAGCATTCAAGGCCGCGTTTACTTCTTGAAATACTCTCAAAACTTTTAATTAAAACCTTTGGCGCAGGAGTATTTCCTGCGCCCTATTCGACTGACTATTTACACTAACAAGGATGCTACTATGACGTTAAAGGAATTTGGCGTAAGTGCAGTTACTGCCGCGATTCTCTCGGTAAGTGGTGCAGCGATTGCTGCAGACTCTGGAACCGTAGTCGCCAATCAAGCACAAACAACGAAGTCTTCTCAAGCTTCTCAGCAAAAAATCGATACTTACGCTGAAAGCACAGAAGGTATGTTGGCAGAATATAAGGGCTTACTTCGTCAAATCGATAGTATGAAAGTCTACAACGAGCAAATTAATCGAATGGTTCAATCGCAACAGGGCGAACTGGACTCATTGAATAACCAAATTGCTCAAATCGATCAAACGGCAACAGAAGTTGTTCCTCTAACACTAAAAATGATCGATGCGCTAGATGAGTTCGTTACACTCGATTTGCCTTTCCAAAAAGAAGAACGCAACAAACGCGTTCAAGAGTTACGCCGCCTGATGGATCGCGCAGACGTAACGACTTCTGAGAAATTCCGTAAAGTGATGGAAGCGTACCAAATTGAAGAAGGCTTCTCTCGCTCAATTGAGTCTTACAAAGCGAGCTTAGATCGTAACGGCGAAATCGTAACGTACGATTTCTTACGTATTGGTCGTACAGCACTTCTATTCCAGTCTCCAGACGGCGGTGAAACAGGTATGTGGAACCAACAAACACGTCAATGGGAGACACTACCTGAAAGCTACCGTATTGCGGTACAGCAAGGCCTTCGTATTGCGAAGAAGCAAGCGCCACCAGCGCTAATCAAATTGCCTGTATTTGCTGGGGAGGAATAAGAGATGAAAGGATTCAAAACTCTAGCCGCTGGTCTACTAGCCAGCTTATTTATGGTTTGTGGCGTTCAAGCTGAAACCCCACAAACGCTTTCTGAACTACTAAAAAACGTAAAATCAGAAAGCATTGTAGAATCAAAAGAAAACAAAGAACGTGAAGCTGTGTTCAAGCGCGATCGTGACCAACAAGCTGTATTATTACAACAGGCTCGTGAAGAGCTAGCTGCACAGCAAGCGCTTGGCGATCAACTGAAAGCTACTTTCGACGAAAATGACAAGCAACTAACTGAACTAACCGAAACACTGCGTGTTCGCTCCGGTACCTTGGGTGAAATGTTTGGTGTGGTTCGTCAGTACGCAGGTGAATTTAAAGGCCTATTTGCAGCTTCACAAAACGCAGTTCAGTTCCCAGAGCGCGATGCGCTGCTAACTAAATTAGCAGAAAGTAAAGAACTACCATCAACACAAGAGTTAGAAACTTTCTGGCACACTATTCTTCAACAAGTTGTCGTATCTGGTGATACATCAACAACACAAGCAACGGTTGTTTACGGTGAAGGTAAAGAAGCCGTTCGCGACGTAACGCTAGTAGGTGAATTTAACGCAATTGCAGATGGCAAATACGTCATTTACGTACCTCAAACTGGCAAGTTCGAAGAACTATCACGTCAGCCAAGCAAGAACATCACAAGCCAAGTGGCTGGTTTTGAATCAGCAAAAGGCACTTATGAGCCGCTATTCCTTGATCCATCTCGTGGCGTAATTCTATCGCTACTAGTACAGAGCCCTACCGTTCAGGAGCGTATTGACCAAGGCGGTATCGTTGGTTACGTCATCCTAGCAATGGGCGCTGTTGGTGTCATCATCGCGCTATTGTGCTTCCTACGCCTTCAGATCATCGGTGGCAAAATGCGTAAACAGGCGAAATCAGACACAGTTATCCCTGGCAACCCTCTAGGTGAAGTTATCCAAGCTTACCAAGATCACAAAGGCGACAACCTTGAAGATCTGGAAGCGAAGTTGGACGAAATCATCCTACGCAATGCACCAAGCATTGAACGCTTTATCAGCTCAATCAAACTGTTTGCTTCTGTAGCACCACTACTGGGTCTACTAGGTACAGTAATGGGTATGATCGGTACCTTCCAGGCAATCACGCTATTTGGTACCGGCGATCCGAAACTAATGGCTGGCGGTATTTCTGAAGCATTGGTAACCACCATGCTAGGTCTGGTTGTCGCAATTCCTCTACTGTTCCTTTACACCATCGTACACAGTAAAGGTCGTCGTTTGGTTCAAACTCTTGAAGAACAGAGTGCAGGTTTCATCGCTCGCTATCAGGAAAAACTACATAAAGCCGAAAGCTAAGGAGGCGTTATGTGGTGGTTAGTTGGAGAACTTGAATCAATTAGGCGCTTCTTGGGAATGGGTGGCGATGTACTCGTCGCTATCTTCATCCTCAGCTTCATGTTATGGGCAGTGCTGCTAGAACGCTGGTTCTACTTTGCCGCCGTCGCTCCAAGAGCCGCTAAAAAAGCCGTGACTCTTTGGAGTGAGCGTTCAGAACATCAAAGCTGGAACGCAAAGATGATCCGACAAGAAATTGTATCTCGTCAGGATATTGAGAATAAAAAGGGGCTACCAATCGTTAAAGTACTGATTGCGCTTTGTCCCCTACTTGGCCTGCTCGGCACCGTAGTCGGCATGATCCAAGTATTCGACATCTTAGCGGTAACCGGAACAGGAAGCCCTCGAGCAATGGCCTCGGGGATCTCAAAGGCAACAATCCCAACTTTAGCCGGGATGGTGGCTTCTCTGTCAGGACTGTTCTTTAGTTCACGTCTTGATCATTTAGCCAAAGTCACAACGCAAAAGCTGGAAGATAAGCTAAAGCATATTGCCTGAGTAAATGGAATTAGAGGTATAGGTCATGAAAAGACGCTATAGCAGTGATAGCAGTGACGAAACAGCTATCGATATGACACCGATGCTCGACATCGTATTCATCATGTTGATCTTCTTTATCGTAACAACATCGTTCGTTAAAGAAGCAGGTTTGGAAGTAAACCGCCCAACAGCAAGCTCAGCACAAACCGTGAAGAAAGGGAACATTATGGTTGCCATCGGTGCCGCTGGAGACGTATGGGTTGATAAACGACGCATTGAAGTCGACGCTGTTCGCGCCAACATCGAACGTCTTCGCGCAGAAAGCCCTGATGGCGCTGTTGTTATCCAAGCGGATACCGAGGCCAATGCAGGGGTAGTCGTGAAGGTTATGGACCAGATTAAGATGGCAGGTGTCGAAAGCATCTCCATTGCCGCAACGAATAAGGATTAAGCTTATGCGGTATCTGGCCTCAATTGCACTGGCGCTCATTGTCTCCCTCGGATTGTTCTGGGGGATGGACAAGCTGGTAAACAAAGAGCGCCACGAGCTAGTGTCGAATGATGATCAGCGTATGGTCGATTTCATTCGCATTAAACCGGACGAAAAAGTACAGGAGAAAAAACGCGAACTCCCGAAACCGCCACCACCTAAGCGTCCGCCGCCGCCACCAGAAATGAAGGTGACGTCGACAGTAAAACCGGTGATGGACCAAGTTCCAATGGATATGCCAAAACTCGATCTACCAGTTAACGTCACTGGTGGCTCAGTGCTCGGTCATTACAGCCAAGGTGGCGGAGCGAGACTGGCAGGTAGCGGAGGCCCTGTGCCTTTAGCAACATTCCAACCTCAGATGCCTCGTAAGGCTGCCCGTTCTGGACTTGAGAAAGGTATCGTACTTGTAGAGTTTACTGTTAACGAACGTGGTAGCGTCGAGGACGTCAAAGTTTTAAAAGAGACACCACGTAAGTTGGGCTTGGGACAAGCCGCGAAGAAAACCGTATCTAAGTGGACCTTCAAACCCAAAATGGTTGATGGTAAAGCGGTTAGCTCTCGCCTTTCTCAAGAAATTGAGTTCTCTACAAACTAAGGAGTCATACGTATGAAAGCATATACCAAACTGTTGGCTTCTCTAGTGTTATTGTCAGGCGCGTATGGCGCGTCTGGTTTTGCCAACACTCCGGAGTTGTCAGACAAAACGTTTCGAACGGTAAACAAAGTTCAGGAACTCATTGCTACAGAAAAGTACGCTGATGCCCTTTCTAAATTGAACTCAGCATTAAGTAGTACAAGCAAAAAACAATATGACCGTGCAGTCTTACTGCAACAGATGGGCTTTTTGTACTCTCTGCAAGATGACTACCCGAAAGCAGCAAAGTATTTTGCTGATGCGTTAAGTTTAAACGCACTTCCAGTGCCTGTAGCCCAGCAAGTTCGTTATAGCTTGGCGCAGCTTTACTTAGCCGAAGGGCAATTTAAAAAGTCAGTAGCAACCATGAATGAGTGGTTCAAAATTGCAGAAACCACCGAAGAAAAGCCACAAGCGCATGCATACATCACTCTAGCGAGTGCTTATGTTCAGCTAGAAGATTACAAAAACGCGATTCCACCAGCTAACCAAGCAATCGCTATGAGTAAAGAACCTAGTGAATCTTGGTATCAGCTACTGATGTCTGCGCATTATGAACTTAAGCAGTTCAAGAGCGTTGCGGGTGTATTGAAAATATTAACCACTAAATATCCAAAAAATAAGCGTTACTGGACTCAATTGTCTGGTATTTACATGGAGTTAAATCAAGAGCGCAATGCCCTTTCAACACTAGAAATGGCTCATAAGATGGGTCTCTTAGAAGGTGAGAAAGAATACCTGCGTTTAGTAAACTTCCAAGCTTATCAAGGAGTGCCTTTCCGCGCAGCGAAAACACTTCAAGCAGCCTTTGATAATGGTCATGTAGAGCGCAACGCAAAAAATTTGGAAACACTTGGTTCGTTTTGGCAGCAAGCACAAGAACTTGAACAGGCTATCGACGTCTATCAACAAGCTTACAATCTTGCTCCACAAGCAAAAACTCAAATAAAAATTGCTCGTCTAATGATTTTAGACAAGCAATATACGGAGGCGACGAAGTTTACGCAAAACGCCGCCCCAGATGCTAAGCACGAACAAAAAGGAGAGCTCTCTTACATTCGTGGCATGGCATATTTTGAGTTAAACCAACCGAGTAATGCTCTAAAAGCAATGAAAAGTGCGGCTCAATCTCCGGATATGAGAGCAATGGCGAGCCCTTGGATTAATTTCCTAGAGTCACAAGGGTAAGTCATGCATTTATCATGGCGCGAAAATTAAGTGTGAGTCAGTCGCACGCCTGGGGAAGTGAAAGCTTCCCCTTTTTTCGTCGTTTTTCAGTTCTCAATCCGTTGTCATTGATGGGGATGCGGACCAAAAGATCAACTGGTAACCACATAGAGATCATGATACTCTTCGCCTCCATTTTTCTGGCGGGATTATCACCAATCACCATTTCCATAATGGCTGATTCCTTGCCGCCAGTGCTATCGTTATAAGACTGTCGAAACTTTCCTTCGGCACTCAATCAATCCAATCAAAAGTGGAACAGTACAATGGGCAAAGGTACTCTCTATATCGTATCTGCACCTAGCGGCGCAGGTAAATCTAGCTTGATCTCAGCAATGTTGGAACGTAATCCAACATACGCAATGAAAGTGTCTGTGTCTCACACTACTCGCAACATGCGTCCTGGTGAAGAAGACGGTGTCCACTACCACTTCGTCGCAAAAGAAGAGTTTGAAACTCTGATTGCTAAAGGCGACTTCCTAGAATACGCCGAAGTGTTTGGTAACTATTACGGTACGTCTCGCGTATGGATTGAAGAAACGCTAGAGAAAGGCATCGATGTATTCCTAGATATCGACTGGCAAGGTGCTCGCCAAATTCGAGAGCAAATGCCAGAAGCAAAAAGCATCTTCATTCTGCCACCTTCAAACGGTGAGCTTGAACGTCGTTTAAATACTCGTGGTCAAGACAGCGCAGAAGTCATCGCCAAGCGCATGGCTGAAGCAAAATCGGAAATCTCACATTACAGCGAATATGACTACGTCATCGTGAATGATGATTTCGACACAGCATTAATGGACTTTAAAGCTATCCTTCGTGCAGAAAGATTGAAGGAAGAAAAACAAGCTGCTAAATATAAAGGTATGCTTGACGCGTTATTAGCAGAATAGCTCTCACCAAAGAGTCAGTCTGTTTAACCAGAATTTCCGCTACTTTGTATTGTGCAAAGTAGCCATAATAAACAAGAGAGAAAGCCCACACATTGTGGCTTGTCTAATTGCTAGTAAATAAAGTAGTTAGGTTGTATACTTTCTCGTCATTCTAAAATTTAGTTAACTATTTGGAGTCCTCATGGCACGCGTAACTGTTCAAGACGCTGTTGAAAAAGTTGGCAACCGTTTCGACCTAGTACTGATTGCGGCTCGCCGCGCTCGTCAAATGCAAACTGGCGGTAAAGATGCACTAGTGCCAGAAGAGAACGATAAGCCAACGGTTATCGCTCTACGCGAAATCGAAGAAGGTTTAATTACTAAAGAAGTTCTAGACGCTCGTGAACGTCAAGAGCAGCAAGAGCAAGAAGCGGCAGAGCTAGCGGCAGTAAGCAGCATCGCTCACAACCGTTAATTCTGTCTTTAGAATTCAACAACCTCCCGGGCCTATAATTTGTATCTATTCGATAGCCTCAAAGACGTTGCCCAAGAATACCTAACAGAGCCTCAAATTGAGGCTCTGCGTCAATCTTATGTGGTAGCGAGAGATGCCCATGAAGGGCAAACCCGCTCTAGCGGTGAACCATACATCATCCACCCTGTCGCTGTGGCTCGTATCTTGGCCGAAATGCGCCTCGATATTGAAACCCTCCAAGCTGCTTTGCTGCATGACGTCATTGAAGACTGTGACGTTACAAAAGAAGATCTCGAAGAGAAATTCGGCAACACCGTCGCTGAGTTGGTTGATGGTGTATCTAAACTGGACAAACTCAAATTCCGTGACAGGAAAGAGGCTCAAGCTGAGAACTTTCGCAAGATGGTTCTGGCGATGGTGCAAGATATCCGCGTTATCCTGATCAAACTGGCTGACCGTACGCACAACATGCGCACGTTAGGTGCACTTCGACCAGACAAAAAACGTCGCATCGCTCGTGAAACACTAGAAATCTATGCCCCATTAGCTCATCGTCTTGGTATTCACAATATCAAAACTGAGTTGGAAGAGCTGGGTTTCGAAGCGCTGTACCCAAACCGTTATCGCGTACTCAAAGAAGTCGTGAGAGCGGCTCGCGGTAATCGCAAAGAGATGATTCAGCGTATTCACAGTGAAATCGAAGGCCGACTGCAAGATGTTGGTTTGAATGCACGCGTCGTAGGTCGTGAAAAGAACCTGTTCTCCATCTACAACAAGATGAAAACCAAAGAACAGCGTTTTCACACCATCATGGATATCTACGCTTTCCGAGTGGTTGTTGATACTGCCGATACTTGTTATCGCGTTCTAGGCCAAGTGCACAGCTTGTATAAGCCGCGCCCAGGTCGCATGAAAGACTATATCGCGGTACCAAAAGCAAACGGCTACCAATCGCTTCACACTTCCATGGTTGGCCCACACGGTGTGCCTGTTGAAGTGCAGATCCGTACTGAAGATATGGATCAAATGGCGGACAAAGGTGTCGCAGCGCACTGGTCTTACAAAGACAAGGGCGATAAGTCGGGCACGACCGCACAAGTGAAAGCGCAACGTTGGATGCAAAGCTTGCTTGAGCTACAACAAAGTGCAGGTAACTCATTCGAATTCATTGAAAACGTAAAATCGGATCTATTCCCAGATGAGATTTACGTCTTCACACCAAAAGGTCGTATTGTTGAACTTCCACTTGGCGCGACAGCCGTAGATTTTGCTTACGCGGTACATACCGATGTAGGTAATTCCTGTGTTGGTGCTCGTGTTGACCGTAACCCTTACCCACTAAGTAAGGCACTGAAGAACGGCCAGACGGTAGAAATCATCAGTGCGCCAGGTGCTCGTCCAAATGCCGCTTGGTTGAACTATGTCGTGACTTCTCGCGCTCGCACTAAGATTCGTCAAGTACTGAAAACCATGCGTCGTGAAGAATCCATCACGCTCGGCCGCCGCCTACTGAATCACGCTTTGGGTCGTCACTCGATTGACTCCATCTACCCAGAGAACATTAAAGAAGTACTGACCGATCTGCGCTTAGAAAGCACAGACGATTTACTCGCAGCAATTGGCTTAGGCGAACTCATGAGTATTGTGATTGCTCGTCGTTTGCTGGGCGATACTGAAGAACTAACGACAACCAGTTCCATTCCAACCGACTCGAAGAAGAAACTTCCAATTCGTGGCGCGGAAGGTTTGCTGCTGACGTTTGCTAATTGCTGTCACCCAATTCCAGATGACCACATCATTGCGCATGTGTCTCCTGGCCGTGGCTTGGTTGTTCACCGTGAAACGTGTCCAAATGTGCGCGGTTACCAAAAAGAGCCGGACAAATACATGGCCGTTGCGTGGTCTGACGATTACGACAAAGAGTTTATCGCAGAACTGAAAGTCGACATGCTCAACCACCAAGGTGCTCTGGCAGAATTGACCAACGTGATTTCGAAAACAGGCTCCAATATCCATGGCCTGTCGACCGAAGAACGTGATGGCCGACTGTATACTGTCACCGTTCTGCTGACCACCAAAGATCGTGTCCACCTTGCAGGTATCATGCGAAAAATCAAAGCGATGCCGCAGGCGACCCGAGTCAGACGAAGAAAGAACTAAACTCATCGCCACCCACTCGCACTGGGTGGCGATTTTTTTATACCCTATTTATTTACTATGAATTTAGAACGTTACCACCGTATCCATCAGGTGCTTAAAGCACGCCAAACCGACCTTACTTTGTGCCTAGAAGAGGTTCACAAACCTAACAACGTCTCTGCCGTTATTCGTACGGCTGACGCCACGGGCTTACACAAAGTTCATGCTATCTGGCCTGATAAAATGCGCACTTTAACCCACACTTCTGCAGGTGCTCGTAACTGGGTTGAAGTAGAAACTCACAACTCGATTGAAACCGCCATTACCGAGCTCAAAGCCCAAGGCATGCAAGTATTGGTGACCAACTTATCGGACAGCGCGGTCGATTTTCGTGAAATCGACTACACCAAACCGACTGCAATCATCCTGGGTAGTGAAAAAATTGGCGCGTCTGAACAAGCGAAAAAACTCGCCGATCAAGACATCATTATTCCGATGATTGGAATGGTGCAATCTTTGAATGTTTCGGTCGCCAGTGCTGTGATTCTGTATGAAGCGCAACGCCAACGTGAAGCGGCAGGCATGTATGATCGAGAAGAAAGCGCACTACCAAAAGAAACCATTCATCGCATCTTATTTGAACGTGGTCACCCAGTGCTTGCCAAAGTAGCGAAACGCAAGAAACTGGAATACCCACCACTCGACGATGAAGGTCAAATCATCGCAGATGAGGCGTGGTGGCAAGAGATGCAAAAAGCTTAAGCTGAAACATAACGTCGAAAGCCCTCGCTTTCTACGCCACTTCTTATAGTTTTTCCTGTACAAAAACACAGCTCAATGGTTAACATACTGCTATGTTAACCATTTTCTTGAGCTTTCTATGTCTGCCCAAATGCTATCTGCTGTTCCTTTAACTTCTCTATCAGGAGTTGGCGCCAAAGTCGCAGAAAAACTCGCTAAAGTCGGCTTGCATAGCGTTCAAGATTTGTTGTTCCACCTGCCCCTACGCTACGAAGATCGCACCCGCATTTATCCTATTGCCAAACTGCACGCAGGCCTTTGGGCGGCCGTACAAGGCAAAGTCATGACCGTCGATACCATTTTTGGTAAACGCAAAATGCTGACAGTCAAAATCAGTGATGGCAATGGCACCATCACGCTGCGTTTTTTCAACTTTACTGCAGCGATGAAGAACAATTTTTCACAGGGTAAGTTAGTACACGCTTACGGAGAAATTAAGCGTGGTGGTATGGGGCTGGAAATTGTGCACCCTGACTACAAATTTTACGCCAGTGAACAAAAGCCAGATGTGGAACAAAGCTTAACCCCGGTTTATCCAACCACCGATGGCCTGCGTCAAATCACTTTACGTAACCTTACAGAGCAAGCATTGGTGCTACTCGATAAAGTGGCAGTGCAAGAATTGCTACCTTCTGGCTTGTATAACCATCAGATTACTATGTCGCAGGCGTTGCACACCATTCATCGCCCGCCGCCAACCATTAATTTAGATGAATTTGATGAAGGTAAGCACCCCGCTCAAATCCGTTTGATCATGGAAGAGTTGCTCGCTCAGAACTTATCGATGTTGGCGGTTCGCAGCAAAGGCCAGCAAGATATCGCCTTACCGCTCGCACCATGTGACAAACTGAAAAAACAGCTGTTGGCGCAACTGCCGTTTTCTCCGACCAATGCTCAAGCACGCGTGGTGAAAGAGATTGAATCCGACCTCGAAAAGCCGCACCCAATGATGCGTCTTGTCCAAGGTGACGTAGGCTCAGGGAAAACCCTCGTCGCGGCACTGGCTGCCGTCAGAGCCATTGAGCACGGTTACCAAGTGGCCTTAATGGCACCAACTGAGCTGCTCGCTGAACAACACGCCATCAATTTCGCCAACTGGTTTGATGCCATGGGCATTCAAGTTGGCTGGCTTGCTGGTAAGCTCAAGGGCAAAGCCAAAGAGACGGAACTGGCTCGTATTGCCAGCGGTGAAGCGCAAATGATAGTGGGTACTCACGCCCTCTTCCAAGAACATGTGGAATTTCATCACCTAGCTTTAGTCATCATTGATGAGCAGCACCGCTTTGGCGTCCATCAGCGATTAGAGTTACGTGAGAAAGGGGCAAAACAAGGCGCGTATCCGCATCAGCTCATCATGACGGCGACTCCGATTCCTCGCACGCTAGCAATGACAGCGTATGCTGATTTGGAAACGTCGGTGATAGACGAATTACCACCAGGCCGAACGCCGATTCAAACCGTCGCCATTCCAGATACCAAACGTGACGACATTGTCGAGCGGGTACGAAACGCTTGTCTTAACGAAGGCAAGCAAGCGTATTGGGTGTGTACGCTGATCGATGAATCAGAAGTGTTAGAAGCGCAAGCCGCAGCAGACACCGCTGAAGAGTTGCAGCGCAAACTGCCAGATGTAAAAATTGGCCTAGTTCATGGTCGTATGAAGCCCGCCGAAAAGCAAGCTGTCATGCAAGAGTTTAAAGACAACAAGCTCCACCTGCTCGTAGCCACGACGGTGATAGAAGTTGGCGTAGACGTGCCAAACTCTAGCTTGATGATCATCGAAAACCCTGAACGCCTTGGTTTGGCTCAATTACACCAGTTAAGAGGCCGCGTCGGTCGAGGCTCGGTTGCCAGTCACTGTGTCCTGCTGTACCACGCCCCCCTGTCGAAAACCGCACAAAAACGACTCGGTGTGCTGCGTGAAAGTAACGATGGCTTTGTTATTGCGCAGAAAGACCTCGAGATCCGCGGGCCCGGCGAATTGTTGGGCACCAAACAAACAGGCTTGGCTGATTTCAAAATTGCCGATTTAGTTCGAGATCAACGCTTAATCCCAGAAGTTCAGCGTATTGCACGTCATATTCACGACAATTACCCAAGCAATGCAGCCGCCATCATCGAACGCTGGCTAGGCGAGCGTGATATCTACTCCAAAGCGTAAATCTTAAAGCAAGCCAAATGGCTCGTTTTTTAGTGCTGCCACCAATAGCAAACGATTGCTTTTTGGACAAATCTCTCTATAATCGCGCTCAAAATTTCTAGAGTGTGCCTCATCACACTTCACCAACCTGAGTTGACACTGATTAACAGCAATCACAGGTAACGACGTCAACTCCACCCAGCCCTCCCATTCAGCGAGATCTGGGAACACATTGCGACTAGCGAGACAAATCATGACAACTTCAAACCGATCTTCGGAACTGGTCTATCAATTAAATGATCGCCCACCACTGCCACAAACGATTTTTGCTGCACTTCAGCATTTATTGGCGATGTTCGTTGCGGTGATTACACCTTCCTTAATCATTTGCCAATCTTTGGGCGTTCCGGCCGATCAAACCAACACCATTATCAGCATGTCGCTGTTTGCATCTGGTGTTTCTTCCTTTATCCAAATCCGTACCTTTGGCCCTGTCGGCTCCGGCTTGCTATCGGTGCAAGGCACCAGCTTTAACTTTTTGGGTCCAATCATCGGTGCGGGTTTATCACTCAAAGCAGGTGGCGCGGACATCAGCACCATGATGGCGGCGATTTTCGGGACGATTTTAGTTGCCTCCTTTGCCGAGATCTTACTGTCTCGTGTGCTTGAGCATGCACGTCGCATCATCACACCTCTCGTCTCTGGCATTGTCGTAACTCTGATTGGCCTGACGCTGATCCAAGTCGGCTTGGTTTCTATGGGTGGTGGCTATGCTGCAATGGGCGACGGTACTTTTGGTAGCTTAGACAAACTGGCGCTCGCTGGTACCGTACTTGGTTTAATTGTGATTTTGAATCGTTCTAAAAACCCATACATTCGCGTGGCTTCGATCGTGATTGCCATGCTGGTTGGCTATGTAATGGCATACTTCATGGGCATGGTCGACACCTCAAAATTGGGGGAAACCAACCTCGTTGCGCTACCGATTCCGATGCAGTACGGCTTGTCATTTGACTGGTCACTGTTTATCCCTCTCGTGCTGATTTTCTTTATCACGGCGTTGGAAGCGATCGGCGACATTACCGCAACGTCTGAAGTATCTGGCGAGCCGGTTAAAGGCCCTATTTACATGAAGCGCATCAAAGGTGGGGTATTAGCGGACGGTCTGAACTCGGCTATCGCTGCGGTATTCAACAGCTTTCCAAACTCTACCTTCAGTCAAAACAACGGCATTATCATGCTAACGGGCGTCGCAAGCCGTTACGTGGGTTACTTTATCTCGGGTATGTTAGTGATTCTTGGTCTATTCCCGGGCGTGGCCAGTTTTGTTCAGCTGATCCCAGAACCTGTACTTGGTGGTGCAACTATCGTGATGTTCGGTACCATTGCCGCTGCAGGCGTGCGTATTATCTCGCGTGTTGACCTCGACCGCCGCGCAATTCTGATTATGGCGTTGTCATTCTCGATGGGGTTAGGTATCGCTCAGAAACCTGAGATTCTGCAGTTTATGCCTGAGTTTATTAAAAGCATCTTCTCAACTGGTGTGGCTGCTGGCGGTATCACCGCGATACTGCTGAACTTGCTGCTTCCAGAAAAACTGGCAGAAGAAGATGAACTTGTCGCTCAAGAAGTGAAAGAGTCTTAATACCTGTACTTAGAAATTAAAAAGCCCAACCACATTTTTGGTTGGGCTTTTTGGTTTTAGAGGATTATTTGGTCGGGAAACTGATTTGGGCGATCAAGCCGCCTTCACTGCGATTACGCATTACCACCGAACCTGAATGTTGGATAACAATACGTTTTACAATCGCTAAACCCAGACCAGTACCTTCGCTGCCTCGCGCCGTATCACCACGGGTAAACGGTTCGAACAACTTCGCGATTTGCGACTGCTCAATCCCCGGACCGTTATCTTCTACGCATATCCAAACCAACTGTTTGTCTGCCGTCACGCCTGTGCTGATTTTCACCCAACCGTTGCCGTAACGCAGTGCGTTGACAACTAAGTTACTCACCGCTCGCTTAATAGCAATCGGGCTGCCTTTCGCAGGAGGAAGGTGCATGTTCAAGTCCGTTTCAATCTCGACTTCATATCCCCCTTCAGAGCTCGCCACGTCACTAGCGATGGTACTGACATCAACCGACTCAAACGATTCTTTGTTTACAGGCTTTAGATAATCCATAAATTGACTGATGATCTCATTGCACTCTTCCGTGTCACTGATGATCCCTTCCGCCAAATAGCTGTCTTCTGGCGACATCATTTCAGTAGCGAGACGAATTCGCGTCAGCGGCGTACGTAAATCATGACTGATGCCTGCCATTAACAGAGCGCGGTCTTCTTCGAGCTCTTGAATCCCTTTCGACATCTGGTTAAACGCACAAGTTACCGAACGAATTTCCGATGCGCCTTTTTCTGGTAGCGGTGGGGGAATTTCCCCTCTCCCAACGCCTTCTGCCGCACGTTGCAACGCCAATAATGGCCGGTTTTGCAAGCGAATAAACAACCAACCACCTGCGATAATTAATAGCGCCATGATCAGGCTGTTACGAAATAGCGGCGCAAAGTCCTCTTCTTGCAGCTCAGACAGCGGGATGCGAATAATGGAATTGGGCAGCTTCTCGATGTGCATCCACAAAATGTAGCTTTCACTACCTAGCAGCAGGCGTACTTCGGTTGGTGAGCCTAGCTCTTGAGTCATTTCCTCCGACATCAAATCAATAGACATCGCATGGTTAAACTCAACCGCCTTCTCGCTGTTGATGCTGTGAACTGTCACGCCCAACCTTTCTAATAACTGGCGACGCAATGGTGCATCCGATTTTAGCGGGCCATCTTCATCGAGAACCAGATTCAACTCATGAGCAAGAATTTTGTTGAACTGTTGCAGGCTTGGCATCAACGCGTAGTTAAAAACGGCGTAATAAGAAAAGACTTGGCTAGCGAGAAGCAAGGAGATGAACAGTAGAATAGATTGTGTCAGTGAACTTCGGATTCGCATGGAAATTTCCTGATGACCCTAATTGCGAAAACCTCGACCACCAAATAAGAAGGAAATTTGATGGCCGAAGTTTTAAAAACCGATTGCCGGTTAAGCGAGTAAGAATTACGACTCTTTGCCGTCTGGGACAAATACGTAACCTAAACCCCATACGGTCTGGATGTAGCGAGGTTTGCTCGGATCGTCTTCCAGCATGCGGCGTAGACGAGAAATTTGTACGTCGATAGAACGCTCCATCGCCGAGTATTCACGACCACGCGCCATATTCATCAGCTTATCACGCGACATTGGCTCACGCGCGTTGGTTACCAGTGATTTCAACACCGCAAATTCACCCGATGTTAATGGCATAGCCTCATCACCACGGAACATTTCACGCGTGCCTAGATTCAAACGAAACTCACCAAACTCGACCACTTTTTCTTCTGTACTTGGCGCCCCCGGTAGCTCAACCGTTTGGCGACGTAAAACCGCTTTAATACGAGCGAGTAGTTCACGCGGGTTGAACGGTTTAGGTAGGTAATCGTCCGCACCAACTTCCAAACCAACAATACGGTCAACCTCGTCACCTTTTGCTGTCAGCATCAGAATTGGCAACATGTTATTGGCGTGGCGTAAACGGCGACAAATCGACAAACCATCTTCGCCTGGCAACATCAAATCCAATACCATTAGGTGAAAGTTTTCGCGTGTTAGTAGGCGATCCATTTGTTCGCCGTTTGCTACACTACGGACTTGAAAACCTTGCTCAGAAAGGTAACGCTCCAACAGAGCACGCAAACGAGCATCGTCATCAACCACTAAAATTTTATGATTTTCCTGCATTGAAACATCCTTTCAGAAGCATCTATTGACGAAAATGTATCACTGTTTTTTCAAACGTGCTTGTGCAAATTGTTACTCTTTTTATCTTAGACGCGGTTTTGGGAAATTATTTGCGCGCCGCCCTAAGTATTTAGCGATATTGACTTTGTTTCGAGATGTGAACAACGCCACAAAAACGCGATGAGAGGTGGTATTAACCGCAGCTCAAGCTTGTGTGCCTACTGGCCGTAATTCCATTCCAACTCACGTTTAGCGTCTAACCATTCTTGTTGCGCTTCATCTAACTTTCGGCGCTTTTTCTCGATTTTGTCGCTCGAACCCGACGTTTGTGCCTCTGTCAATTCTAGCTCGCGAGCTTTTACTTTTTGCGCTTTTTGTTCGACTTCTGATTGCAGTTTTTCGCGTAAATCTTCTTCCGAGCATTCATCCTCAATCGCAGCAAGGGCTCGTTTTAATCCATCAATGCGCTTTTGATTACCTTGTACTGTGGCGTATTCAATTTGCTGCTCAAGTGCAAACGCTTTGGCATCACACCCTTTTAGCTCTTCTTGAGCGACAGTAGGAAGCGAAATAGCCATCGTTAACACAGCACCACAAATCACGGCTTTCATTTTAAACCTCTCCAGTAAATACAGCTCGTGCCCTCAAATGAGGGCGCATAAAAAATAGGTCAACATCATTGGCAAACGCACTTCGCTCGCCGAATGTTTCAAGGTCGAGGAAGTTAAGATTCTGCGCTTTGCTTGTTGTATTCAATCGAATTAATGAACCACTCTTTGTCACCTTCCGGCGTTCGAACGGTAAATTCTTCATCCACTTGCTTTTTCAACATGGCTCTGGCCATAGGGGAATCAATGGAGATGTAATCTTTGGCATCGCCATATATTTCTTCTGGCCCCACAATGCGGAACTTCTTCACATCACCAGCTTCGTTTTCAATCTCGACCCAAGCACCAAAAAAGACTTTGCCTTCTTGTTGAGGTGAGTAATCTACGATGGTGACTTCAGGTAAAAACTTTCTGAGAAAACGAACGCGTCGATCGATTTGACGCAGCAGTCGTTTATTGAAGGTGTAGTCAGCATTTTCCGAACGATCGCCAAGGCTGGCCGCCCACGTCACGATCTTGGTGATTTCTGGACGCTTTTCATTCCAGAGGTAATCGTGCTCTTGCTTGAGTTTGTTATAACCTTCACGGGTAATCAGCTTAGTTTTCAATTTGGCTCCTATTCATTTCGGCATAAAAAATGCCGCACATTCAGCAGCATCGACGCTTACGCGATCTTCATCCTAAACCTAGAATTATACCCAAAGCCACAAGATTCTCAGAGCGGACTTTGGGTATTGGCAATTAGGTTAGGCGACGGTTCGACTATTTTTCGTAATCTGGTTTTTTCGTCACGATGTAATTGGTTTCACTCGCTACTAACGCACCGTGCTTTAAGAAGTTTTTACCCAAAATCATGCTGTAATGAAAGCGTCCGCGATCTTGCAAATTCACACGAATTTTCTTCTCTAAGTCACCCAGTTTGACGTGCATTTCCACCACCGGACGTACGTTTGCTTTCTCGCCTTTTTTCGCAGTAATTTTCATTACGTCTACCACTTCGCGAGTAAAGGCTTTTTGCATACCGAGGTCATTTTCGTAGGTAAAGCTCACCATGTCTTTGCCATCTTTTTGGAACAGTTTGATGTCCTTAGCATTGATAGAACTGACATCCGCACCGGTGTCCAGTTTGACCGGGAAAGACATACCTTCCACTTCGGCCACTTCGATGTGGCCAGCTCGGAACAAAGGTTTGGCATCGAGCAAGTGGTCTGCGCGCGTATTCAGTAGCACGCCACCTTTAGCCATGTTGTGGCCGAAAACGAAAAACGGCTGCTCTTCATCTTTATCTAGCACGTCAATAGCAAACTCCATCGACTTTTCTTTGTTACCGAACAAGAAGTCACCTTCCACCACAGGACGCACCATGTCGCCGACTTTGAGTTTCTTCAGCACGGGTTTGGTGATTTTTTCTTCTTTGCCTTTTTCGTTGCTCAAATAGAACGTCGCGACTTCGTCTTTGCCCTTTTCACTCAGTTCAAATCCATTCACGCGTAATAATGGCGTTTTAACGGTAAAGGTTGGATAAGCGGGAACCACGTAGCCATCAATGTTCACTTCCTCTTCCGGTGAAATCACCAATGGCTTGGACTTCAGTGCACTCTTAAAGGTTTTTTCCACACCACCGAGCAAATTCTCTTTGTCGGTATCTATCACGAAATTTTGGCTCACTACGTCTCGACCCAGACGGATTTGCGAACTGAACTTGCTGCGGTCTCGTAAGTACACCAACCATTGCTGAGTTTCGTTTTCATCAATCTTGACAGGCAGATACACCAAAGGTCGCTCGCTCTTGGTGGTTTTCAACATGCGCACCAATGGCAGTGTCATAGGATGGCGCTTACCGTTCTCACCCTCTAAAGTAAACGACACTTGCTTGGCTTTTTTATCAACTTTGATGTCGAGAGCGTGAACGTTGGTGTACCGGCTGCTTGTCGAAACGCTGGTTTTGTAGGGAATGCCTTCGATTTCTACCGTCTCTTTCTTGCCAATCATTTTCGCGTTGGGTTGTTCTTGCAGGTAGTCATACCCAGCAAACACCCACGCGTTATCATCTAGGTAAGTTTTGCCAATCAGGATTGGCGCAGAGAACTGTTTACGCGAGGTAAGGTTCACCACGGTATCTACCGTATGCCCAGCAATCGTCATCGGCATTTTTACGGTTGGACGCAAAATCGGTTTTTTGCTGGTGCGACTGCGGATAGCACTGATGCGCTCAAGATCGTCGGTTACCGTGATCTCTTTGCCAGTATAAGGATGCTGAATCGTGAAACTGACGGTGACTTGATAAGGTTCAAAACTGTTGGCTTCCCATTTGGCTTGCGTGCCACCTAAATCGTCGACAATTGCCCACAGCAGTTTGTCATCTTTAAGATTTTTGTATTTGGGATTGCTGCTGCTTACGTGAATATTTTCTGCATGCATGGAGGTGGTGTCAGCGCCGGTATCAATTTTACCGATGAAAGGGACGTCACTTAGCTCAGGAATTTCGCTGTAATACACACTTTCGACCCGCCCTAAAACTAACTTATCATCAAGTTGATAGATGGGATCTTGCGTGGTTGCAGAGATGGATTGCGCCCAACCAAACGGGGCTATCAGGAGAGCACTAGAGAGTGCCAGAGCCAAAGACATTTTTTTCATCATGATTATCCGTGTGAGCCAAGGTATATAAAATTAGTCGCCAACAGAACTTATAAGTTCTCAATTTAATTACAGTTTTGACATAAATCTGACCGATGTCCACCAGCGCCCGGTAAATTTTTGCGAAGCTAATTTAAAACATTGCAAATTCTATGAATGACCCCAATGTTCTATACACAACCAATATCCAAACCGAATTAAAAGAGAATACACGGATGAGCCAAGCTATCTGTCGCATGATTGCTCAAGAACTGAATGTTCGCCCAGAGCAAGTCAACGCCGCTGTCGCCCTGATTGATGATGGTAACACGGTCCCATTTATTGCACGTTACCGTAAAGAGGTGACAGGTGGCCTTGATGATACCCAACTGCGCACTCTGGACAGCCGTCTGTCATACCTTCGCGAGCTCGACGATCGCCGTAAAACCATTCTGAAGTCGATCCAAGAACAAGGCAAACTGACGCCAGAACTAGAACGAGAGATCACGCAAGCCGACAGCAAGACTCGCCTGGAAGACCTTTACCTGCCATACAAACCAAAGCGCCGCACCAAAGGTCAAATCGCGATTGAAGCTGGCTTAGAACCTCTCGCGGATACACTTTGGAACCAGCCACAAACTGAACCAGAAAGCGAAGCGACGAAATATCTTGATGCGGACAAAGGCATCACAGATACCAAAGCAGCACTGGATGGCGCTCGCGCAATCATAATGGAACGCATTGCTGAGGATGCGAACCTGCTTGAAAAAATTCGTGCTCATCTAAACCGCAACGCGGAACTGGTTTCTCGTGTCGTTGAAGGTAAAGAGCAAGAAGGCGAGAAGTTTAAAGATTACTTCAACCATAACGAGCCACTGAGCAAAGTGCCATCACACCGTGCACTGGCGATGTTACGAGGCCGTAATGAAGGCTTTTTGACGTTGGCGATGAACGCCGACCCAGAACAAGAAGAAGGTGCACGCCAATCGTACTGCGAAACCATCATTGCCGACCATTATGGCGTGACGCTAAGCAGCGCACCGGCGGACGCATGGCGTAAACAAGTGATCAGTTGGGCATGGCGCATCAAAGTATCGATGCACATGGAAACCGAGCTGATGGGCGCAATGAAAGAACGCGCTGAAATCGAAGCGATTGAAGTGTTTGCCACCAACCTAAAAGATTTGTTGATGGCAGCACCGGCAGGCCCTCGTGCGACGCTGGGTCTCGATCCGGGTCTGCGTACAGGCTCTAAAATCGCTATTGTCGATCCTACTGGTAAAGTGCTTGCAACAGAAACCATCTACCCTCACCCACCACAAAAGCAATACGAAAAATCAGCGCAAATCGTTGATCAGTTGGTGCGCAAATACAACGTGGATTTGATTGCAATAGGTAACGGCACGGCTTCGCGTGAAACCGACAGCTTTGTCGCTGACGTGATCAAACGCGGCAACCTGAAAATTCAGAAAATCATCGTAAGTGAAGCGGGGGCATCGGTTTACTCAGCATCTGAGCTTGCAGCGAAAGAGTTCCCAAATATGGACGTATCTCTGCGTGGTGCGGTGTCGATTGCTCGTCGTCTGCAAGACCCGCTAGCGGAGCTCGTTAAAATCGATCCTAAATCGATCGGTGTGGGCCAATATCAGCACGATGTTAGCCAATCTATGCTGGCAAAACGTCTTGATGCGATTGTCGAAGACTGTGTAAACGCGGTGGGTGTTGATGTGAACACTGCCTCTGCAGCGCTACTGACGCGCGTTGCAGGCTTGTCGAGCACCATCGCACAGAACATTGTCGACTTCCGTGATGAAAACGGTCGTTTCGAAGCACGTACAACCTTGAAGAAAGTGCCTCGTTTAGGTCCTAAGGCGTTCGAGCAGTGTGCGGGTTTCCTTCGTATTATGGATGGTAAAAACCCACTGGATGCCTCTGCAGTGCACCCAGAAGCCTACCCTGTAGTCAAAGCGATTGCCGAGAAGAACAGTAAAGACATCAAAGCACTGATTGGCGATTCGACGTTCCTTAAAGGTCTGCACGCGGTGGATTACACCGATGAGCACTTCGGTGTCCCAACGGTGACCGATATCATCAAAGAGCTGGATAAACCAGGCCGAGACCCTCGCCCGGAGTTCAAAACAGCGACCTTCGCTGAAGGCGTTAACTCGGTTGCAGATCTAGAACCGGGCATGATTCTCGAAGGCGTCGTATCGAACGTGGCCAACTTTGGTGCTTTCGTCGATATTGGTGTTCACCAAGATGGTTTAGTGCACATCTCAGCCCTGACGGATCGTTTCGTTTCTGATCCGCGTGAAGTGGTGAAAGCAGGTGACATCGTTAAAGTGAAAGTGATGGAAGTGGATGTACAGCGCAAGCGTATCGGTCTATCGATGCGTTTAAACGACGAGCCGGGTCAAGACAACCGCAGCCAACGCTCATCAGCAGCGCCGCGTCGTAATGACCAACCACAACGTCGTCAACCTCGCCGTGATGATTCCTCATCGAACAATGCGATGGGTGGCGCATTTGCGGCGGCTTTCGCCAAAGCAAAGAAGTAGTCTAGGTTTTAACGGCTGCACTTGAGATATTAAGGTTGCAGCTGGGCGACGGCTTCAAGCATCCAGAAGAAAACGCTCCAGTCAGTCATGCTGATTGGAGCGTTTTTATTGGATAGGATATTGATTCGTCATAATACTGCTATCACTTCTGACGGGGTATGGGGCACGACCGAATGACCATAATGAAATTTGATCACCTTCCTGCGCTTTTCCATCAATCCTTGGTTGATCGCAGCATCCAAAATGCGCTTCGGTAAACGAAAGCGTATCGCATAGCCCTTTCCCTGATCTTCACTGTACGATTTCAGTGCCAGTAAATCGAAAAGCCTTTCAAGCGTGTTTTCCGGCTCCTCGTGATAACGCGCATCAACTTCATGGTCCACTTCGTAATCGGGATGCTCAGAGGGATCCCAAGAGGACTGACGTCGTCGCTTTTCATCACTTTTTACTTTGCGCTCGGCATTGGTTTTTGCCAATGCGACCGTCGGCGTCACAGGTTCTCGGACTCTGTTGTCACGAGCAGCTTGTTCCGTCTGCACATTAACGGATGGGGCGATCAGTGGCACACCTACGTTGGTCGGTGACACAATCATTGCGAACCCTCCTCAGAGTCGCCCAACTCGTCAATATGGCTTGGCCTTATTTACGAATAAAACCTTACCGACAATTATATCGGCCAAATTTTAATCAACTTTAGCCTTTTTCACTGCGCGATTTTAATCCCGAGCGAAATCTCGAACTTGCGCACAAAATTCATCATGTTCGGTCATGAACGGTGCATGAGAAGATTGAGAAAAGACAAACTGTTGCGTATGGGGCAGTTGCTGGCTGAGATCGGTCGCCACTTTAATCGGCACCAAACCATCCAAGCGACCATAAAGGCGTAGCATTGGCATGGTCAGGGAAATCAAAGCATCACGCAGATCAACATCCGCCAAAATATTTAAGCCAACCAATAGTGACTCTGGGTTCGGCTGAGGACGCGATAGCACCGCTTGTTTGAGTAGTTTAACATCTTTACGTGCAGACGGACTTCCCATGGCTTGCAGCGCCATAAAGCGCTCAATGGTCAGTGAAAAGTCTTCTAGTAACTGAGAGGTGAACGCGCTCAGTACATTCGGTTGAATGCCGCGCCACGGTTTTTCTGCGGCAAATTTTGGTGAGCTGGCGACGGTGATCAGCTTACTCACTCGCTGAGGAGCATTGAGCGCAATGTGCGTGGCAACCAAACCACCCAACGACCAACCTAGCCACACTGCTTTCTCTGGCGCGTCTTTTAGTACCATGGCAGCGATTTGTGCGAGGTCTTCACCATGATGCTCAGCGCTAAAGCCGTATCCAGGAAGATCGACGACATGGACACAAAAATCCGCCTGCAGAGATTCGACCGTTTGCTGCCAAACCGCGCCATTCATCCCCCAGCCATGCAGCAACACCAAATCCGGTCCCTGACCGAACGACTGCCAGTGTAAATTCGTGCTCATGCTCTCAATCTCTCCCACTTATTTTATTCCTTATCGCTTCACTCAAGCGTTAGGCTGTGCAAAATCTAACCTTGAATAAGCGGTATGTTATCTCATCACTGGCAAAACATCATGCATCGTGTGCTCAGCAGTCAATGCGGTTTATGTCGCTTCCCGATTCTGGCTGCCGCTCAACCCAATGCGCTGCGTTGGTGTGATCACTGTTATCAATATCTTACGCCAGTAAAACGCTGCCAACGTTGTGGATTGAGCTTAAAAGCAGAGGAAGCGAATATAGAGAGTATTTGCGGCGAGTGCCTCTCCGAGCCTCCCCCTTGGCAACGGCTATTTACCTTGGGAGACTACGATTTTCCGCTGTCTCGAGAAGTACAACGCTTCAAAGATCACGGACAAACATGGCATGTTCGCGCTTTAACGCAATTGCTTGCCCAGCGCATTTCAACTCCCGCTCCTCTTATCACCACAGTGCCTTTGCACTGGCAACGCTACTTTTATCGAGGCTTTAATCAGAGCGACATACTGGCGCGACATTTGGCTGGTCACCTTAATGTGAGGTTTGATAATCACGTGTTTCGCCGCGTAAAACACGTCCAGTCGCAGCGTGGGTACAAGAAATCCAGCCGAGAACAGAATTTAAAAGGCGCTTTCACCTTAAATCAGCCACCAAAGTATAACCACGTCGCAATCGTAGATGATGTGGTCACGACGGGAAGCACGGTTCGACAATTATGTCATTTACTACTTGAAGTTGGCGTAGAAACCGTCGATATTTACTGCATCTGCAGAACCCCTGCTCCTGGTGCTGTCTAGTTCGCTTCGCCATGCCTTAGCATCAAAAAGACTAGACCCATACGTCAACAGGAGTAGAATAGCAGCAGTAACCTACAAAATTACTCAGGTATTCGTCGTGTCAAATATTACTATTACAGAAACTGCGCAAACGCATTTCGCTAACCTTCTAGGCCAACAGCCAGAAGGCACTAACATTCGTATTTTCGTTGTGAACCCAGGTACACAAAACGCTGAGTGTGGCGTATCTTACTGCCCACCAGAAGCGGTTGAAGCGACCGACACTGAGATCCCTTACGCAGGTTTTTCAGCTTACGTGGATGAGCTAAGCCTACCTTTCCTTGAAGACGCTGAAATCGACTTCGTTACCGACAAAATGGGTTCTCAACTGACATTGAAAGCACCAAACGCAAAAATGCGTAAAGTGTCGGACGATGCGCCACTTGTAGAGCGTGTTGAGTACGTTATCCAAACTCAAGTTAACCCACAGCTTGCTGGCCACGGCGGTCATGTGAACTTGGTTGAGATTACTGAAGCAGGCGTAGCTATCGTTGCATTCGGTGGCGGCTGTAATGGTTGTTCAATGGTTGACGTAACACTAAAAGAAGGCATCGAGAAAGAGCTACTAAACCAATTCGTTGGTGAGCTAACAGCAGTTCGAGATGCAACAGAACACGACCGTGGTGACCACTCTTACTACTAAGAGCTTATCGTCGGTGAAAATGGGAGGCTTTGGTCTCCCATTTTTGTATCTGAACAATCCATCAAACACGTGAGATTCTTCGTCACACACGACCTCTTTCAAGGTTATCGAGCGAACACTGCCGAAGCGATGAAATCAAACTAGCAACTCTTGCAGAGTTCTCATATATTAAGAATCTTACGCACCTTACAAAAGCCAACGACACCAAGGAGTCAGCGCCATGTCGAAAAGGACCCCACCAGAGATTCTCTCTTGTCAGACGGTCGCACGATCAAAACTGTTTGCTGTGGAAGCCCTCGACCTTCGCTTCTCCAATGGCGAGCATCGCACTTATGAGCGCATGAAGCCAAGTGGCCGCGATGCCGTAATGGTTGTACCGATAACCGAGCAGGGCGATTTACTGTTGGTACGTGAATACGCTGCTGGTACAGAGCGTTACGAACTGGGTTTTCCTAAAGGTCTTATCGATCCCGGTGAAACGCCACATCAGGCCGCTGACCGCGAACTAAAAGAAGAAATTGGTTTTGGTTGTAAGGAACTCACCCCGTTAAAACAAGTGATCCTTGCTCCTTCTTATTTTTCGAGCAAGATGACGCTGTTTCTAGGTCAATCGCTATACCCTGAAAAGCAAGAAGGCGACGAACCAGAGCCGTTAGAAATTGTGCGCTGGCCACTCGCACAAGCCGAAGAGCTATTAACGCATTTGGACTTCTGTGAAGCACGAAGCATCACGGCGTTAATGTTGGCACTGAAACACTTACCAAACACCACTCACAACAACAATCAATAACGGTGTAAACCGACAAATATTGTGAGTAAGGACTATCACCTATGCCAATGACAAAAGATCTATCTCACCTGCTTCCTCAAGTTATCGAAATTGCCCGCAGTGCGGGACAAATGATTCTCGATATCTACGAGAAAAAGCAATATGAAGCGTACACCAAAAGTGATGAAACACCGGTCACAAGCGCCGATATTGCCGCGCACAAACTCATCACTGAACGTTTAAGTGAACTGACGCCAGACATCCCCGTGTTGTCTGAAGAAGCCGCCGACATCAGCTTAGAGCAGCGCGCACAATGGCAGCGTTATTGGTTGGTCGATCCACTAGATGGCACACAAGAATTCATCGCACGCAGTGGCGACTTTGCGACCATCATTGCATTAATTGACAACAACAAGCCAGCGATGGGCGTGGTGTATGGGCCTGTTTCTGGCGTCACGTATTACGCATACAGCGGCAAAGGTGCGTGGAAAATCCCAGACATGTCTGAAAGCGTGAAAATCCACACGCACAAACATGAACAAGCAGGACAAAACATTGCCATTGCTATCAGCCGTCGCCAAGACATTAATCGCATCACCAGCCGCATGAGCAGCGCTTGGAACTACGACTTAATTCCTCTCGGTTCTGCAGCACTAAAAGCGTGTTTGGTGGCGGAAGGAGCGGTCGATTGCTATTTACGTTTGGGCCCTACTGGCGAATGGGATACAGCAGCAACGCAATGCATCGTGGAAGAAGCCGGCGGACGCATTCTCAGCACTCACCTCGAACCTTTGTCTTACAACGAACGGGAAACGCTAGAGAACCCGAACTTTATCGTGCTGGGCGATACGAATTTGCCTTGGGATAACATCCTGCAACGCAAAGATTAAGTACTTATACTTGCGTAACTCAACTTGTATCATTAGGCCGTGAATTCCGTTCACGGCCTTTTCTTTTTCCCGCATGAGCAGCTTTAACAGTATTTGACCTACCATATACCTAAAGCTAATTAAACTGCACAAAATCACACAATTCCATTAAAATACAAAAACTTAAATAATCAGCTTTGGCCCTCGTTTATTTACGTACAGCGAATAGAGGGTTTGGCCTACTATGATCCAAAAGCAAAAAGAGCTGCACATTGGCAGCTCTTTTCTGTATTACGTTGGATCGAGATTAGAATCGGCCTTTGTAGTCAAACTCGTATTGGCCTTGTGCGTTTGGCTGTCCAAGCCATTTCAACTGCTCCCCCATGCTTGATGGGAAATCTGCGCCAGGTTTAAACCACGCTTTCGTTGAATAGCGTTGATTCGGCATCAGCTCCGCTGAAAACGCCGAGGAAACTTGCTTACTGGTTTGCTCACCTGATGCAGTTAGCACGCTATCTTGGCATTTCAAATCAGCAATAACAGGGCCGAGCTCTAAGCTTCCCACTGGACTTTGGATGCCACTGGCACTCCAAACCAATGTGCCTTCACCAGTTTTACACCACGGAGCTGCGTAAGTCGCATGACGAATGTTCAACTCCAGCTGGCCATCAACACCAACAGGCACCGGCAGGCGCGCTTGTTCGACGGCTTTCGATGCCGGGATCGACGCAACCAAATTTTCCGCGTAAGGGCCATCGCTGAGACTGTATCCAACTAAACCTCGACCGCGAATGTTCATATCGCTGCCGCGCCCAAAACGTACCGAAAATTCGGCTTTGCCGGTAAACAAGCTAGACCATTGGAAATCCCAATTCACTTGCCCTAGGTTTTGACGCTGCCAACGCACGCTAGAAGCCTGACCTTGCCAAACGGAACCGTGAGCACCTTGTATGTCGAGCCCTTTCACAGTGGGGGCTTGCTGGAGAACCCAAGAAACAGGTAACCCCATGATCAAGCTAACAGAAAAACAAACGATAAAGATTACAACGTAAAGTACTGCTCGCTTCACCTTAACCTCGCTTAAATTGCAGACGGTTCACATCAATCATGCCCGCTTGGTCTGTACGATCGATGTCTAAAAATTCAACTTCAATGCCTTGCTGCTCTTTCAAGTAGCGTAGCCAATCCACCAACTGGTTGAATGCGAGCGGTTTAATCCACACTTGCACACTGTCGTTGCGTGGTTGCACACGAATCAGTTCCACCTTAAAACGGCGCGCTGATGAAGAGACAAGTTGGTTAAGTGGCTGATTGGAAAAACTGACACCCCCGCTTTTTCTCAATGCGGTAATGTCATCAGCTTTGTCTTGTACCCATGTAAGCAATTGCTTTTCACTTTGGATACGAGATTGCGCCAACTCTGCACGTTGGCTCATCGGCTGCAGCAGCCCCCAGTAAAGAATGCCAAGGATGGCGAATGCACCACAGCCCAGCACAAGTCGTTGTTCACGCTGAGAGATGCCACTCCACCAAGCTTGCGCTTGAGAAATTAAATTCTTCATCATCACCTCACTGACGCTTCAACACAAAGCTACCCATCACAACGTTATCGCTGCGATTAAGCTGACCTTGCTCAACATTAAACTTCTCAGCCAACTTCACACGTGCCTGCTCAAAAGGCTGGAAGTCTGAGCTACGTGCGTGAATGCGCACTTCACCACGTTGGCCGTCATACTTAAAGCTGGTGATTTCTAGATCTTTCACCTGACCAAGCGTTGCTGGCAAGGCAGCAAGCCAAGACAACATCGCAACATCTGTTGAGCCACCAGATAAACGGCGCTCTTCATCTGTCATTTGACGCTTTAAATAACTTACGGTCGGAATTCGATTCTTGTTTGGGAAAACCTGACGGAAAATACGTTCGCTTTCTTCACGATAGGCTTGTGCTTGCGCCTCGTACTTGTGGACGACGAGAAGTTGCTGAGCCACGACCACCACTAACAAAACGCCCGCAGCGATAGCCGCCTTTTGCCAAACTTTCCAGTACTTACCCCAAGAAGACTTCGGCTTAAACTCGCCAGTTAACAGGTTCGTTTTACTACTCGCGACGCCTTTTGCGAGCAACGCCATCGTCATTTCTTCTGGCTTAGGAACCCATACACTCTCAACAGTCGATTCTGGCACGGAACTGTAGCAATCGAGTTGCCAACCTTCATGGTTTTGCAGGTAAGAAGAGAGGTAAAGATCCAGCCACGCCGAATCCACCACCGCGCCTTCCGTCTCTGAGTGACGAATTAGCCATTGCTCACCAATCAGTGCCGCACTGCTGTTGTCATCACTGACAGGCAATGCCAATACATCTGGCAAGATGCGTTTGATGGTCAACCCTTGGCTAGCAAAACGCTGTAGCACGGTTTGTACCCATGCGCGCTCGACCGCACACACTTGTGCTTTATCCGCTTGCTTACCCAATACGGTGAAGTGCAAGCTATCCACATCTTGCGCGACTTCATCTTCAATCAAATAAGGCAACATGCTGTCGAACTGACGTGTGGCACCAGGCGGAATGTCCACCTGAGTTAACACCACATCATTACTCGCTAGTAAAGCGATGACTTGGCGCTGGCCGGCATACGATACCAACTCATCCAAGTGTTCCCATCCGGCAAGTTCACCGCTGGCAATCACTTCCTGTTGTTCTGTCGACCACACCACCCAAGGAATGGTACTTTGTTGTTCGCTACTCAGCCGAACGGTCAGAAACTCGCTCACTGATCCCTCCAAAACGACGGCGAACGACCGTCACCGTTTCTCTATTTGTACTTTGCAAAAGGCTTCGGATACGTACTCGTGAATCATCCACCAACACTTGTGCATCCAATTCGAAGAAGGAGCTATCCACTCCTAAATAACCTTTGGCGTTTTTCTTTACATCATCGCTCAAGCCAGTTAATTCTGACTCCGCTAGAAATTCATCTACGCTGTCCCAACCATCGAAGGGACGCTTTTCTATCAGTTGAACCGCATCGCTGCTGCTCAAGTTCGGTGAAAACATAGCGACTAAAATCGGCGCTTGTTCCACCTCTATCGTGTTGACGTTTAAACGCCAATCATCACTTGGGATCGCACATACCAAGGGCTCAATCTTTTGATAAATTTCACCACTCACTTGATATACCGCGCGCAGTTCAGTTTTGTCTGCCATCCAACCATTAGCCGCTAAATACGAAGGTTTCATCGATTCGTAGGTGCTGTCTTCCACGCCAGTGGTTGAACGTACTGTGCTGTCTGAATCAATGTATTCCCAAGTGGAATCGGCAATCACTTCCGCTTGATACGGCTCTACATCCGATTCTTCCAACAAATGCTGCAGCACTTGAACCAAATATGGTCGAGTGGTTTGTTGTCCGGTCGGCTGCACTCGACTTAACACATTGAGGTTAAAGCACGCTTGCTTATCCATAATACGTCCTGCAGCTTGACCATAGTCCAATGGGTACACTTGTTCTTTAATCGCCCAAGGTTGGCTGAGGTTGATGGTATCGCTGTCTTTGTAGCTCTGCTCGATACCCACTTCAGCCAAGGCTTCAACACCAACACTGTACCAATATGCTTGCTGGTAATGGATTTGGTTTGAACCGCGCTGAAACTGCAAAAACAAACGTTCAGACATGGTGGCAGCAATGGTCGCCATAATAGCCAACAACATCAGTACAATAATCAAAGCAACACCACGCTGACGATTAGCCATTGTTGTTGCCCTCCGATGCTTTGTTTCTTTCACTTTCTGCAAGCTTGCCATCTGGCGTTAGATACGTGCGCGCAATTTCACCGTAATCCTTCAACTTCAAGACAACTGAGACAGCTTTCGGCAACTCTTTATTGCTGTCCCACTCTTTCTTCCACTGTTTACCGTCATAAAAACGCATGTCGAAAGATTCCACCTGCGTCAGCAACGGAGTGACAATGCCTTCCTGCCCAACAGGGGTATCTGGATAACGCCACCAAACACGCTGCAAGGTTTCTTCTTTAACGCGATAGCCCACTTTAGTCACTTCACCACGCGGGAACTGTTGCTGCGGGTTATGCCAACCCACACGTGCAAACATTAGGCCTTTCGCGTCGGAATCGAGTAAATAATCCGACCAAAAGATCAGTTGCCCGGCAGGGTCTTCGCCGTTGGTACGCGTTTGACGCAATGCCATTTGGCGGAAGTCGTTATCCATCATCACCATGGCGCGTTGCAGTTCATTCAAACGCTGAGTTCGCTCTTGCGACAACTCATTACTGCGCTGAACTTGCGACACCACTTGGTATGCCGCCACGCTCAAACTGGCAAAGATCGCTATCGACACCAGCACTTCAATGAGTGTAAAACCTTTTGCTGCGCGGCGCTTATTTGCGCGATTGGGTTTACTGCGCCACATAGCTTCTTACCGTAACAACTGGACTCGCGTTTTTCGCGGTCGCGACACTTACATCAAATGCTTTCAGCAATGGCTGCGTGGTGGCTACAGGCGTGACTTTCCAATACCATGTACGCCCTGCTAGCTCTTCGGTACCATTCTTGGCTTTCAGCGCGCCAGTATCTAGCATCACATTCGCCATTTGGTTATCCACAACCATTGCTGCAAACATCTTTTCTTCTAAGTAGCTGACTGTGTTGATGTGTTGACTCACTGAGCGAATCACACTGATCGCTGCGGTGGCAAAAATAGCCAGTGCAACCAACACTTCAAGCAACGTCATCCCTCGCACTCGACGATGGTTTAAGTTTGGTTGAGTTTGCTTAAAATTGCGCATTCGCATCCTCTTCCACTTCTTCACCTGGCGCTACCAACAGAATTTGCCCACTCTCTTTTCCGATCACTCGCCAACCATCGTTAAACGCATCGCCTTTTTGTGGGAAAAAAGACAAGGTAAACGGCGTGACTTCTGCGCTCGAGAAAATGAAGACTTGCGGTGGTTTCACTTTCTTTTCTTCAGTTTCGTCGGCAAACATGTCTTCAAACAGTGAACCCGGCTCAAACAAACGATCGTCTTTATCCCAAGCACCGCCACCTAGATCCAATTGCAATGCAATGTCATCTTCTAATTTGGTTTTGCTTGGAATTTGCTTCATTTCTAGCGGCTTCCAGCCTTCAGCGGTCAAGCTAAGCAGGGTGTAGGTCTTTTTGGTATCGTCGACACGCACACCAAAATCTTTACCGCTGAGTACGGCTTCTTCGTTAAGCAACTGCAAACGCTGAAAGAAACTTTGCGCGTATTGTTTAGAGAGGTCTTTTTGACTGGTAGGCAACGTAGTGATCACCGCCACCGCGGTAAGAGATAGCAAAACCAGCACCAATAGGATTTCTATTAATGTAAAACCGTTATGTTTTCGCATTTGTTTCATTAGTGCTGGCTTGCGCTCATTTTATTGGAAGTCTTGCATGTTCCAGTTGCCAATATCCGCTGCTGGACCTTCACCGCCCTCTTGACCATCCGCACCTAGAGTGAAGATATCAATCGTGCCGTTGTCACCAGGGCTTAGGTATTGGTATGCATTACCCCAAGGGTCATTTGGAAGACGCTTGATGTAACCACCATCACGGTAGTTGCGCGGTTCTGGGTTAGAAGGCTTAGTAACCAATGCGTCTAGACCTTGGTCTGTCGTTGGGTACACGCTGTTGTCTAGTTTGTACATATCCAACGCATTCTCTAACGCCACAATGTCAGTGATCGCTTTTTGTTGGTCTGCCTTTTCTTTGTTGCCTAGCAAGTTTGGAACAACAAAACTTGCCAAAATACCCAAGATAACAACAACTACCATCACTTCTAACAGTGTGAAACCGTGTTGCTTACTACGCTTAAATTTCATTTTTTTCTCCGAAAGTTAGATTCAAGCCACGTCTTAATTTAGACACGCCTTAATTCGAATATTATCCGCTCATCAAGTTATTCATTTCTAGCATCGGCATCAAGGTCGCCATGACAATGAATAACACCAATCCAGCCATTAATGCGATCAAGGCAGGAGTGAACACTCCCAACGCAATATTGACCGTAGATTCAAAGTTTTGGTCTTGGTTGTCCGCCGCACGCGTCAGCATGCTTTCTAACTCACCACTCTGCTCACCACTAGCGATCATATGCAGCATCATCGGTGGGAATAGACGGGTTTGATCCAGAGCTTTACGCAAGCTTGCCCCTTCACGGACGTTGTCTGCAGCAATCAACACTTGCTGCTTTACGTAACGGTTCGACATCACATCAACTGCCACTCGCATCCCTTCAAGAATTGGGATCGCACTTGAAGTACAAATCGACAAGGTACGAGCGAAACGAGCGGTATTGAGACCTTTAGAAATCTTACCAACGAGCGGCAAGCTGATGATTTTTCTGTCCCAAGACAAGCGAAAATCTGGTTTTTGCAATGCCAGTTTTAAGCCATAAAAACAAACTACTAGCACGGCAAAGATAATCAGCCCCCACTCTTGGACGAACTCACTAGCCGCCAGCAAAAATTGCGTTGACTGTGGTAACTCTTGCCCCATTTGAATGATCGGCTCGATGATTTTGGGTACCACGGTCGCCAACAAGAACGAGACAATCGCCACCGCAAACACCACTAACACGACAGGGTAGATCATCGCTTGCAACAGCTTAGAACGCATTTTCTGACGGTTTTCGACGTACTCCGCCAAGCGCTCTAAAACCGTATCAAGGTGTCCAGATTTTTCACCCGCGGCGACCATAGAGCGAAACAGTTCGTCAAAGACGTGTGGATAATCACCTAGGCTATCTGCCAATGGGTAACCTTCGGTGACTTTGGAGCGAACTGCAGCGATCATGGTGCGAATTCGTGGCTTTTCTGCTTGTTCAGAAACAGCTCGAAGACACTCTTCAAGAGGCATACCTGATTGAACAAGTGTGGATAGTTGACGCGTGATCAAAGCCAGTTCAGCCGTTTTGATACCACGTTTGAAGCCCACTGAGCCTGAAGACTTAGCCGCCTTTGCTTTGGCTTCCACGACCTCAACAGGGATCATCCCTTGTTCTTTCAGTCGTTGGCGCACTTGACGAGCATTATCCCCTTCAATCGTGCCTTTTTTTTGTTTGCCTTTTGCATCCAGCGCTTTGTATTCAAATGCAGCCATTACGCTTCCTTCGTCACTCGCATCACTTCTTCAAGTGACGTAATACCACAACGTACTTTGCTTAGACCATCACTGCGAATACTTGGCGTATGATTACGAACGGCTTTTTCCACTTCTTGCTCACCTGCTTCGCGGTGAATCAGCTCTTGAACCGTTTCATCGACAAGCACTAATTCATGAATGCCGGTACGTCCGCGATAACCTTTTTGGTTACACGCTTCACAGCCTTTCGCACGATGTAGAATGAGCGATTCACTTTCTGCCATGCCAAACAATTTTTTCTGTTCGCTGTCCGCTTCGTAAGGTTCTTTACAGTCAGAACAGAGCGTACGAACCAGACGCTGCGCTAGCACACCAAGCAGTGAAGAGGAGATCAAAAATGGTTCAATACCCATATCACGCAGACGCGTGATCGCACCAACAGCGGTGTTGGTATGCAGCGTCGACATTACCAGGTGACCAGTCAAAGACGCTTGCACCGCAATTTGCGCGGTTTCTAAGTCACGGATCTCACCCACCATCACCACATCCGGGTCCTGACGTAAGATCGCACGTAGACCACGCGCAAATGTCATGTCGACTTTCGGGTTAACTTGAGTCTGGCCAATGCCATCGATATCAAATTCGATTGGGTCTTCCACCGTCAGAATGTTGCGCTCGTTGCTGTTGATTTCTTGCAAGCCGGCGTACAAAGTGGTCGATTTACCAGAACCCGTAGGGCCGGTCACCAAGATGATGCCGTGTGGGCGACCAATGAGGTGACGGAAGTTGTCGTGTACCGAAGGAGTCATGCCCAAACTGTGCAGGTCAAGGCGCGTTGCGTTTTTATCTAACAGACGCATTACCACTCGTTCACCGTGAGAGGATGGCATGGTAGAAACACGCACGTCGACCGCTCGGCCACCAATACGTAGTGAGATACGACCATCTTGAGGCACACGCTTTTCAGCAATATCGAGCTTCGCCATAACTTTCACACGAGACACCAATAACGGCGCAAGCTTACGACTTGGCGTCAAGACCTCGCGCAGAACGCCGTCGACACGGAAGCGGATAGAAAGCGTCTTTTCAAACGTTTCGATATGGATATCGGACGCACCTTCTTTGATCGCTTCACCCAACATGGCATTGATCAATTTGATGATTGGCGCATCGTCTTCCGACTCTAACAAATCCTCGTCATGCGGTAGCTCTTCTGCCAACGAGAAGAAATCGTCACTGTCGGCACCGATATCTTCCATCAATTGACGAGCTTCTGATGAATCACGTTGATACGCTTCAGTCAGCTTTTTATCGAAGGATTCTTTATCGATGGCTTGAGGCACGAAACTGCGCTTAAGCACGCGACGTACTTCAACCAGAGCCGCTGGATTTAGCGGCTCCACGTAGTAAAGAATTGGAGGACGCTCAGGATGCTCTGTCTCCAAAACCAGTTTAAAGCGATTGGCAAAACTGAATGGCAGACGACGCATACTTGGCGCAGTGTCTAACATATCTACCATTAGTTCTTTTCCATTTGATCGATAAACGCTTGGATTTCAGCAGGATGCTTACGATCTTGGCCAAATGCAGGCATTACAGGAATTTTATCGTCCGACATTAACTTCAAACCTTGATCAGCCTTGTACAGTTGCTCGGCACGAATAAAGTTGTATTTACGTTGAGTGATACCGTCTGCGGTCATACCATCACGGATGATGGTTGGCTTAATGAAGACCATCAAATTGCGCTTCTGAGTTTGTGTACTGGTTGATTTGAACAAGTGACCCAATACTGGAATATCACCAAGCAGTGGCACTTTCGATTCACTTTCTAGTGCACGTTCATCAACCAAGCCACCTAGCACCAGCATCTGGCCATCTTGGATCATCACGGAAGTGTTAAGCTGGCGCTTAGCGAAACGAACGTCAACGGCACCATTAGCACCCAATACGTTAGAGACTTCTTGTTCAATATTTAGCTGAACAGAGTCACCTTCGTTGATCTGCGGTACAACTTTTAGCTTGATACCGACTTCTTTACGATCAACGGTTTGGAATGGGTTGTCGTTGTTTGAACCAGCAGTCGAGCCAGTAATAACAGGCACTTCCTCACCCACGATGAATGAGGCTTCGCCGTTATCCATCACAGTGATACTTGGAGAAGACAGGATGTTTGAGTTGGAATCCGAAGCAACCGCACTAATTAGCGCCGTCCAGTCACCCATCACGATGCTCATTGCGGCACCATTTACGCCGCCAAGAGCAGATGCAAGTGTTGAGTAGTCACCTTCTTCAGTGTACTGACGGTTTTCCCACTTGTTCGTGTCACTATTCCAGTAGCTTTCCGTTTTGGTAACGTCTTTCGCTTCTTCCAAACCAACCATGACTTGGCCGATTGGCGCACCTGTGTTGCCGTACTGGATCACGGCACCCGTTTCTAGTGACCCCCACTGAACGCCTAGGTTAATACCATCACCTTCGGACATTTCAACAATCAAGGCTTCAATCAGAACCTGAGCACGGCGAATATCTAATTGAGAAATTACGTCTTGCAAAGCCATCATGATATCTGGCGGCGCAGTCAGAACAAGTGAGTTGGTTGCTTCATGAGCCGCAATCACGACTTCACCGCGTTGTGCACTGGATGCACCTTTTTGACCCGCTTGTTTTTCGGCTTGCAGGTTGTCAGAGACACCTTTCAGTACATCAACTAGGTCTTCTGCTTTTGCATACTTAAGGTAAACCACTCGGTTGTTACCTTTCGTTGCCATTTCTACGTCAAGTTGACGAATCAAACGTTTCAGGCGTGCACGTACTTTCGGATCGCCAGAAATCAGGATCGAGTTCGTACGCTCATCCGCGACGATTTTTGGTTCAAGAAACTCAGGCGTGCTCTTTTGGTTGGTCGTTTTGTTCAGGGCTTCTACGATACGAACCATTTCAGCAGCCGAGGCATTGCGAAGCTCTACTAGCTCGATCTCTTTGTCACCAGCTTGGTCAACGCGTTTGATGATTTCTGCTAGACGGTTTACTACCGCTGCACGACCGGTGATCAGGATGATGTTAGCTGGATCGTAATGAACCACATTACCCGCACCGGCATTATCAATCAGCTGGCGCAATAGCGGTGACAATTCACGAACAGAGACATTTCGCACAGCAACCACGCGAGTGATGACGCTATCGCCTTTTGCGCTACCATCCCCCATAACAGGGATTGCAGAGGTCTTAGAGTCTTTTGCTTTGATGACTTTGAGTACGCCGTTGTCCATTTCTACGACTGCATAGCCGTACACTTCCAACACGTTAAGGAAGAAGCTGTAATATTGCTCTTCGTTTAACACGTCGTAGCTGCGAACGTCGATTTTACCGCGCACCGAAGGGTCAACGATGATGGTCTTTTCTAAGTTACGACCAACAATGTTGATGAATTCTTGAATGTCAGTGCCTTTGAAACTCGCACTAAATTCATTTGCCATCGCGCCTGGAACGCAGAGTAGACTCCCTGCCAGTAACCAAGCACTTTTGCTAAACCAATGTTTCACGTATGTCTCCCTGAACTTACGCTGGTTGCCTAAGTATTACAATTGGATATAGATGTCGTACTGCTGACCATCTCGCTCAACAGTCAAATTCAGTTCTTGCGGATCGCTCATCACTTGCATCAGTTGTACTGAAGAAGATGGATCACTTAAATCGATCCCATTAAGTTGCACCGCAATATCACCAGGTTCTAGACCCACATCATTAAATAACGCCGCATCACGACCCGGAGAAACTCGGTAGCCAATAATGGCGTCGTCTTTTTTCACTGGAGAAATGGTGATGTATTTAAAGACACTCTGTGGATCTTTCGCAATCTCCTCTCGGATTTGCTCTAGTTTGTCACTCACGTCTGACGCAGGTTCTTTCTGTGCAGCTTGCACTCGAGTAGCCTGCGGCGATTCTGACAATTTTTTATACTCAACGCCTTCCAGCATTAGAGTTTCATCTCGGCCTTCGTTATCGATGATCACGCGATCGACCAACACCGCTTTTAGTGTGGCACGCGTACCTTCAATTTCTTCGCTAATTCCGTAGGTCGCTTGCTTACCACGGTTAGCGATCACCGCTAAGCTGGTTTGAGGATTGCTGCTAGCAACGGCGCCAACAAGGGTAAGATTCAGGCGTGTTTTTGGGGCGTCTTTCACAACAGGTTGCTCAACGACCACAGGCTTTTGTTCGGTGTATTTGCCAAATAAGTTGGCGCTTTGAAGGGCATTGAAATCAATCGTATTCGATTTATTGCTGGCAATAACATTACCCGCCGACGGCCTCCATTTTGGCACATCAGACGTTTGAGGGATTGCTAACCACACCACTTTACCGAGTATCCACCCAGTTATCGCAATAAATAGGCAAGTAAGTAGCAAACTGAGCTTCGCTTGAATTGCGTGGTGGTTGGACTTGATCTGAGCCAGTAGCGGTCTGCTTGATAATCCTGCACTTAGCTCTAAACGCTTCACTGAATTGATTCCTTTATTCTAACGTTAGTCAATTGGGCTATAAAAATATAACTATCGACTCTAAATTGCTAAATTTGCAATAAAATTATTACTCAACAAAGAGCAGTGAACTATATCACAACTTCCTTTTCATACCTTTTTCTTATGCAGTTTTTGCCAACTCCCTTGAAAAAAATACGCCTTGACTCCATCTGTAGGTGAATAATCCAGCACTCATTGCCACATTCGGGCAGTGATTAGATAGCGTAGTGTTCTATGAGTTCCCTAAATGAAGCCGTTAGGCTAGATAAATGGCTATGGGCCGCAAGATTTTATAAAACCCGCTCTATCGCTCGTAATATGGTCGATGGTGGTAAAGTCCACTATAATGGCCAACGAAGCAAGCCGAGTAAAATCGTTGAGTTGGGCGCTGAGATCAGACTTCGTCAAGGCAACGAAGAAAAAACCGTCATTATCGAAAAGATTTCTGATCAACGACGAGGCGCCCCTGTCGCACAGACCCTGTATCGCGAAACTAATGAAAGTATAGCGAAACGTGAGGAACACGCGACACAACGCAAACTTAACGCCCACAACCCTAGTCCGGAACGCCGCCCAGATAAAAAGCAGCGCCGAGACATCATTAAGTTCAAACACCAATAAAAGCCGGAATTACCGACGAGGAAAGCACTCCATGGCAAATAATGTTTTAAACCGCTACCTATTCGAAGATCTTTCAGTGCGTGGCGAGTTGGTACAATTGGATGAAGCGTACCAACGTATTATCTCCAGCAAGGAATATCCGGCAGCAGTACAAAAACTGTTGGGTGAGCTACTCGTTTCAACGACTCTTTTGACTGCAACTCTTAAATTCGAAGGCTCAATCACAATCCAACTTCAAGGTGACGGCCCTGTTTCTCTTGCAGTAATCAATGGCGACCACAACCAACAAGTTCGTGGCGTGGCGCGCTGGGAAGGTGACATCGCTGATGACGCTAGCCTGCACGAAATGATGGGTAAAGGTTACCTAGTTATCACTATCGAGCCGAAAAAAGGCGAGCGCTACCAAGGTGTGGTTGGTCTAGAAGGTGAAAACCTGACGGAAGTGCTAGAAGGTTACTTCGCTAACTCTGAGCAGCTAAAAACGCGTCTTTGGATCCGCACTGGCGAATTCGAAGGTAAACCGCACGCGGCGGGTATGCTTATTCAGGTTATTCCTGATGGCACTGGTTCTCCAGATGACTTCGAGCACCTAGAGCAACTGACTAACACCGTAAAAGACGAAGAACTGTTTGGCCTAGAAGCGAACGATCTACTATACCGTCTATACAACCAAGACAAAGTACGCGTGTACGAACCTCAACCAGTAGCGTTCCACTGTGGCTGTTCACGTGAGCGCAGCGGCGCGGCAATCATTACCGTTGAGAAAGCTGAAATTTACGACATTTTGGCTGAAGTAGGATCGGTTTCTTTACACTGTGATTACTGTGGCACAACATATACATTCGATGAAACAGAAGTTACCGAACTGTATACGCAAGCTTCAGGCGGCAATAAAACGCTGCATTAATTTTTATAGCTTATCAAGCACGTAATTTACCCACAAAAGGCCAGTACTATGCTGGCCTTTTTGTGATCTACCCCCCGTAACACCTAGCTTTCCACGTAATAAAACAACTGCTTAATTTTAAGTAATTAATAATCGTTTTGCCCTAGCGCAAAGGATTGCGCGCACGATAAACTATTCGCACCAATATGTGACGGGTTACCTAAAACCTTAATGAAATCATGGGCAATTTTTGAACTATCTCCCTGTTTTCTCCCCGCCCCGTTGCTAGCATGGTGAGCAGATAAAAATTAAAACATTCTTACAAAATCCCTACAAAAATCCTTATAAGGAGCACCTATGACCGTTATGGAACATACAAAGGCTGCAACACTTGATCTAACCAAACACGGACTGCATAACGTTAAAGAGGTTGTTCGCAACCCAAGCTACGAATTGCTGTATGAGGAAGAAACGCGCGCTGACCTAACTGGTTACGAACGCGGTGTGGTTACTGAATTAGGTGCGGTTGCTGTTGATACAGGCATCTTTACTGGTCGCTCACCAAAAGATAAATACATCGTTAAAGATGCGACGACAGAAGAACATATGTGGTGGACTTCTGACACCGTAAAAAATGACAACAAGCCAATCACTCAGGAAGTGTGGAACGACCTAAAAGAGTTGGTGACTAACCAGTTGTCTGGCAAACGCCTATTTGTCGTTGACGGTTACTGTGGTGCTAACCCAGATACTCGCTTGAGCATTCGTGTGATCACAGAAGTAGCATGGCAAGCACACTTCGTAAAAAACATGTTCATTCGTCCTACCGAAGAAGAACTTGCAACGTTTGAACCTGACTTCGTAGTAATGAACGGCGCGAAATGCACCAACCCGAAATGGGAAGAGCAAGGTCTGAACTCTGAAAACTTCACGGTCTTCAACCTTACTGAGCGTACACAACTGATCGGTGGTACGTGGTACGGCGGCGAGATGAAGAAAGGTATGTTCGCGATGATGAACTACTTCCTTCCTCTGAAAGACATCGCTTCGATGCACTGTAGTGCCAACATGGGCAAAGACGGCGACGTAGCAGTATTCTTCGGCCTATCTGGTACAGGTAAAACAACACTCTCTACCGACCCTAAACGCGCTCTAATTGGTGATGATGAGCACGGCTGGGATGACGATGGTGTCTTCAACTTCGAAGGCGGTTGTTACGCAAAAACCATCAAGCTATCGAAAGAAGCGGAGCCAGACATCTACAACGCGATCCGCCGTGATGCGCTGTTAGAAAACGTAACGGTTCGTAGCGATGGCTCTATCGATTTTGATGACGGCTCTAAGACAGAAAACACACGTGTTTCTTACCCTATCTACCACATCGAAAACATCGTTAAGCCAGTATCAAAAGGCGGTCACGCAAACAAAGTGATCTTCCTATCGGCAGACGCATTTGGCGTGCTACCGCCAGTGTCTAAGTTGACTCCAGAGCAAACCAAATACCACTTCCTATCTGGCTTTACTGCAAAACTGGCTGGCACAGAGCGAGGCATTACTGAGCCAACACCAACATTCTCTGCATGTTTTGGCGCAGCGTTCCTAACACTTCACCCAACTAAATACGCAGAAGTACTGGTAAAACGTATGGAAGCCGCAGGTGCAGAAGCATACCTAGTGAACACCGGCTGGAACGGCACAGGTAAACGTATCTCTATCCAAGATACGCGCGGCATCATTGATGCGATCCTAGATGGCTCGATTGAAGATGCGCCAACTAAGCACATTCCAATCTTCAACCTTGAAGTACCGACTTCACTACCAGGTGTGGATCCAAGCATCCTTGACCCTCGTGACACGTACGTTGACCCACTACAATGGGAAAGCAAAGCGAAAGACTTGGCTGAGCGCTTTATCAATAACTTTGATAAGTACACAGACACCGCGGAAGGTAAAGCACTGGTTGCGGCTGGTCCTCAACTGGACTAATACCGAAGCAAAACTGAGTGACCTGTGATTTGATGACAACAGTGACTTAGTTACAAAAATGCTCTTCAAGCCCCTCTTTTGAGGGGCTTTTTATTGAATCCCACACCAGATTGATACAAGCTAAAGCCTAACTGGGTTATTTGTATAACTGACCTCATCAGTTTTCCGACACTTCACTTACAGGTTCTGGCAGGGATGAAAACAGCGCGTCGAATTCTAATTCTCTTACTGGTGGTATTGATTGCCCTTCCGGCGACCATTATTGCGCTGTTAACCACCTCATACGCCAATTCTACATGGCAATGGGTTTCACCCTACCTTGGCTTACCGATCCAAGCGGAGCGCGTTCATTACGATTTCCCTTACCACCTTTCGCTGCAAAACGTTCGCTCCCAAGATGCTCAACTGCCTTATATTGAACAAGTCGACGTGTGGCTGAACCCTGACATACGACGAGATGGGAAATGGATTATCGATAGCTTGCTGATCGATGGGGTGAGTCTAAAAAAAGGCATACCGACACGGCCTAACTTAGAGTCGATCCAGTTCCACCAGATTGCGCTGAAAAATATTGATTACGCGGATGCGCGCTTTTCCGTAACTGGATTGAGTATCCAAATCCAAGATCCTACTTGGCTAAACGCTCAACAATTATGGCCTTACGGCGCTATTCAGGCCTCTGCGGAGCAAATGTATTGGCACGGTGAGGCGATACAAAAAGTACTGGTTGATGTGGATTATCAAGCCCAAAACAGCACCCTCTATGGCACGTCTTTTAAATGGCGAAATAGCCAAATCTCAGGGCAAGGTGAGCAATATCCGCAAGGCTGGTCTTTGGTCAATGTCACGATTGATAAGTTGGCAATCACCAATGCACAGCGACAATCTTTACTCTCTAAACCGTGGCAAGAATTGCCGTTCACCATTAACCACATCAATAGCCTCGACTTGCTTAACGCCGATATTGAATGGGGGGAATGGCACTGGCAAAACCTTGAACTGTCCATTGAAGATGCCTCACTGCCTGCGTCTCTATGGAATGCCACTGCCAAAGTGTCTTTACAAGCTGACAGTGTTCGTTTCCAAGAGCAAACCGCAATAGAGCCACGCTTGAACGCCATTTTCACGCCCGAGAATATCCAGCTCCAAGAACTGAGCCTAGATTGGCAGCAAGGCCGCGTACAGGTTTCTGGTCAATTCAAACCGACGCACTGGCAACTCGACACGGCTTCTATTCAAGGATTGAAATGGGCTATCCAGTCTGATGGCAACAAGGATTGGTGGAAGGCCGCCACTAGCGCATTACAAGAAGTGGATATCCAAAAACTTGATATTGAACGTAGTCAGATAATCCAATTAGCGCACGAACCATTCTGGCAACTCTCTGGCTTAAACGTCGAAGGAAAAGCGCTAAAGTTAAAGCGCCAGCACCGTTTTTGGAGCGTATGGCATGGCAGTCTCGACGCGAGTGTCGTGAATGCGAGCTACGACCAAGTTCTGTCTTCTCATGCTGCGATTTCGACACAAAGTGAGCAAGGGTTGTGGCAACTCTCACGTCTGTTTGCCCCACTAGAACAAGGTTACATTGAAGGCTTTGGTCAACTTGATCTAAGTACGGCAAGCCAACCTTGGGCGCTTAATCTGAGTGCGGATGGCATTCCACTCAAACTGCTTCACCCATACCTGCCCGATGTATTCGCGGTAGATGGATTTTCTGACCTCAATCTCGACCTGCAAGGTCTATCTGGTGACAACAACATGTTGGCGTACAGCTTAACGGGGCAAGTGGAAGCAAACCTACGAGAAACGACACTACGCTCACAAGCCGATAAGTCGCTTAAGAGCATCACGTTTTCCCCTATTCGAGTGCACGCGCAGCGGGGCGCAGTATCGCTCAAGCCTGTAACCATCTCCGGCAATGTCATATCCGGTCAGATTCGCGGCGAGTTTGACATGGCCAACAACCCACTCAGCGGTTTGACATTCCAGCTCAAGGATCAATGCGGCATAATCATAGGCGATCTGCTCGATGGTGAAATATCACGTAATGACTGCGACTCACCACAACAGCCAGACCACTTAACGCCGAACGTACCAACGAACGATGCTCAGCTGGAGGAATCGAGCTTTCATGGCATTGCAGAGGCGAATCTAGAGCAACCGGAAGAAGAGCTGGTTGAGGAGATAACAGAAGAGTTAGAGCCGGCTACGAACGAGATCGTAGCCGAAGAAGAACTAGCAACTGAGTAGCTGCGAATAGTTGGGCAACAGCATGTACGTGCCAACGAAATCAACCGCAGGCGTATCGCCGCTGTAAATCACCACATGGATGACAATGCGCGCCTTGCGCCCTGACGCCAAGCGATCCAAATCACCACTAATGCCATCAAGCGAGGTACTCGCCACCGGATTTTGCTCCACCGGATGACGATAACGAATCGAGCTGTCTGCCAGAACAATATCGCCATGCAAACCGCGCTCTTTGAGCAGTAACCACGTCATTCCCCATCCCGTCAGCGTTGCCAACGTAAATGCCGAACCAGCAAACATCGTATTGTGCGGGTTCAAATTCGGATTGAGCTGGGCACTGCATTCGAACTGATAACCGGTGTATTGGTTGATTTTGATGCCCATTTTGTCCGCAATTGGGATCTGCGCTTCCCAGCGCTGCTGCAATTCCGTGCACCATTCTGGGCGACGTAACACATTCGCCATCGGATCAAGCGGCTTAACCATTTGTTGGTGACGCACCGGACCGCGTTCATCGGTCAACTCACCACGACGTTCAAAACCATTTTTTTCATAAAACGCAATCGCGTCTTCACGGGCATTACATACCAAACGTTTCGCACCTTCTTGGCGTGCAAGCGATTCCAATGCGACCAACACCAGTGAGCCCATGCCTTTGCTGCGACGATTGCCTTTCACCGCCATATAACGGATTTGGCCATCGTTATCCGGAGTAATGTACAAACGTCCGATCGCCATTGGACGACCACGGCTATCCACAATCATGCGGTGATGGCTCACCACATCATATTCATCACGTTCAGAGCCCACTGGCATGCGCCATGGCTCTCGAAGCATTTGCCAACGAAATTGATAGTACTTGTTAAGTTGATTTTCGGTTGTTGGAGTTATGAGTTTGAACATATCAATCCTTTGAAAGTGCAAATCAGTAAGAATCTTGGGGAGAAAATACCCAAGTAAAATCAAATCACTTGGGTATATAGCTTAGACCATGGGTGTATCCACGCCAGATTAGACCTGTAGCCAAAAAGTCACTGGGCCGTCATTAATTAATGACACTTTCATATCGGCCGCGAAGCGACCACGCTCGGTTGGCAATTCCTGCTCGCACAAGTCAGAAAAGTAGTCATACAGACGTTCAGCGTCGGCTGGATGCGCACCACGAGAAAAGCCTGCACGTGTGCCTTTCTTAGTATCTGCCGGTAACGTAAATTGAGACACCACCAAAACCTTACCGTTCACTTGTTTGACGTTTAGGTTCATTTTTCCTTCATTGTCTTCAAAGACTCGGTAGGTGGTCACACGTTCCATCAAACGTTTTGCTTTGGCTTCATCGTCGTCCTTCTCAACACCAAGTAGGACAAGAAGACCTGTATTGATTTCCCCAACCACTTCACCGTCTACACGAACGGCCGCTTCACTGACTCGTTGAATTAGCGCTATCACTACTCTCGCTTCCTTCATTTGCTAACTGAGATTCAGCCGACGAGTGTATCATGTCTAGATCTTCACTCCAGTGCTCTTGCTCACCCAATGCTGCGGTGACTTCTGCCCCCAGCAAGACGATCATCCAGCACAAGTAAACCCAGACAAACAAGATAGGAATTGCGGCTAAAGCGCCGTAAATCAGCTGGTAAGACGGGAACTGAGTGATATAGAGGGCAAAGCCTTTCTTACTTAATTCAAACAGTATCGCCGCAACGGCGGCGCCTACAGCACCATGCGCTAAATGCACTTTTTTGTTTGGCACCAGAATGTACAAACCTAAAAATGCAAAAAATGACAGCAAGAGCGGCAACCAGCGTAAGAACAAATTGAAGGCGCCAGACAGCGTTTCATTTTCTAAGATTTGTAACGACGTGACATAAGACGTTGCTGCAATACTCGCGCCGACTAAAATCGGCCCCAGCGTTAATACCATCCAATACATCGAAAATGAGAACACCAAACGGCGCTTGTCTTTGACTCGCCAGATGTAGTTTAGATTTTTATCGATGTTGGAGATCAGCATCAGCGCAGCAATAAACAAGAAGCCACCACCGACGGCACTCATTTTGCCAGTATTCGCCACAAACTCTTGCAGTGCCGTGTGCACCGCCTCACCAGATGCCGGTACAAAGTTTTCGATGATGTAGCCTTGCAGCACTTCGCCAACGTTCGCGAAAACAGGGAACTTCGACAATATTGATAACAGTACCGTTAACATTGGCACGATGGATAGCAAGGTAATATAGGCAAGGTAGCCAGCATTTACATTAACGCGATCATGCGTCAAACGCTTAAGAAGATACTTAAAAAACGCGACGCAACTTGGCAGTAGATTGCTCAATCTCGCCTTGTAACTCTCTGATAACTGGTTCATAGTTCATCCCATAATTAGCGTCGAGGACATAAGAATGCCTTATTTATTAGCAATTGTACTATCAATTTTCACTTTAACAGGGTGTCAATCTGCGTATTACTCTGCGATGGAGCAAGTGGGCTACCATAAACGAGATATTATGGTTGACCGAGTGGAAGATGCCAAAGAATCACAACAAGAAGCACAAGAAGAATTCACTAGCGCACTTGAAGCCTTATCAGCACTAACCAATTTTGACGGTGGTGAATTAGAAAGCGTTTACAACAACATCAATGACAAATACGAAGACAGCGAAAAAGCCGCTCAAGATGTGCGTGACCGTATTGCTGCAATCGAAGATGTCTCTGATGCACTGTTTGAAGAATGGCAAGGCGAGTTGGACTTGTACACCAGTGCGAAACTGCGCCGCTCAAGCGAACAAAAACTGCGTGAAACCAAAGCCTCTTATAAAACCATGCTCAGCGCAATGAAGCGCGCAGAGAAAAAGATGACGCCTGTGCTGAACACACTGCGTGATAACACGCTGTATCTAAAACACAACCTCAACGCGAGTGCGATTGGTTCTTTGCAAGGCGAGTTCTCTAGCTTAGAGAAAGACATTCAATTTGCCATCAAACAAATGAACGAAGCGATCGCTGAATCGGATAAGTTCCTGCAAAAGCTTAATCAAAAGTAAATCATTCAGGCCTCCTCCTCGCGAGGAGGTTTTAGTCTGCTACCTCGCCGACTAAGCCTATTACTCTTCGAACAAAACCCACGCGATCTTCAACACTACCCCATGGCACTTCCACCACTTGATATCCGAGCTCAACATAAGTATTGATTAGGGTTTGATGGATTTTCAGCGCTTCTTCAAAGCTGTGCGGACGCACTTCATCTTGTACGTAAATAGACGTTTCAGGTCGACAAGTAAGCACCTGACTATGGTACCCAGCACTTTCAGTTAAGAAAGCTTGGTCAACGTGACAACCACCGACTTGTAGATAAGCAACAATATCTGGAATCGCGCGATCAACAAAAGCCACATTAGTATTCAACGCTTCACGCTTTTGCTCACTCATTAGGTTCAGACACAATTTGGCAAACTCAGGCAGATTGGTCCACGGCAAAATGCCATTGTCCAATGCACTTTGCTGCTCTATCAACGAGCGTGAGCCTTCAGCAAACGTGGCGTAGCCTTGTTTACCTAATGCGTTGAGTAACGTTGTTTTGCCCGCTCCGGGACCACCGGTAATCACAATCGGCTTCATGTTATCTCCCTAAAAACAACAAGCCCCGAGCTTAACTCGGGGCTTGTATTTAAGCTAATCCGCTACAGCAAATTATTTTGCTGAACGTGAAGCACGCTTACGGTCGCTTTCCGTTAGGAATTTCTTACGGATACGGATGCTTTCAGGAGTTACTTCTACTAGTTCGTCGTCATCGATGAATTCTAGAGCTTGTTCTAGAGTCATAACGATTGGCGGAGTAAGAACCTGTGCGTCGTCTGTACCAGATGCACGAACGTTGGTTAGCTGCTTACCTTTCAGTGCGTTTACTGTTAGGTCATTGTCGCGGCTGTGAATACCGATAACCATGCCTTCGTAAACTTCTACACCGTGACCGATGAATAGACGACCACGCTCTTGAAGGTTGAACAGTGCGTTCGTTAGTGCTTTACCAGCTGCGTTCGCGATAAGTACACCGTTAACACGTTGACCGATGTTACCGCCTTTGTGAGGGCCGTAATGATCGAACGTATGGTAAAGAAGACCAGAACCAGAAGTTAGTGTCATGAATTCCGTTTGGAAACCGATCAGACCACGAGATGGCATGATGAAGTCCATACGTACACGGCCTTTGCCGTCTGGAGCCATATCTTTTAGCTCACCTTTACGTAGGCCGATGTTCTCCATGATACCGCCTTGGTGCTCTTCCATAACGTCGATAGTTACGGTTTCGAACGGCTCCATTAGCTGACCATCTTCTTCTTTGATGATTACTTCTGGACGAGATACTGCAAGCTCGAAGCCTTCACGACGCATGTTTTCGATCAGGATAGATAGGTGAAGTTCACCACGGCCTGAAACGCGGAATTTGTCTGGATCGTCTGTTTGCTCAACGCGTAGTGCAACGTTGTGTACCAGTTCTTTCTCTAGACGCTCAAGGATGTTACGTGAAGTTACGAACTTACCTTCTTTACCAGCGAATGGAGACGTGTTTACTTGGAACGTCATCGTTACTGTTGGTTCATCAACAGACAGTGCAGGTAGTGCTTCTACTGCGTTTTGTGCACAGATAGTGTCAGAGATTTTTAGCTCGCCAAGACCAGTGATCGCAATGATATCACCTGCGTTAGCTTGCTCAACTTCGTGACGCTCTAGGCCTAGGTAGCCCATTACCGTGCCAACTTTACCGTTACGAGTTTTACCGTCAGCACCAATGATGGTTACTTGTTGGTTTGCTTTAACGCTACCACGAGTTACACGAGCAACACCGATAACACCAACGTAAGAGCTGTAGTCTAGCTGAGAAACTTGCATCTGTAGTGGACCATCAAGGTCAACATTTGGTGCGTCAACAACGTCAACGATAGTTTGGAATAGTGGTTCCATGTTCTCGCCAGTTTCGCCTTCTTCTAGAGAAGCCCAACCGTTAAGTGCTGATGCGTAAACCACTTTAAAGTCTAGCTGGTCATCAGTTGCACCTAGATTGTCGAATAGGTCGAACACTTGGTCCATAACCCAATCAGGACGAGCGCCTGGGCGGTCAATCTTGTTGATTACAACGATTGGCTTAAGACCGTGCGCAAATGCTTTTTGCGTTACGAAGCGCGTTTGTGGCATTGGGCCGTCAACCGCGTCAACGATAAGTAGTACAGAGTCTACCATCGACATGATACGTTCTACTTCACCACCGAAGTCCGCGTGTCCCGGAGTATCTACGATGTTGATACGGTAATCGTTCCAGTTAATTGCTGTGTTTTTAGCAAGGATTGTAATACCGCGCTCTTTCTCGATGTCGTTCGAGTCCATGACTCGCTCTTCAGCTTCACCGCGAGACTCTAGCGTGCCTGATTGTTGTAGCAGCTTGTCAACCAACGTTGTTTTACCGTGGTCAACGTGCGCGATAATCGCGATATTTCTTAATTTATCAATCTGTGGAGTAGCCATGGATATTGATTCACTTAGATAGATGAAATGCCCCCACGCTGAGAACGGGTGCTCTCTGGTGACATTTGCTGATTAAAAAAACGGCCATAATGTACCAGATTTTAGCAAAAAGCCTAGAAATATGTGATCTACTCCCGAGCATTTCTGTGAATTTTACGCTTAATGCCCACTTTCTTCCGCTGAACGAATTGATAAAACACAACTTTATTCTAATCGTTGCACAATACAAATTGACTCTTGCTCAAAAACTGGGCTGAATAAGCAATGTTGCTGTCACATTGTGGTGCAACAATCTTAATGCGCACCACTTTAGTGCAAGCGTAGATCATTTTGGTGCAATCATTTGCACCAAACTAGCATCTAAAAACACAATTCATTGAAATTAATGGAATATTTTTTTTGGCACGGTTTTGGCTTCAGTAAACACAGCATCGATTAATGAAAAGTCAAAAAGATTAATCAATGCCGGGTTCATGAATATTTCATAAATCGAGCTTTTACCGCTTATTAACACTGGAGGTTATCCAAGATGTCAGTAGAAAACGTTCTATCGCTGATCCAAGAAAACGAAGTAAAGTTTGTTGACCTACGCTTCACTGATACAAAAGGTAAAGAGCAGCACATTTCGATTCCTGCTCACCAAATCGATGCAGACTTCTTCGAAGAAGGTAAAATGTTCGATGGTTCATCAGTTGCTGGCTGGAAAGGCATCAACGAGTCAGACATGGTAATGATGCCAGACGCATCTTCAGCTGTGCTTGACCCATTCACGGAAGATGCAACGCTAAACATCCGTTGTGACATCCTAGAACCTGCAACAATGCAAGGTTACGACCGTGACCCACGCTCTATCGCAAAGCGCGCTGAAGACTACATGCGCTCAACAGGTATCGCAGATACAGTGCTTGTTGGTCCTGAGCCAGAATTCTTCCTATTCGATGACGTGAAGTTCTCTAACGACATGTCAGGTTCTTTCTTCAAGATTGACGACATCGAAGCAGCATGGAACACAGGCAGCGACATCGAAGGCGGTAACAAAGGCCACCGTCCAGGCGTTAAAGGCGGTTACTTCCCAGTAGCTCCTGTTGACTCTTCTCAAGACATCCGCTCTGCAATGTGTCTAATCATGGAAGAAATGGGCCTAGTTGTTGAAGCGCACCACCACGAAGTAGCGACTGCGGGTCAAAACGAAATCGCAACTCGTTTTAATACGCTAACAACGAAAGCTGACGAAATCCAAATTTACAAATACGTAGTACATAACGTTGCTCACGCATTTGGTAAAACAGCGACATTCATGCCTAAACCACTCGTTGGCGACAACGGCTCTGGCATGCACGTTCACCAATCTCTAGCAAAAGACGGTGTTAACCTGTTTGCTGGCGACAAGTACGGCGGTCTATCTGAAACAGCGCTTTACTACATCGGCGGTATCATCAAACACGCTCGTGCAATCAACGCGTTTGCTAACCCATCAACAAACTCGTACAAGCGTCTTGTACCTGGATTTGAAGCACCAGTTATGCTTGCTTACTCTGCACGTAACCGCAGTGCTTCTATCCGTATCCCAGTGGTACCAAGCCCGAAAGCACGTCGTATCGAAGCTCGCTTCCCAGATCCAGCAGCAAACCCATACCTAGCGTTTGCTTGTCTACTGATGGCTGGTCTTGACGGTATCAAGAACAAGATCCACCCAGGCGAAGCGATGGACAAAGACCTTTACGATCTACCAGCAGAAGAAGCAGCTGAGATTCCTAAAGTGGCTGAGTCTCTAGAAGTGGCTCTAAATGCACTAAACGAAGACCGTGAGTTCTTAACAGCGGGCGGCGTATTCTCTGACGACTTTATCGATTCTTACATCGCACTTAAGTCAAAAGACGTTGAGCGCATCAACATGGCAACTCACCCACTTGAGTTCGAACTTTACTACTCTGTATAAGGTTCAAACTGTGTAAAATGTAAACACAGTAACAAAATATTAGGCTCGCCTCGCAGGCGGGCCTTTTTTGTATTCGTCAGTCAAGATTCGCCGTTTAACATGAGGGGATAATAAAAATACGCTTGGGCTATTTTTACCTTGTAGGTCAAAGGCCTAAGCCATTGAAACGTGAAATCATCGATCAAAAGAAGGTGAGCCATGAAAGTTCAGCTTATTCCATCGCTATGTATACTCAGCGGCACGCTACTGGCCTCTGTAGCCTCGGCTCAGGTCGCTTATACTTGGGTAGACGAAAACGGCGTAGTGCACTTCAGTGACACCCCAAACCAAGGCGCGAAGACCATCGCATTGCCCAATCTTGAAGCCAGTGCACCAGCACCAGAAGTCGAGAGCACCGAATCACTTGCGCCACAAGCCAAAGCAGCCCCCGAGCCAGAAGAAGAGCTAGAAAAGAAATCGGATAAGCCTCAACCTTTGCAGCTGGCGATGCTCACACCTCAACACAATGAAACCATTCGTAGTAATCGTGGCTTGATCAATATCCAGCTGGAAGCCAATCGTAAGCTGGGCATTGGTGAACAACTGCAACTGTTCTTCGATGGGAAACCTTATGGCGCACCTCAAACGCAGCTCACTTGGCAATTAAACAACATCGATCGCGGCACACATACTATCGCGGTTCATGCTAAACGAAGCGGCAAGCTTATTGCATCTACTAGCCCTATAACGGTGCATTTACATAGAGCAAGCGTTAAGCCGACCGCAAAAGGGGCAAAATAGAAAATCGGAGTAAAAAAGTCGCATCACAATGAGGCTTTTTACTTTTTCTTCTGAGCTTTCTTCGCCATACTTAACGTTCTATTGCACCATTATTGTGCATTGCACAATCTCAACGCAAACAAGGACGTAATGTGGATACCAGTCTCCCTAGTGCCATACTCAACAACATGGTCACAGCAACGCTGATTCTTGATGATGGATTGGCCATCCGCTATGCCAATCCAGCCGCTGAGTTGTTGTTTTCGCAAAGCGCTAAGCGCATTGTCGAACAATCGCTTTCTCAACTGATTCAGCATGCATCGTTGGACTTGGCCTTACTGACTCAGCCATTGCAAAGTGGCCAAAGCATTACCGACAGTGACGTGACGTTTGTCGTCGATGGTCGTCCGCTAATGCTGGAAGTCACGGTAAGTCCAATCACTTGGCAACGACAGCTCATGCTGTTGGTTGAAATGCGCAAAATAGATCAACAACGACGCCTCACTCAAGAGCTCAACCAACACGCACAACAACAAGCCGCCAAACTGCTCGTGCGCGGTTTAGCTCATGAGATCAAAAATCCACTTGGCGGATTACGCGGTGCGGCGCAGCTGCTGGAAAAAATGTTGCCCAACCCATCGTTAACTGAATACACCCACATCATTATCGAGCAAGCCGATCGACTAAGAGCATTAGTCGACCGCCTACTTGGCCCACAGAAACCGGGCAAAAAGACACAAGAAAATCTGCACCAAATTCTGGAGAAAGTACGCCAATTGGTCGAGTTAGAATCTCAAAACTCGATCATCATCGAACGCGACTACGACCCGAGCTTGCCTGAGATTTTGATGGATGCAGATCAAATAGAACAAGCGATGCTGAACATCGTCAGCAACGCGGCACAAATTCTTGCTCATCAAGAGCACGGCAACATCACCATTCGCACCAGAACGGTGCATCAAGCCAACATTCATGGCAAACGCTGCAAATTAGCGGCGCGCGTCGAGATCACCGATAACGGGCCGGGCATTCCACCTGAATTACAGGACACCTTGTTTTATCCCATGGTCAGCGGGCGCGAAGGCGGCACCGGACTCGGGTTGTCCATCTCACAAAATTTGATCGACCAGCACAACGGAAAAATCGACGTTGAAAGCTGGCCTGGCCACACCACTTTTACAATTTATTTGCCGATTTGACCTCACGAATGGATTTCGTTGAGCGCCAATTTACGGTTTTTGCTGCAAGGATTAGTACATGAGTAAAGGATATGTTTGGGTCGTCGATGACGACAGTTCAATTCGCTGGGTGATGGAAAAAACCCTCTCTTCAGCCAACATAAAGTGCGAAACCTACGCTGACGGGGAAAGCGTTTTGATGGCGCTTGAGCGCGAAGTGCCAGACGTACTGGTGTCTGATATTCGCATGCCCGGTATCGACGGATTAGAACTGCTCAAGCAAGTGCAACGTGATTACCCTGATTTGCCCGTGATCATCATGACCGCGCATTCCGACTTAGATGCCGCCGTTAACGCCTATCAAAAAGGCGCGTTCGAGTATCTGCCAAAACCGTTTGATATCGATGAAACCTTAACGCTGGTCGAACGTGCGATTGCCCACAGCCATGAAAACAAACGCGAGCAATTGTCTTCAGAAGATGCCCCAGCCGACACGCCAGAGATCATCGGTGAAGCGCCAGCAATGCAGGAAGTGTTCCGCGCTATTGGCCGCCTTTCTCGCTCGTCGATTTCCGTTCTGATCAACGGTGAGTCCGGTACGGGTAAAGAGCTGGTTGCTCATGCCCTTCACCGCCATAGCCCTCGCGCCAACAAACCTTTTATCGCTCTCAATATGGCCGCGATTCCAAAAGACTTGATTGAGTCTGAGTTGTTCGGTCACGAAAAAGGCGCATTTACGGGCGCGAACAGTGTTCGTCAAGGCCGCTTCGAGCAAGCCAACGGAGGCACGCTCTTTTTGGACGAAATCGGTGACATGCCGCTGGATATCCAGACACGTTTACTGCGCGTGTTGGCGGATGGCCAGTTCTACCGTGTTGGTGGTCACTCTCCGATTCGTGTCGATGTGCGTATTGTCGCCGCCACGCACCAAAACCTCGAAAAACTGGTACACCAAGGCGATTTTCGTGAAGACTTGTTCCACCGCTTGAACGTCATTCGCGTACAAATTCCTGCGCTTCGTGAACGCAAACAAGACATTGAAAAGCTCACACAACACTTTCTGGTACGCGCCGCAGATGAGCTTGGAGTGGAAACCAAAACCTTGCACCCGTCGACGGTCGAAATTCTCAATCGACTCAATTGGCCGGGCAACGTACGTCAGCTAGAAAACATTTGTCGCTGGTTAACCGTGATGGCGAGTGGCAGTGAAGTATTACCGAACGATTTGCCTTCAGAGCTTTTGGAAGAGAAGAAGACCATTTCGGATTCAACCAAAGGCAGCTGGCAAGAACAATTGGCGGACTGGGCACGTCAATCGCTCGCTGCGGGGGATAAAGAACTACTTTCTTTCGCATTACCAGAATTTGAGCGCATTTTATTAGAAGCTGCATTGGAGCACACTAAAGGTCACAAGCAAGATGCCGCTAAAGTATTAGGCTGGGGACGCAATACGCTAACCAGAAAGTTAAAAGAGTTGTACTGACCGTCACTTAAGCAGTGAGTTAACAATGAGAGTGCTTATCGCTCGATATTAACAAAAATGTCAGTACAATTAAGGTGAACCATCCCTAATGTGACTAGGCAATGTCTACTGCAAAGACTCAAATTACACTACGTACTGCTGTACTCATCCCTTTTGTGATGATTTTCTTACTGGCTATCGGTGTGATTGTCTACGTCCAAAAACAAAGCTATGAAGAGGTGGTGACCGACATCAGCGATAAACAGCTGTCGGTGTTGACCGAAAGTGTCTACGACCACCTCAATAGTTATCTGCGAAAACCGTTTACGGCGGTGATGACGCTTGCTCACAACGTGAGTTATCACAACCTGTACCATCCCCATGATACGCGAGATGTCCAAGCCTACTTATTGAGCGCGTTTCAAAACCTATACCGTTCTATTCCGCAGCTGGATGTGATCGCTTTTGGTTCGGAAACTGGCGATTTCGCCGGTTTTCGTCGCGAGATCTCCGACGATTACACGTTGATGGTTCAAGATAAATACACCGATGGTAAGTTAATCATCTACGGCACAGATCATGTCAGTAACGATATTCGTACTGTCATCACGCCTTACGACCCAAGAACTCGTCCTTGGTATCAACCGGTCGCCAAAGACGAAAAACCGACGTGGTCAAAAATCTACACCAATGCGGATGAGCGCCAAGACATCACCTTATCTGCTATGACACCGGTGTACGAACACCAAGAATTTGCGGGCGTATTGGTGACAGACATTCGTATCAATACCTTCAATGAGTTTCTACGCGTCATCAAGAAGAACACCAAAGCATCGGTCTTTATCATGGACCAAGAACACCGATTAGTGGCACATTCTGGCCCAGGCAGCGTGGTGTCTTGGGGCACGAAGTTTTCGGATAAAGGCCAACGCTTGTTCGCCTCTGAAAGCGCAGACCCGATCATCAAAATCAGCGCCTCCCGCGTGCGTGGCTTTGACTTGTACCATACAGACCAACCGTACACGTTTGAGTTTGACCACAGCGGCCAACGTATTTTTAGCCGCATCACGCCCTACTACGATCCAAACGGTCTAACTTGGTTCATCGGCACTTCTATCTCGGAATCTGATTTGCTTGGCCTCTTACCGAAAAGCCAAGAGAAAAGCTGGATTGTTGGTATCGTCGTCAGCTTGTTTGGCATCGGCTTTAGTTGGATTATCTTTGAACGCGTTACTCGACCAATCAACGCCACTGCCGATGCAGCTCAACACCTAGCAAATGGCGATTGGGATAGCTCAATGCCCCAACCTGGCCGTGTGTACGAAACGACCGTGCTCGCAAAAGCCTTTAATGAAATGGCCAGCAACCTCAAAGCCTCATTTAAGGCGCTGCGCGATCAGCTGGTGTATGACTCATTGACTCGACTCTACAGCCGCCAAGGATTAATCGAAATCTGCGAAAACAAACCCAATCTGTGTCACGGTAGTTTGTTCTTATTGGGGATCAACAAATTTAGAGATATCAACGACAGCGTGGGACACCACAATGGTGATCAGCTGTTGGTTAGCATCGCAGAAAGGCTGAAGCAACAATTCCCAGACAACACCATGCTGGCCCGAATTGGTGGCGATGAATTTGCGCTGTTTATGCCAGATATGGATAAAGACGAAGACATCCGTTTAACAGAACGTCGCCTACAACAACTGTTCGCAGCACCATTTATGGTTGAAGGTGAAAGCGTGGTGATGAAGATCTCACTAGGGATTGTGCAAACCAAGCATGGTGAGAACATGCCGCTTTGGCTACGCAATGCCAGCATTGCTCTGAGCTACGCGAAGCAAGATCCACTGACGGGCATTTGTTACTACAGCCCAGAACTCGCGAGCGCATCGAAGTTTCGTACTCAGCTGCTCACGAAGATGCAAACGGGCATCGACAAGCGCGAATTTGTGCCTCACTATCAGCCGATCATCGATCTCGCGAGTGGTAACGTATGTGGCGCCGAAGCCCTAGCTCGCTGGAATAGCGAAAGCGGTATGATCTCACCATTAGATTTCATCCCAATCGCGGAAGAAAGCGGCATGATCAAAGCCATTGGCCAACAAATCTTGCTGCAAGCGTGCCGAGACACATACAAAGCCATCGAGAATAAACAGTGGCCGTCAGACTTCCAATTGCACGTGAACATTTCGGTCAATCAGCTCTCCTGTCCGGCGTTTGTCGACACCGTGACACGAGTGCTGGATGTCACCAAGCTGCCCGCCAAAAACCTCACGTTAGAGATCACCGAGTCGCGCATTATTGATAGCGCACCAACGACTCTGGAAAACATGACGAAGTTGCGTGATATGGGCATTGGCATCGCCATTGATGATTTTGGTACGGGTTACTCTTCTCTTGGTTATCTGCATTCACTGCCGTTCACTTGCTTGAAGATCGATCGCACGTTCATCAATCAACTCACCAAAGAGAACCTCGACAGCTCAGTAGTAGCCGCAGTGATCAATATCACCGCAGGATTAAAAACCAATGTCGTGGCAGAAGGTGTAGAAGACAGCACGCAAGCGCAACTGTTGCGTTCTCTGGGCTGCCATCAAGTCCAAGGTTTCTATTACAGTCGCCCAATTCCTCTGGATGAATGGCCAACACATTTGGTTAACATGAAGTAGAAAAGAGCGAGAATCGTTGAATTCCTAGTCATCCTCTACTGACAATCTACCTAACTGTTATTTATACTTAACTGCAAATCTTACCCATGTATTGTCACAGATAATGTTTGGGCCCTGTTCCAGTTCATAACTATCCGGATCGACATAATGATAACTAAGAATCTTCCTCTAACTGATTTGCACCGCCACCTTGACGGTAACATTCGTACTAAGACTATCCTTGAGCTTGGCCAAAAATTTGGCATTGCTCTGCCAGCGTACGATATTGAGTCTCTCACTCCACACGTTCAAATTGTCGAAGCGGAACCATCTCTTGTTGCTTTCCTTTCCAAGCTTGACTGGGGCGTAGCAGTACTGGGCGATCTTGACGCTTGTCGTCGCGTTGCTTATGAAAACGTTGAAGATGCGCTAAACGCACAAATTGATTACGCCGAACTGCGTTTCTCACCATACTACATGGCGATGAAACACAAACTGCCAGTCGCTGGCGTGGTTGAAGCGGTTGTCGATGGCGTACAAGCAGGCATGCGAGACTTTGGCATCAAAGCGAACCTTATCGGTATCATGAGCCGCACATTTGGCACAGATGCATGTCAGCAAGAACTGGATGCCATTCTAAGCCAGAAAGACCACATCGTAGCAGTAGACCTTGCAGGTGATGAGCTTGGCCAACCAGGCGATCGCTTTGTCTCTCACTTCAAACAAGTGCGTGATGCAGGCCTAAACGTGACAGTTCACGCTGGTGAAGCGGCGGGCGCTGAAAGCATGTGGCAAGCCATTCAAGAGCTTGGTGCAACGCGTATCGGCCACGGTGTGAAAGCGATTCACGATCCAAAACTGATGGATTACCTAGCGGAAAACCGTATCGGTATCGAATCGTGCCTGACGTCGAACTTCCAAACCAGTACGGTCGATTCTCTAGCAAATCACCCACTGAAACAGTTCCTAGACCACGGCGTTCTAGCGTGTCTAAATACGGATGACCCAGCGGTAGAAGGTATTGAGCTACCTTACGAATACGAAGTGGCGGCGCCAGCAGCCGGCCTGAGCCAAGAGCAGATTCGCCAAGCGCAAATCAATGGCCTTGAGCTTGCTTTCATTTCTGATGCAGAAAAAGCAGAACTGAAAGAAAAAGTTAAAGATCGCGTTTAATCAGAGCAAAATTATAAAAAATGCCAGCATTTGCTGGCATTTTTTGTATTTGGAATCGGCAAGCGATGATCAAATCACGCGAGAGAATTGCTGCTGACGCGCTTTTGCTCGCAGATATTTATCGAAGCTCATACAGATGTTACGAATAAGCAGGCGACCACGCAGTGTTACTCGAATTTCATTGTCATCCACTTCCACCAACTCATCATTGATGAACGTTTGCAGCAATTGCAGGTCTTCTTTGAAGTACTGATTAAATTTCACTCTGAATTCAGATTCGATCGCTTTTTTATCAAGCTTAAAGTTACAAATCAGCTGCTTAATGACTTCACGACGGAGCAAGTCATCCGAATCGAGTGAGACACCTTTCCACAATGCGTGGCGAAGGTCATTTACTTGAGCGTAGTACTTCTTGAGCTCTTTTTGGTTTTGCGCGTACGCATCACCAATCATTGAAATGGCAGAAACACCAAAGCCCACCAAGTCACACTCTCCTTGAGTGGTGTAACCTTGGAAGTTGCGATGCAACACACCTTCGCGCTGCGCAACGGCGAGTTCGTCGTCAGGCATCGCAAAATGGTCCATGCCGATAAACTGGTAGCCAGCACCCGTCAAAGTTGCGATCGTGTCTTGGAGAATTGCCATTTTCTCTTCTGCTTTTGGCAAATCTTCGTCTTTAATCTTACGCTGCGCAGCAAACAATTGCGGCATGTGTGCGTAGTTAAAGACCGACAGACGACCCGGCTGCATTTCCAGCACTTGTTCTAACGTCTTCGCAAAAGAGGCTTTGGTCTGCTTCGGCAAACCGTAGATCAAATCGAGGTTGGTCGAACGGAAACCCAACTCTTTCGCACGTGCCACCATCGCAAAGATGAATTCTTCATCTTGCTCACGGTTAACCAATTTTTGCACTTCTTTGTTGAAGTCCTGAACGCCGATGCTCAAGCGGTTGAAGCCTTCACTGCGAAGATGATCCAACATGGTGATCTGAATTTCACGCGGGTCTACTTCAATGCTGATTTCTGCGTCATCACTGAATGTAAATTCTTGGCGTAGCAAGTTCATCACGCGAGTGATTTGCTTTTCAGATAGGAACGTCGGTGTACCACCACCAAAGTGCAATTGCGTCACAGTGCGACCAACGAGCAATGCAGCACGTTGACGAATTTCGTGTTCAAGCACGTCGAGGTATTCATCCGCTTTGTGCGAGTGGCGTGTAATGACTTTATTACAACCACAGTAGTAGCAAAGCTTATGGCAAAACGGAATGTGTACGTACAGCGATAATGGACGCTCTGGGTACTGAGTGCATGCCATATCATAGTCTGAGATGGTAAACGCTTCATGAAACTCCAGCGCCGTTGGGTACGACGTGTAGCGAGGACCGGAATAGTTGTACTTATCCAATACCGCTTGATCCCAGACGATTTGCTGTTTCGATTCAGTGTGTTGATTCGACATGGTGGTACTTTCCGTTAAATGCTAGGGCAACGAAAGCCGTCACCCGATATTCAGAATCGCTATTTTGCCATACGACGATGGCAACCGTGGCAACACCTGATGGCTTTTTAATTATAAATCCAAAGAAGTGCTAGCGTGATCACGATAGCCCCAATGGTCATAAAACAAACCAATGGGGATTATCGTTAAAGCATCTGAATATTGATTTGATTATTCAGTGGCTGGACGTTTTTCTGCAACACTTTGAGTTCCTCGATGATCGCATCTGTTAAGCGGCTTTCCGCTTTCTGACGCGTCAGGTTCTGTTGCATACGTTCTTTCTTGGCAAGTTGCTGACGATCTTCACCGCGCGCCATATCTTTTACGATATGGTAAAGCTCGGAAATTGCAGGGTACACTTCGTCGAAGTTCACACGATTCTCACCTTGAACATAATCCATGATGCAGTACACGCGAATACTGATTTCCGACAAATCGCACTGGCCTTGAATGCCTGCCTGACACAAGGTATGCACATTCTCAAAAATGTTGGCATTACGTTTATCGATCGCCAACTTTTGATGCTTCAGCTGCAATTCCTTTTGCTTTTTCAATTGAAGCAGAAGGTAACCTGCATAAGAAGCCAGCGCGATAATGATCACTGCACCCGCAATAGCTAATAAGGTTACATTCATGGCTTAATTATCCTTTGTAGTCTTCGAAGTTAATATCGTCGAAATCCGCTAATAAATCATCGTCATTACGAGAACCTTTCGCAGAAGAAACGGTAAAATCTTCCTCTTCTTCAGGTTCTAGCAGACCAAGTTGGTCCATTAGCTTTTCAATACGATCAAGCTTCTCATCCACGTATTTTTGTAGACCTGTACCTAGGTTTTCACCCGCTTCAATGCGATCCAACAACACGTTCAATTGCGCGTCATTTTCTAGCATTTCTAGCTCTTGTTCCGCAGATAGACGACGCTCTTGCTTTGTCATCTTCTTCACTGGTTCAACAATCAGAGGGATCTTCTTCTTGCTGCCTAAACGTGGGTCACGATTTTGCGCAGAAGATTGCTTTTTCTGTTCGTTAACTTCTGAGTTGCGGCTACCTGTCTTCAAGCCTTTACGCTTTTTCGCGCGCTTGCGTAGACGGCCTTCAACGTCAGATTCGGTACGGTTACGAGTTACAACAAACTCAGGTGCGCCAGCGGCACCCGGCTTTCTAGATTTCTTTTTACGGCTCATTACTGGGTCTTCCTCAGTAAAATTACATCATTACCAATAAATTCGAGTTCGAGCTTATCCCGCTCAGCAAGGAACTGGAAGGTATCACGGCTAAAGAACACCACGTGAGTTGGGTCATTCTTATAGTGCCATGATTTAAAAGCCTCCACGTCGATGACCATTTTCGTCATCAGGCCAATCCAGCCCCCTGGCTTAACTAAATTCAACCATTGCTTCCACACCACATCGGGATGGTAGAGGTGCTCTATCACCTCTGTCGCTGTCATGAAATCATACTGCTTTTCTAGCACCGCAGTATCTGGGTGATAGTAAATATCGTACAACGCCATGTTGTGCCCTGCTTCTTCTAGCATTAAGGAAAGCGTCGGGCCCGGACCACAACCAAAGTCGATTCCGTTCGATTGTGGTGAAATTCGCTCTGTGATTGGGTCAGCAATACGCGACAAAAAACGTCGATAGCCCATATCTTCTGGGTTGTTCTCATGCAAATCATAGTGAGCTTTTTCAGTTTCCGCATCCAAACGTTGGTCTGGATTAACGAATACCAAGTAGCACTGCTCACATTGAAGATATTCGCGATGCTTATCTTCAAAATAGTGACGAGTATGCTGATTGTGGCATAAAGGACAGGTATGCATGCTGACTTCCTCAAACAGGGATGCGAAACATACCAGAAAGTGGACTCAGATTGGAGAGGCACTGAATACTTTTTCAGCAGTTTTTGTTAAAAAACTTTGTTTAAGAACCCATCGAAAGGCATCAGTGTAGTAATCCCTCTTCAGATTGGTGGTTGCCGAGAAAAAACGGCATAAAAAAAGCGACAGTCAAACTGTCGCTTTCTAAGTGCCATCAAGTGGCGAAACTGTGTTGCACGCATTTAGTGCACCAAGAATCCTTTTGTTTTTCGTGCTTTCCTTGCCAAAAAGTGTTGTTTTTCATCTTCCTGATGAGTTTTGGCTATCCCTTTACTTCCTGTCTTCTGAGCAACTTCCTGTGCCTGATCCTTTCCACTGTCTTAACCATAAGACGAGATGACCATCCGTATCGAGTAGGCTCCTTGCCTACCTAATTCCGTTTTCCGATCACCAAGCTATCCTAGCTTGCGTCCATGAAGACCTTGAATCCGTGGTCTGAAATCCTGCAATTCACCCCCTGTGAACGCTTTCTACTTTACGTAATCCCGACGCACTCACAAGTTAGCAGTAGGAAATATTAGCGATGATTTTTTCGCAAAAATTAAAAACATCAATTAATCAAAAGGTTAAAAATAAGAAGAAGACATTCGCAATCGAAGGTATGGCAAATGTCTTACAAGCTTTCGAGCAGATATCGATGACATCCTCAAAAATCACGTGTGAGCCACATCACCAACAAAAATGCCCCAGCGAAATCGCTGGGGCATTTTTGTACAACTTTGCTCGAACTATGTAGGGGTATCAGTGCAGACCGCCAACGTATTTCGACAGAACTTCGATATCTTCATCTGTCATTTTCTTCGCGATGTCACGCATCATGGCATTCATATCGTTGCCACGGTTACCATCACGGAATTTTTCTAACTGAGCTTTGATGTAGTCAGCGTGCTGACCAGAAATTTTAGGGAAACCTGAAAGCTCAGTACCGTTACCACGCGGACCGTGACATGCCATACATGCCGTTAGACCACGCTCTGCATCACCCGCGGTGTAAAGCACTTTACCTTTTGCTACCACATCTTCAGGTGTCGAGCTTTCTGAAGTTGGTAGAGAAGAGTAGTATGCTGCAAGATCTGCGATGTCTTCATCGCTTAGCGGCATTGCCATGCCACTCATTACAGGATCGTAACGACCTTGTTTACCACCACTTGTCATACCTAGCTTAAGATCTTTTAACTGCTTCTCAAGATACTTAGCGTGTTGGCCTGCTAGTTTAGGGTACATTGCGATTGCACTGTTGCCATCTGCTCCGTGACAGGCGACACAGGTTTGTGATTTTGCTTTACCAGCCTCAATATTACCTTGGGCCCATACTGAGCAACTGGCTAAAAGACTCAAAATTAGCGCTAATTTCTTCATGACATTCCATTATAATTATCAAGCTTCCAGTACCACGGAATGTGAACATACCGCGTACACTCATGGTACAATAGGCGACCTTATGCCGAGCACGGTTATTTTACACAATTTCACAAAAAAGTAATCAATCGACTACACAAAGTCGAGATGGAGTTAACAGTGAGCGTAAAAATTCATTACCAAAATACGCATTTCATCACCAGCGCGCCCGATATTCGCCACTTACCGGAGGACGAAGGTGTCGAAATTGCGTTTGCAGGACGCTCAAACGCTGGTAAATCGAGTGCACTTAACCGTCTAACTAATCAAAAAAGCTTAGCCAAGACATCCAAAACACCTGGTCGTACCCAATTGATCAACCTATTCAAAGTAGAAGAAGGTTGTCACATTGTCGATCTACCGGGATATGGTTTTGCTCAAGTACCGGTAGAGATGAAAAACAAATGGCAGAAATCTTTAGGTGAATACCTACAGAAACGCGAGTGCCTAAAAGGCCTAGTGGTTCTGATGGACATTCGTCACCCAATGAAAGATCTCGACCAGCAAATGATTTTCTGGGCTATCGATAGCCGTATTCCAGTACAAGTGTTGCTAACTAAAGCTGATAAGCTAAAAAGTGGCGCACGTAAACAGACACTTCTGAAAATTCGCAAACAAGTGGAAACTTTCGGTGGTGACGTTTCGGTTGATGTTTTCTCTTCTCTAAAAGGATTAGGGGTCGATCAACTGCGCGCGAAACTGGATACCTGGTTTGCACCAGCACTGGCTCACCTGATTGAAGAAGACGATCTAGAGATGCCAGAGAGCAACGAAGAATAATTAACAATATTTGTTAAATTTTTTCGACACAGCCCTGCCATTTGGTGGGGCTTTTGTTTATCTAGACAAAGCAAAAACCGGAATTTCAGGCAATAAAAATCCCCACCTTCCTGGCAGGGATAACGGGAGAGAAAAATTGGTAATTATTGTTATGTTGCAAAGCATTACTGAACTATCGAATGATTTCAATAGTTCAAAAAGTCATCTGCTTTTCTAATCTTGAGTTTTTTCGTTTACCAAACATTAATAAAGAAAATTAAATTCAATAAGTTAGATAAGTTTCAACCATCAGAAAGGCCGACTTACTTTCTTTCGAGAAAAAATAATAGTGTGAATGGCGTAAATTTACAGGATGAATGAGTCGAAGAAATAACGACAAAAAATCAGTGGAAGTAAGTAGTTAGCGAGAGAGGATTGCGAGGATGGTGCTAAAATGGATAAGAAACTGAGTTAAAAGGAATTTTTCTTTCGCCCAATAAAAAACGCCCCAGTCAAAAACTGACTGGGGCGGCTGAATCAGCCTAATCCAATAACGTGAAACAAAAGGTCTGAAAGATAGAACATCTTACCTCTGTACCCTACGCGATCTAATGTACAACAATTGGTCAGAATTGCAAAGATTTTTTGTAGTTTTTTTTCATGAAAGTTTTATTAAGCAACATTAATTTTCAAATCCAAGTTGCTTTTTTAATGACACAAAAAAGCCAGCGTTTGTGCGCTGGCTCATACTAAATCGACCAAATTGATTTAAAAATGATTAGTGTGCTTGATCCCAGTTGTCACCGTGACCAGCTTCTGCCACTAAAGGCACTTTCAACTCTGCTGCAGATTCCATCAATTTTTGTACTTTACTTTCAATTTCGGACAAAGACGACTCTTCGACTTCAAATACCAGTTCATCGTGTACTTGCATCAAAAGTTTTACGCGACCATTGCCTTCTTCTTGAATCCATTGATCCACTAGCAGCATCGCTTTCTTAATAATGTCCGCTGCAGTGCCTTGCATTGGCGCATTGATCGCCGCTCGTTCTGCTGCTTTACGACGCATACCATTACGCGATTTGATTTCTGGCAGATGCAAACGTCGACCAAAAATGGTTTCTACATAACCTTTATCAGCTGCTGCGCTGCGCGTGTCTTCCATGTACTGCATTACACCTGGGTAACGCTCGAAGTATTTGTCCATGTAAGCTTGCGCTTCACCACGAGGAATGCCCAGCTGTTTTGCCAAGCCGAATGCGCTCATGCCGTAAATCAGACCAAAGTTCACCGCTTTTGCACGGCGACGCTGCTCACTTGATACCTGATCAATAGACACTCCCATGATTTCTGCTGCGGTTGCGGCGTGAATGTCTTTACCGTCACGGAAGGCATCAAGCAGCGCTTGGTCGCCAGAAAGGTGCGCCATAATACGCAGCTCGATTTGCGAGTAGTCGACAGCCAGAACCTTGTAACCAGCAGGAGCTACAAACGCCTGACGAATACGACGACCTTCTTCGTTACGGATTGGAATGTTCTGCAAGTTTGGATCGGTAGACGACAAACGACCTGTCGCAGTCACCGCTTGATGGTAAGAGGTGTGTACACGACCAGTTGAAGGGTTGATCATCTTCGGCAGCTTGTCTGTGTATGTCGACTTCAGCTTCGCTAAACCACGGTATTCTAGGATCAGTTTTGGCAGTGGGTAATCCAACGCAAGCTCTTGCAACACCTCTTCATTGGTTGAAGGTGTGCCAGATGGTGTCTTCTTCACAACAGGTAGGCCCATTTTTTCAAATAGGATAGCTTGCAGCTGCTTCGGCGAGTTCATGTTGAACTCTTGTTCTGCGATTTCGTAAGCTTTTTGTTCAAGCTCTTCTAAACGGGCCGCGATTTCTACCGATTGAGCGCTCAGCTTCATGTCATCAATCAGAACACCAGTGCGCTCAATGCGAGACAAAACAGGGACTAGCGGCATTTCGATTTCTTCGTAAACCGATTTTAGCTTTTCATCTTGTTCGATGTTAGCAAACAGACGATTGTGCAGACGAAGCGTGACGTCTGCATCTTCAGCTGCGTATGGCGATGCTTGCTCAAGCTCGATTTGGTTGAAGGTCAGTTGGTTTTTACCTTTACCCGCGATTTGCTCGAATGAAATGCAGCTGTGTTGCAGGAAACGAAGTGCCAAGCTGTCCATGTCGTGTTTGCCGCCTACGCTGTTGTAAACGTAAGACGCCAACATGGTGTCGTATTTGATGCCTTTCATCTCGATGCCGTAACGTGCCAGCACAGACGCGTCGTATTTTAGGTTCTGACCGACTTTCGCTTGAGCGTCGTCTTCAAGAATCGGTTTCAGCTGCTCAAGAACCCAATCGCGATCCAGTTGCTCTGGCGCATCCAAATAATCGTGTGCGACAGGAACATAAGCCGCCATACCTTCATCGATGGCAAATGACAAACCGACGAGATTCGCCACCATGTAATCAAGGCTGTCCGTTTCGGTATCAAAGGCAAACAGCTCTGCCGCTTTGAGTTTTTCTAGCCACGCATTGAAAGAAGCTTCGTCCAAAATGGTTTCGTACTGACTGCGATCAATCGTTACCGCTGAGGTTTCCATTTCAGCATGCGAAGAAGATGATGATGCTTGCGCAGAGCCTGCAAGCTCAACCGCTTCGACAGTGCCTGAGCCGCCTTCAAGCAATTCGTTCAGCCAAGACTTAAACGTCAACTGACCATACAGTTTGATCAATTCGTCTTTGTTTGGCTCTGCTTTCAGTAGCGACTCTGGTGTTTCTTCCAGTTCCACATCCAGCTTGATGGTAGCCAGCTCATAAGACAGCATAGCGTTGTCTTTGTTGTCGACCAGCTTCTTCGCCATGGTTTTCGAACCGCGGAAACCAAGTGCCGCGATATCATCCAGATTTTCGTACAACTTAGTAAGGCCACCAATGCCCTGCAGCAAAGCAGTCGCCGTTTTGTCGCCCACACCCGGAACACCAGGGATGTTATCGACTTTATCGCCCATCAACGCTAGATAGTCGATGATCAACTCTGGCGGAATACCAAATTTTTCCACCACCCCTTCACGATCCATCACGACGTTCGTCATGGTGTTGATCAAGGTAATGTTGTCATCCACCAGCTGAGCCATATCTTTATCGCCAGTACTGATTAAAACAGGCATGCCTTGTTGCGAGGCTTGGTAAGCCAACGTACCGATGACGTCATCTGCTTCCACGCCAGGAACGCAGATCAACGGCAACCCCATCGCACGAATAACGTTGTGCAAAGGTTCAATTTGGCAACGCAGATCGTCCGGCATTGGTGGACGATTCGCTTTGTATTCTGAATACATCTCATCACGGAAGGTTTTACCCTTCGCATCAAACACCACCGCAATACGTTCAGACGCAAATTGACGCATCATACTGCGTAGCATGTTCACCACACCGTAAACTGCGTTGGTTGGGATTTCACCATTACTCATCGTGCCCGGGTAAGCGTGAAAAGCGCGATATAGGTAAGAAGAACCGTCGATAAGAATCAGCGGATTTTCAGGAATACTTGCCATAATTGTCTGTATCCAAATCAGTACTTAATAGATCTGCCTAGGATGCCATGACTGCTGATCCGAATCTATCTTGTTCGTTCGATCCAGATCGCGGAAATTTTCCGATTTATTCAAGAAAACCACCACCACCTGTGGATAACTCTGTTTATATAACTTATCCACAGATTGTGCAATGATAGAAAAGACAAAAAAATACAAATCTATATTATTGTTTTTAAAGGATTATTTTTAAACAAGGCGAGAAGATCAACGATCTTAAAATGATCATGTCATGTGGAAAAGTTACGGATAGTGACGTCAAATGGAAATCGTAGAAAAGAAAAAAGCGACCCAATTGGGTCGCCTAGCAGAAGTGGTAAAGCCAGTTCCATATCATGGCAGCTTAACCAAGAAGCTATAAATTACACTGGAAGCAATGTGAGCAATGTCGTGTCAAAAAGAATTCGTGCAAGTTCTTGGATAAATGTTTCATCACCTTCTCAACACCAGTTAATCAACTTCTGTTAATCAGTAATTCAACGTCCTTGTGAACTTTCCTCATTCCCTAAGACAGGATTAATAATAATGATTCTCATTTAACAGTCAACAGTTAAATGAGAAAAAATCTCATTTATTTTCACATTGCTTTAATGAAATGCACTCTCGATTCACGAAGATTTATTTTTTCTTCAAACTTTTCAATAAGATACCCATTCCTCAACAACAATCTGAGCATGGCAGGAAATTGGTTTCGAGATTTCACTTTTAGTGTTTTATAGCCTTGTTCTGCGACCCATTCTTCTTGAGCCTCTAACAACATCTGCGCGACTCCCTCATTTCGAGCTTGCGGCGCAACACCACCAAACCAACTATAGAAGGTGTCTTCATCCAGTTCGTAGCCGATTTTAAAACCGACAATAGCACCGTTTTTCTCAGCCACTAGGATTAGGCTGTTTTTGTCTCCAAGACGCTGTGACATCGAATCTAAGGTTTCTCCGTTGGCAAACTCTTTCACTCGAGTGACCACTTGAAGTGCCTCTTCCAACGTGCCTTCACGAATCAGCATTGTCATTGTTCTCTTCTCCAGAAATAAATATACCCAAGCACCTTGGATTTTTTGGGATATACAAGCCTTTTGTAATCCGCCTGAGGTTACTTGGGTATATGCAGACGAACAACTATTGTCGGTCTGGTTTTTCTCACTGAGCGATAATTACTCTTCTGTCGCTTCTCGAGCCATCTTTAGGTGCTGAGCGGCTTGTGCATTCTCTTCCGCTAACCACTCTGCTACGTCTTTTGCAAAGTAAGTCAGGATGCCATCGGCGCCCGCACGCTTAAAGCACAGTAGTGATTCCATTACTGTCTCGCGCTCTTTTAACCAGCCATTAAGAATCGCCGCTTTGTGCATCGCGTACTCGCCCGATACTTGGTAAGCAAATGTCGGAACTTGCAGCTCGGTTTTCACTCGGCGAACTACATCTAAGTATGGCATACCTGGCTTAACCATCACCATGTCTGCCCCTTCATTGATGTCCATTGCGACTTCATGCATTGCTTCATCAATGTTTGCTGGGTCCATTTGGTAGTTTTTCTTGTTACCACCTTTTAGATTAGACGAAGAACCGACGGCATCTCGGAATGGGCCGTAGTAGTTTGATGCGTATTTAGCCGAGTAAGCCATGATTTGAGTATGAATGTAGCCCGCTTCTTCTAGCGCAACTCGGATTGCACCGATACGACCATCCATCATGTCTGATGGTGCAACCACATCTGCGCCCGCTTCGGCATGAGACAATGCCTGCTTAACTAGCACTTCGGTGGTTTCATCGTTCATCACATAGCCATCTTCATCAATGATGCCGTCTTGGCCATGTGTGGTGAACGGATCTAGTGCGACGTCTGTAATCACACCAATTTGAGGCACGTGCTCTTTTAGTGCACGTACTGCGCGCTGAACCAAACCTTCTGGATTGTAAGCTTCGGTAGCGCATAAGCTTTTAGCGTCTTGGTTTACGACAGGGAAAAGCGCGATGGCAGGAACGCCTAGATTTGCGAGGTATTGTGCTTCTTCTAGCATTAAATCAATCGACAAACGCTCTACACCCGGCATGGATTCCACGCTCTCACGACGATCTTTACCCATAAGGATGAACATTGGGTAAATCAGATCATTCACGGAAAGTTGGTTCTCAGCCATCAAACGACGACTAAAATCGTGTTTACGTAAACGACGCATACGGCGTGCAGGGAATGGACCTTGAATTGATACAGACACCATTTTCTCCTTGTCTGGACGGTTATGATGATCAAATCATCTGGTGAACAAAATCATATCACTCTTGATGCACCTTGCGAGTGACAATCTGGAAAAAGGCGATGAAAAAAACTGAAAATGACCCAGCACTCACACTCAAGTATACTTCTCGTACCAAACGGACAAAGTACAGAGAAAGACCATGATCGATACCCACGCGCACATATACGCGAGCGAATTTGATAACGACCGCGATGAAGTGGTTGAGCGCGCCTTAACTCAAGGCATCACTAAAATTTTGCTGCCGAATATCGATCTGGACTCGATTGAACCGATGCTGCAGACCGAAGCAGCGTATCCGGAAGTGTGCCACTCAATGATGGGTTTGCACCCATGTTACGTTGATAGCAACGTTGATCAAACGCTAGAAATTATCCGAGGCTGGTTCGAAAAACACAACTTTATCGCCGTAGGCGAAATCGGCATCGACCTGTATTGGGATAAAACCCACCAAGCAGAGCAAGAGATGGCTTTCGTAACCCAACTCAATTGGGCAAAAGAGATGGATTTACCTGTGGTGATCCACACCCGTGATTCCACCGAAGAAACGCTGACTCTGCTTCGTCAAGAGCAAGACGGTCGCCTGCGTGGCGTGTTCCATTGTTTTGGTGGCAGCTTAGAAGAGGCGCGAGCAATTAACGAGTTGGGCTTCCACCTTGGTTTAGGCGGTGTATCGACATTTAAAAACGGCGGCATGGACCAAGTCATTCCACACTTAGACATGCAATGGATCATCTTAGAAACAGACTGCCCATATTTGGCGCCAGTGCCGCATCGCGGTAAACGCAATGAACCTGCTTACACGTCGCTCGTCGCGCAGCGAGTGGCAGACTTGCGTGGTGAAGAGGTCGCCATCATAGATGCTATCACCACGGAAAATGCAAAAAACTTATTCAAGATTTAAGCAAGACAACAAACGCAACAAGCGGCCACACTAGGTCGCTTTTTTATTGCCTAAATGGTTGGGTGAACAGACCAAACCTGAAACGACTCAACCAGCAATACTGTAGTGTTGATAGACATAACTATTAACTTGTAACCCTACTCACTTCGCATCATGCGTATTCCATCAGTACGCTTCTTGTGACTGTCGACAACTCGACACATTCTTTTCTTATACTGCTATTCGCCTACGTCTTAGCACAGGTGTAAAACAACATGAATACGGATATTGAAATGTGTACACATGGTGCTTACTTGCAACGCGTACCACGCAACTTTTTTCAAAAGCTGCTAGGCATCAAAGAAGTTTATGTTTGTACTAAATGTGGTTACGTGTTGAAAGTTAAGTAGTTAGCCCAAAATAGCAAACCAACCGCAACAAAAAAGCGGCTCATTTGAGCCGCTTTTTACTGTCTAAAAACTGAAGGATTACTCCTCTTCTTCCTCATCTTTACGAGTGTAAAAACGAGCAAAGAACAGACCAACCTCAAACAGTAAACACATTGGGATCGCAAGTAACGTCTGCGAAATCATGTCTGGCGGCGTCAGCAGCATGCCGACAACGAACGCAGCCACAATAATGTATGGACGCTTTTCTTTTAGGTCTTGCGGCGTGGTCGCCCCAGTCCAACAAAGTAGGATAATCGCCACTGGCACTTCGAACGCAATACCAAACGCCATAAACAGCGCCAGCACAAAATCTAGGTAGCTCGAAATATCGGTCGCAAACTCAACCCCACCGAGAGAAATCGCAGTAAAGAAGCCAAATACCAGTGGAAATACCACATAATACGCAAAGGCCACGCCACAGTAAAACAGCAACGAGCTAGAAAACAGCAATGGCATGATCAAACGACGTTCGTGCTTGTACAGACCTGGCGCAACAAAAGCCCAAACCTGATACAAAATAAACGGCACCGCAACAAATACTGAAGCGATAAGCGTCAGTTTTAGAGGGGTGAAAAATGGTGATGCCACATCGGTTGCGATCATCGTCGCGCCTTCTGGTAAACGTTCAACCAAAGGTGCGGAGATAAACTCATAAATGTGGTTAGAGAAATAAATTAGCCCGACAAACACCACCAACACTGCCAAAATTGAACGCAGTAGTCGGTTGCGAAGCTCCAACAAATGACTAATTAAAGGCTGTGTCTGCTCGACGGTAGACATGGCAAACCTCTTATTAAAAATCAGATCAAAAAGGAGCTACCAGTCACTAGTAGCTCCTCCTAATGAGACTATTCGGCTTTCTTATCTGCCGCTGAAACCTTAATCTCTTCCACTTTTTCTGCACTTTCAGCCACTGGTTCTGCTTTTGCAGTTTCCGTTTCTGATTGCGCCTTATCAGCGTAAGGGCGGTTTACAGATTGCGCCGCTTTCTTCAGTTCTTCGACCGAAGATTTGAGCTCAGGAGATAAATCTTCCATCCCCATTTGCTCAGCTTTGCGCAAGTTTTCTTGCAGCTCTTGGACTTTTAGCTCGTGCGACAATTCGTCTTTAACGCTATTTGCCATATTCTTAGCAGCACCGATAAAGCGAGACACGCTTCGAATAGCATGAGGCAAACGCTCCGGTCCAAGAACGACCAGACCAACAACAGATATTAATACCAGTTCCCAAAAACCGATATCAAACACGTTTTATGCCTGCTCTTTGTCTTTTTTAGTTTCAGGTGCAGCTTCTTTTTGCTGCTGTTTTTCTAAACTTTTTGGCTCGAAGTCTGCGTCTTTTTCATTTTTCGCAGAATCTTCATCGCTCATTGCTTTTTTGAAGCCCTTAACGGCACTACCTAGATCGCCACCGATGCCACGTAGTTTCTTAGTTCCGAATAGCAATACAACAATTACAGCAATGATTAGAAGTTGCCAAACACTGATACCACCCATTCTTTTTACCTCGGGTCTTTAAACAAAATTATTTCAAGAGTTTAACGTCTATTGACGATAAGCTCGCCAACTAAGCAGCCAAAATGTGACACCTGCGATACCGCTGGCCATCGAAAGCTGCTCATAAGCGTTATCCACCAATATTGCCGAGCATACGACTAAAGTGGCGCCAACGCCAAATAAAAACTTTCCTGTCGCCTGCTGGCGCTTACTTTGGCGATAACCTTGATAAAGCTGATCCATACGCTGGTTCATCGCTTTACCCTGTTTGAGGCTATCGTAAAGTAGCTCCGGCAGTTCCGGCAATTTCTCCGCCCAAAATGGCGCGCGATCTTTGATTGAATTAACCAAAGCTTGCGGGCCCACTTGATTCATCATCCATTCTTCAAGGAATGGCTTTGCGGTCTCCCACAAATCGAGCTGCGGATATAATTGTCTACCAAGCCCCTCAACGTACAGCAGCGTTTTTTGCAGCAGCACTAATTGAGGTTGCACTTCCATATTAAAGCGACGTGCGGTGTTGAACAGGTTCAACAGCACATGGCCAAAGGAGATCTCACACAGTGGCTTAGCAAAAATTGGCTCACACACAATGCGAATCGCGAACTCAAATTCATCGACATTGGTATCTGCCGGAACCCAGCCTGAATCAACGTGCAACTCCGCTACTCGGCGATAGTCACGATTGAAAAACGCGAGGAAGTTTTCCGCCAGATAACGCTTGTCTTCACTATTAAGTGTACCAACGATCCCGCAATCTAGCCCGATCCACATTGGGTTCTCTGGGTGTTCAGGTTTAACGAACACATTCCCGGGATGCATATCGGCATGAAAGAAACTGTCTCGGAACACCTGAGTGAAGAACACACTCACACCACGTTCCGCCAGCAACTTCATATTGGTGCCATTTGCTTCCAAGCCTTCAATATCAGAGACTTGGATGCCATATATTCGCTCAGAAACCATGACAGTTTCATTACTGAAGTCAGGAAAAACTTCAGGAACATACAATTCTTCACTGCCTTCGAAGTTACGACGCAGTTGAATGGCATTCGCCGCTTCACGACGTAAATCGAGCTCGTCGAGCAAGGTTTTTTCGTACTCGCGTACGACTTCAACGGGTTTTAAACGACGTGCTTCAGGCATCGCTCCGGCGACTATACGCGCCATTCGGTGCATCAGTTTTAGATCTGAATCAATGACCGGGCGAATATCTGGACGGATAACCTTTAATACCACTTCTTGGTTAGTGTCTTTTAATCGCGCAGTATGCACCTGCGCGATGGACGCTGACGCCAGCGGTTTGATGTCAAACTCGGTAAACCAGTTCTCTAACGGCCCGCCTAACGCTTTTTCCATCTGCTGCTTGGCCAGCTCGCCGTCAAACGGTGCAACTTGGTCTTGCAACAGCGCCAGTGGATCGGCGATATGCGGAGGAAATAAGTCGCGGCGCGTTGACATCATCTGACCGAACTTAATCCACACAGGGCCAAGCTCTTGCAGCGCAAGACGTAAGCGTTCGCCAAGCGGTTTTTCTGGGTGTTGGTTCTTTATCCAGAATAGGCTCTTGCGCATCAATAATGGCGCTTTGGTCAGTTGATGATCGGGCAACAACTCATCCAAGCCGTATTCCAGCTGCACTTTGATGATGTGGTATAAGCGCTTTAATTCTGCTGGCGTCATGGTTTCTCCAGCGCTGGCTTATCCGAACCAACTTTGCTCAATAGAGCATTGAGACGCGCTTCAACGCGAGAAGCTTGGCTGCGTACCTCATCCACTTGATCGCAAAAATACGCGACTTCCAATGGTGCGGGTGCCAATTTCCACTCTTCTGTGACCACTTGAGCAAGGTGACGCTGATGTTTTTCCGCTTGAGAAACGAAGAAACCACCCACGTTTTTGGTGCCTTGTACCAAAGTGTGTGCAACTACATCGCCTGTTACGCGAGATAGCCACTCTTCAATGTCCGGTTTGCAATCGGTCATCAACTGAGAAAATTTCTGCGCCAGTTGAATATCACCTTCAAGCTCAAGCTTGTCTTGCTTAATCAAGCGAGTGATGTTGGCTTGGTCACGCAGCTCAGGCAGCGCGCTCAAGTTCAACGAGAGATAGCAGTCAGGCTGACCTTCGTAGTTACCCAGCACATCAATCTGCTGACTGAAAACAAACGTCAGCGTCTTGTCGATTTCTTTGAGGTGAACTTGGATAACTTGGCCCTTGAGACGCGCTAAACGACGACCCAATTCAGGATCGTCTTTAATCAGTGTGTTCAGCGAAGTTTCAATGACAGCAGTGATAAGAGGTTCAAATGGCATGCCGTTAACCCTTAGAATTTGTAACCGCGGTGCAACGCCACAATACCACCCGTTAGGTTGTAGTATTTGGTGTTTTCGAAGCCAGCGTCTTGCATCATGCCTTCCAGTGTTTCTTGGTCTGGGTGCATGCGAATAGATTCAGCAAGGTAGCGGTAGCTTTCTGCGTCATTCGCGACCAATTCGCCCATTTTTGGCAATAGGTGGAATGAGTACGCGTCGTACACTTTTGATAGTGGTTCGAGAACTGGTTTAGAGAATTCCAAAACCAATAGACGACCACCTGGCTTGAGGACGCGGAACATTGAACGCAGTGCTTTGTCTTTGTCGGTTACGTTACGAAGACAGAAGCTGATGGTGATCACATCGAAGTAATCATCTGGGAAAGGCAGTTCTTCTGCGTTAGCTTGTACGTAGTGTACATTACCCACAATGCCGTTATCGCGCAGTTTGTCGCGGCCAACATTCAGCATTGAGTTGTTAATATCTGCCAGAACAACGTGGCCTTGGTCACCCACAATACGCGAGAATTTCGCGGTTAGGTCTCCCGTACCACCACCTAGATCCAGAATGCGCTGACCAGGACGAGCGCCACTGCAATCGATCGTAAAACGCTTCCAAAGGCGGTGAATACCACCTGACATCAGGTCGTTCATGATGTCGTATTTCGCTGCCACTGAGTGGAAAACTTCGGCAACTTTGGTCACTTTTTCTTCTTTCGCCACTGTGGTGAAACCAAAGTGGGTCGTTTCGTTCTCTAACGCTGTATTGGATTGCAAGCTTGTGTCCGTCATTCTAATTCCTCTTGGGCAGCACTTGTTCACTACAGGGCGTTTGCTGACAATGAAAGTCGCCCTCTGTACTGCGGGCGATTAGTTTACTTTATCCTCAGCCGGATGTCTTTCTACTAACGATTCATTTGGTGATTCATTTTCTGAAAATGCATCACTTTGCGCCAACTGCGCAAGGTCAGAAGAAATCGGTCGTTTGATTTCAACCCCCAACTGCCTAAAGCTTTCTGCTTGACGAATCACGTTGCCACGACCTGTCGCCAGCTTGTTCATAGCGCCTTGATAGGTTTGGTTCGCTCGGTCTAATGCGCCGCCCAACCCTTCCATGTCATCGATGAATAAACGCAGCTTGTCGTACAGTTTGGTGGCGCGCTGGGCGATCAGTTTGGCGTTTTCATTCTGACGTTCGTTGCGCCATAAATTGTCGATGGTGCGCAGTGCCACCAACAACGTGGTTGGGCTAACCAAGATAATGTTTTGCTCCATCGCGTCTTTGATCAAGCTTGGATCAGCTTGAATCGCCACTTGGAACGCCGGCTCTACCGGAATAAACATCAGCACATAATCGAGACTTTGGATGCCTTTGAGCTTGTGGTAATCCTTCATGCTCAAACCTTTGATGTGCGCACGCAGTGCGGTGAGGTGAGCACTTAACGCGCGGTCGCGTTCAGCATCCGTTTCGGCATTGAAGTAGCGCTCGTACGCCACCAATGCCATTTTCGAATCGACCACCACTTGCTTGTTTTGTGGCAAATGCACAATCACATCCGGTTGGTAACGCTTACCCGCTTCGCTCTGTAGGTTCACTTGCGTTTCGTACTCATGCCCTTCGCGCAGCCCCGATTCGGCTAAAACGCGCGCCAACACCACTTCACCCCAGTTACCTTGCTGTTTGTTATCGCCTTTGAGCGCTTGGGTCAGGTTCACGGCTTCTCGAGTCATTTGTTCATTAAGGCGTTGCAGATTTTTCAGCTCATGCACCAGCGTATGACGCTCTTTAGCTTCTTGGCTAAAGCTGTCGTTGACTTGCTTTTTGAAACCTTCTAACTGCTCTTTTAACGGTGACAACAACCCTTCTAAACTTTGACGGTTTTGCAAATCGACTTTCGCGGTTTTCTCTTCAAACAGTTGATTGGCAAGGTGCTCAAACTGTTGTTTCAGACGCACTTCGGCCTGCTCTAGAATTTGCAGTTTTTCCGCATTAGCCTGATTCATTTGCTCGTGGCGCGCCTGCTGCTCACGAAGCTGCGTTTCCAAACGGGATTTTTGTTCACGCATTTGGCCCAGCTCATCAAAGTACTGCTGACGTTCTTGTTTGACGGCTTCGAAGTAACGCAATTTCTCCATGGCCGCCATCAACTTGCCGTGCGATTGTCGCACTTCAAAGGCCGCTTTATCGCGCTCGTTGTCGAGTTCATCCAACTCTTGCTGCGCATCGGCAAGGCTTTGCTTTACTTGTTCAAGCTGTTGTTGGTGAAGCTGTTTTTCTGACACCAACTGCTGTTCGAGTAGTTGAGTCTGGGTAATAAAGCGCTGCTTTACCCACCAACCCACGGCGACACCGCTCGCTGTCGCGGCAAAAAGAGAAGAAAGAATGAGAGATTGATGCTCAAGAATCCATTGCATAATAGCGAGTTAGCCTATGTTTTATATCTTTATCAATGGTATTTAGACACTGGATAAATGTCCAGTTTGTTGGATGAAAAATCCTCGCATACACTAGGCACTCCGTACAACATACTCACTCCCGCTCACTCTTTCAGCAAAGAGCGGCACATCATCACACAGAGGCATCATGAACGAGCGTCGTGCCCTAGGATTTGGGCTCTCAGCAGTATTACTTTGGTCAACGGTTGCAACCGCATTTAAACTGACATTAGCGGAATTTACGCCGATCCAAATGCTGTGTATCGCCAGTATGGTTTCTGCCATCGCGCTTACGATTGTGTGCGGTGTGCAAGGTAAATTAAACCAGCTAAGTGCTACTTTTCTCTCTAATCCTTGGTACTACTTGCTGCTTGGTTTGATCAACCCGTTGGCGTATTACTTGATCCTATTTAAAGCGTACGATTTGCTGCCCGCTTCTCAAGCGCAGGCCATCAACTACAGCTGGGCCATTACGCTCACCCTGATGGCAGCGGTGTTTTTGGGGCAAAAGATTCGTGGCAAAGATTGGATAGCGTGTGGATTCAGTTACCTCGGCGTGATCGTGATTGCAACGCAAGGCAATGTGCTTGGCATGCAGTTTGAGAGTCCGCTTGGCGTTGGCTTGGCACTGCTGTCGACGTTACTTTGGGCGGGTTACTGGATTCTCAACACCAAAAACAAAGCCGATCCGGTGGTGGGTGTTTTGCTGGGCTTTTTGGTTGCCATCCCATTCACTATCGCATTGAGTTGGTACGAAGGCGCAAGCTGGCAATCTATCTCCATCAAAGGCTGGGCGGCGGTGACATACGTCGGCTTGTTTGAGATGGGAGTGACGTTTGTGCTGTGGTTGAGCGCCTTAAAGTTAACCCAAAACACGGCGCGCATCAGCAACCTGATATTTGCTTCGCCATTTATCTCGTTGATGTTACTGGCCACCATTATTGGTGAAAAAATCCACCCATCGACGTTGATTGGACTTGTCTTAATCATCAGTGGTTTGGTCATCCAACAGGTGACTTGGGGTCAAAAAGCCAAGGCGGCGAACGCGTCGCAATAGTTGGTCATGCCCGAAAAACCTAGGACAATATGAAAACGGAGAAATGAAACGAGTTGGATAAAAAAGAGAGCTCGCTAACATTTTATTGTTCGAAAGTGCCTTCAGTCGCTTGGAATTGTTCAAGCGTTGGATACGATATAACCAAAGCCCAGCCGCCTAACACGGCGACATTCCTATAAATATTTGTGGGCACTTCAGGATACTTTACTAATTATGTTTCGCTTCGCTATTCCTTCACCGTTGATGACTGACTGGCAACACGCTCTGCAGCAATGCTGTGATGCCACTCAAGCTCAGGGACAACTTTATACCCTGAGCTACACCAAACAATGGCTATCCAGTGAGGTATCCACCTCGCCACAAAATCACCGCGCCATCGTGGCGATGATTGAGCAAAACTGCGCGCAATTTTCCGCGCCGTACTTTGACGTAGTTTGCTCACAATTTGATGATGAAAACCTGAGTCTTTGCCCAGTATGGCTACCGAATGAGGAGCTGTTTGCCGTTGTGACGTTGACGCACTCAACGCAGCAAAAGCAAACCGTTTCTGCGTGGCTGAGCGCACTGGCAGGCCGCATCAGTTTTGATGTTAGCCAGCATTATCATCAAGAGCTCAAACGTCATCACTCACACGCCAACAAGCCACTACCAACACTGCAAGAATTCATCGATTGTCTGGATGACCACATCTGGATCAAAACCACCGATGGTCTGTACGCCATGACTAACCGCAGCGTGGAACAGGCGTGGAAAAAGTCTAACGATGACATCGTCGGGAAGAACGACTTTGACCTTTTCAGCGCCGAACGCGCGGAAAAATTCATTGATGCCGACCGATTAGTGGTCGCTACTGGCACACAGAACATCGTTGAAGAGTGTCGCCAAATTGATGAAAACAACAACCCAACTTGGCTGGAAACCATCAAATCACCGGTACGAAATCAGGCCGGCGACCTGATCGGCATTTTGGGCATGACGCGCAACATCACCCGTCGCAAGATGGTGGAAACGCAATTGTCGTTAGCGTCGAAAATCTTCAACAACTCGCAAGAAGGCATGGTCATTACCGACAGCAATGCCAATATCATTGATGTCAACAACGCGTTCTCACAGATCACCGGATTCAGCGCCGAAGAAGTGATTGGGAAGAACCCCAACATTCTCCGCTCTGGGCACCATGATGATGCTTTTTACCAACAACTTTGGCAGCAGCTTGAAACCAAAGGCCAATGGAAAGGCGAGTTTATCAACCGCAAACGTGATGGCAGCATTTACCCGCAATTAGCCACTATTAGCGCGGTAATGGATGACAAAAACCACCTAATTAACTACATCTGTGTGTTTGAGGACATCTCAGTGCGCAAAGCGCACGAAGAGAAACTGCAACGCATGGCGTTTTATGATCCGCTGACCAACTTGCCCAACCGAACCCATTTGATCAGCTTGCTGGAACAGCACATCGAGATGGAACAACCTTTTGCTACGTTGTTTCTTGATATCGACCACTTTAAGCACATTAACGACAGCATGGGCCATTTCTGTGGTGACCAACTGTTGTCGAAACTGGCGGTTCGCCTGCAAGACATTTTGCACCTGAACGCGCATGTGGCTCGCATCGGTGGCGATGAATTTGTCATCGTACTGCCAGACATTGACGGCGATTCTCCGTTACTCGAAACGTTAGGCTCAATTTTGGGTGTGTTCCGCCGCCCGTTCGATCTGGCAAATCACGATTCGCTGCGGATCTCCACCAGCATCGGTATCGCACTCTACCCGAACGACGGTCAAGACAGTGAAACGCTGCTAAAAAACGCCGACACCGCAATGTATCTGGCGAAGAAAAATGGCCGTAACGGCTACGCGTTCTACTCTCCGGATTTAACTGACAAATCGGTATCGCACGTCCGTATTCAATCTGCGCTGCATGAAGCAATAGAAAAAGAACAACTGCATTTGGTGTATCAGCCGCAATACAACCTCGCGCAAAACGCAATTATTGGTGTGGAAGCCTTGGTACGTTGGGAACACCCAGAATTTGGCTTAGTGCCACCTGCGGATTTTATTCCTATCGCAGAGAAGACTGGCTTGATTCAAAGCATCGGCGAATGGGTACTCAAAGACGCCTGTTTACAAGGGACTGACTGGCTGGCGAGAGGCGTTCAATTTGGCAAAATTGCAGTCAATGTATCGGCACTTCAACTGCAACAGTCACGCTTCATCAACAAGCTCAAAACCATCCTTCGTGAAACGGGATTCCCGGCGCATCACTTGGAGCTGGAAATTACCGAAAGCTTTTTGCTTATCGATCCAAAACTGGCCATCGCATCGCTAAATCAGCTGTGTGAACTCGGAATCGAGATTTCGTTGGATGACTTCGGCACAGGCTATTCTTCGCTGTCGTACCTCAAAGGTTTGCCAATCAACAAACTGAAAATCGACCGCTCGTTTGTCAGTGATGTGCCTAACGACAACGACAGCAACGCCATAGTGAACGCCATCATTGCGATGGGCACGACGCTTTCACTCAAAGTCGTAGCGGAAGGCATCGAAACGCCAGAACAAGTGGCTTACTTGGTCGACAAAGGTTGTATCTACGGTCAGGGATATTTATTCAGCCCACCCGTTGCGGCGGAAAAGTTATTTAACTAAGCACAACGTTCAATACACAGGCAACTTTGCGGTTAGATGTTCGTCGAACCGCAAAGCGCCAAACGATCCGCTAAAATGTTGATGCACACCAACAGCGGCACGCCAATCAACAGCCCCATTCCGCCCCACAACCAACCCCAAAAGACCAGCCACATAAAGATAACTAACGGGTTGAGGTTAAACCGCCTCCCTAGCAAAGTTGGGGTGACAAACTGACTCTCGATTAAATTCAGCAACAGATATATCGACACCACTGTCAGCATAAAACTGACCGAATCTAACTGCAGATACGCGACAAAACCAAAGCTCACCATCGAAATCACTGGCCCCAAATACGGTGCGAAATTCATTACCCCAGCAAACGCACCCCATAGAAATGGGTCTTCAAGGCCGAGGACAAAAAACACCAATCCAACACACAAGCCTAAACCCGCATTGACCAAAGTAATGGTGCCGATGTAGCGCGATAAATCTTTCTGCAGAGCCTGCACCAACTCCACCGCCTGACGTTGTTTCGAAAAACCACGCAAACGCGATACCGATTTACGAAACAGACTTCGACCATGATTAAGCATGAAATACACCATAAACAGCACAATCATCGCCTGAGTTAACAGCGTTGGTGTAGTGGTCGCGAGCGCTTTCAGCAGAGAAAACACCGTGTTGTTGCCCATCTCGTCAATGTTCATGTCACTGGCGATCTCAAGCGGCGCGCTCATGTGCTCTGACGACGCTTTGGTCACTTCATTCACTTCTTGCGAAACGTTTTGGACGATGCTTGGCAACTCAGCCCACCATTGTTTCGCGGGTTCTGATATCGCCGCTAAACCGAGTATTGAAACACTCACCAATAACGTCAACGTCACCACCACGGTTATCGTGCGTGGCAGGCCTTTATCTTCAAAATAATTGATCAGCGGGCTAAACAGCAGTGCCACGAACGTACTTATCACCATAGGTAACAGCACCGGTTTGGCGAAGTAGAGCGCAGGAACAAGCAATAACACCAGCAGAGATGCACCAATCACGGTATTGATGGGAAGGTTTAATTTTCCATTCATGCGCGTCCTCTACTGATGGGGTGGTAAATCGGATGGTTGAGCCGCTTCTTCACCTGCTTCTTTTGAGGATACAGCAGACGATGAAGAAGATTTGGCTAGCTGGCCACTCAAATCCATCGCGCCATTGAGCAGCAAACTGATGGAGGAGAGAGATGACGTGACGCGAGAAAGTCGCCCAGCTTTCGCAACAGCAATCGCGGCAAAAGCGCTCAACCCAAGCGCAGTCCACGGGTTTTCTTGCACGAATCGGTTCGAGGTAAATTTGAGGGTTTGCTTATCCAGCAAGCATTGCTCCAAAGCCGCTTTACCCTCGATGCGTTTTATCTGCATGGCTCGGTCGAGTTTGGTTAGAGAACGCATGCCAGCCCTCCTGCAATTGGTCGGTTGTATTTTTGAAACCAAGGAAGTGTGTCAGCCGCTTCTGCCACCACGCTAACCCAACTAACGCTAGACCTAACGACACAATAAACACGCTAACACTTAGCAGTAGTTGAGCGGTAAAGTGGTACGTCACTACACCCGCAACCAAGCACACACTGAAGATAAACAGCACCGACAGCAGCGTAAAAATGATACTGAACATCACGATTTGGCGCGCAGCCGCTACGTTGACTTTCATCTCTAGCAGAAACAAATCCAACGTCGAGCCCGACCACGTTCGCAATGACGTCGAAAGGTCGTCAATCTGCGACAAAATGGCTCGCAGCCCATTAATGGCTTGTTCAACTTCCTGATTTTTAGCCCCATTTAGGGCTCGGCTACTGTCTGCAGTAGCCGAGCCTTGGCGCTCATTGATGGTATGCTCGGAGTCATTCATAAAACTCTTCCTTCATGATTAGAGCGAAATGTAAGGAACAGGCTTATTTGATGAGCTTAGAGACCGCCCAACCTGCCAGGAATGCACAACCGATACTCAACAGCGGGCGCTCTTTAATGACGTTTTCTGCGGATTTGGTCGCTTGCTGAATGTTCTCTGCGCCGACTTCCAGCTTCTCTTTGGCATGTTCTTTCATGGCGCCAACCGCTTCTGAAGTGGCTTGCTCTGCAAGGTGGTACGCCTCTTCAAATTGCTCTTGAGGTTTAACTGCGCTTTCTTTTGTATTAGCCATAACTAGCCTCCGTTGATTGAGATTACCTTGGATTAAACGGTTGTGATTCCGCTGAGAAGTAATCTGATAAAAGTGAATTCTTTTCGTTTCCTCGTGAGTGGTATTGCGATTACTGTGCCAACTTAATAAGTCATTGTTTTTATTGAAATAGAATTTAAATAGCTCCAATCGTTGCAAAATGACCTGTAATTATTTCCTTTGAATGGATTCTTATTTGTAATTTTTTCTTATTCCCCACAAGCAATCACGCGCAATTAATAACCACCACCATGCTTACTCCTTATATTATCTGGCATCTCTCACACTCAATATTCATGGCATACAAAATGCTAGATATAAAATGCCACATGAAAAATATTGTTCATATTTAATGGCTAAGGCATCGCAATATAAGTTGCGCTTAAGCACTGCAATAAAGTAACCGCAGTAAAATAAAGGAGAAGATATGAGAAATGAAAACATCGCCTCAATCATTGAGCTTATTCACAGCGGTAATGATATTTACAAGAAAGCGATTGATAACATCGACAACACATCGCTAAACCATGTATTGCAGGATCTGGTTCATGTACGAGAACACGCCGCATTAGAGTTGAAACCTTATGCGATTGCGAATCCTCAAACTGCCGACGACACGCCCGTGTCTTACACCATCAAGGCACGCGAAGTGTACAGTGATGTAATGAAAGAAGTGTCGTCAGACAAAGAATCGATGTACTTGGAACAGCTCGAAGGCGTGGAAAGTAAGGTATTGAAAGAGATCGAAAACGTCATCACCGCGCAGCCAGAGCAAGCAGATAACGCCGTGCTACTCAAAGTGCGCAGTGACATCAAAAGCTGTAAAGAAAAACTCAGCAATATTAGCCTGATCAGCTAATCGATAAATAACCCTAAAAAGAATGGTCAACATTATTGGCCATTCTTATTCAGAACCATTGATGAATATTCACACATACCAAAGCATAATGCTGAAATACTGAAAAAGAGGTCAGTATGACATTGAATAATACGCGAGTAAGGGAATTACTCATTAAAATGGAGCACCATCGCCAAACGTGTTTACCGCTTGTCGATCCTCATTCACATATGAATATTGCTCGATCAGCCTATCGGTTCGTTAAAATAGAAAAAGTGATGATCAAAAAAATGGTCGATCTATTTTTTGATCAAAATGGCGACGACTTTATCGCAGAACACGCCAACAAAACGGGAATTGCTACTCTCGGTAATTATAAAGAGATGCATTTTATGAATGCGCAATTACTGAGTGAGTTAAAACAGCTCCTCCGAGAGTTGGATGATGCCAACTTAACAGCGCTGATCTCGTACTGGGTGGCGGCGTTACAAGTCGAAAACGACGAGCTGGAAAAACATTTACCCCAAGGTGAGTAGCTCTGCTCACCTTTTTCCTTCGTTTGCCTTCTCTATTTTTGCCCTTCTATCTGTTGCTTTGTCTATTCTACGCATCGACCAACACAGACTTTACTTACTTTCTGCATCTATTCGCATCCACCATTAGTCGACGTTCGATATAAAAAAACGCATCACAAGTGATACGTTTTTTGCGTCGTTGTTTGTATTCGACTCTACTCGCAGTCGTCTTCACCGACGTTAACTGGGAACAAACACATTAAGCGACTGAGGACGAATCTTGATTTCTAAACGACGGTCAGAATAGAGTTCACCGTCGATGACGTAGTCAATCGGATTATCCGCAGTAATCGTTACCCCTGTCGCGCTCGCGTACTGAAACAGATTCGACTCATCCTGCGCACCGACGCTGGTTAATGTTAGATCCGACAACGCCACTAGGCGTCCACCCAGCGACTGAGTGTTATCAAGGTAGGTAATGTGCAGTTTCCCATCATCTGGCTGCGGCGCGCCGCCACCTTGCGCTAACACGGTACTAAATGGCGCGATGTTGGCAACGACGAAGCTGTGCACCTCCATCTCCTGACTCTCCCATCCTTGTTCACTCGCCGCCTGCCCTTCGAGGGTTACTTGCAGAGTTTGCACCTCTTCGGAAGTAACAGCGTTAAAAAAGCCCGTTAAATACGCCAGTTGCCCAAAAGCATTTTTCTCTTCACGATGCGCGTGTTCAATCATCTTCTGTTCCAAGCCAATACCCAGCACCAACAGAATCAAACGCTGATTACATTCTGCGGTGTCTATGCGTTGGCAATGACCTGCGAGAATGGCTTCACACGCTTTTTCCACCGGTGATAACTTCACGCCGATGCCATACAGCACATGGCAAAGCGCATTCGCCGTGCCCAACGGTATGATGCCGAGCTTGATGTCAGTGCCGACCAACTGGCTCGCCACTTCAGTCACCGTGCCATCGCCACCAGAAACAATCACCTGATTCACACCACTTTGTTTAGCTTGCAGTGCGAGGCTTTCTGCACTGGTGGTTTCGTCCGTTTGGCGAATGCTGAGACGATATTTTTTGGTCAACTCACGAATCACATGTTGTTCGTATTGCAGCCATTTCCCACCGCCCGCGACAGGGTTCACCACCATCCAGGTCGGCTCATCGAGTGTTAGCACGCCTTTCTCACTGATCGCGCGCAGAGTTTTGATCTGCAGATTATTGAGCCTTGCAGTACTGCGCACGCTGTTGATTTTCCGCATCACCGATTCCACCGAGAGCGATGGGTCTTTACTCAGTAAATAAGCCGCCACCACAAACACCGAACGGCCACGCCCAAGTGCGCAATGCACAACCACAGAGCGCCCGCAGGCGATTTGGGTATCAATCCAATTCATCGCATGACGTAAACGCTCCAAAGTCGGCGCTTTATGATCCAGAACGGGAATAGAAAGGTAGTTGAATTGCTTGTCAGTCATGGCGCTTTCTAAACCTGCGAACTCCGCCGTAACATCAACAATGCAGGAAATGTCGTGAGAGTCGAGAAACGCCAAATCGCTCGGGAACAAGCGCCGAGAAAGATAAAGATTATCGCTGACTTGTTGAATGGGAGGGACAGTATCGCGCCGTCTCTCCCAGGCGTTGTAGGCTTTCGCCCCGAGTAAGAAGGGAATGAATGCCCATCGAATCCACCAGACAATTTTTCCGTCTTGGCTTTTCCTGAAGATGGACGGGAAATCAAACAAGTAAGCCGCACTGACTAACGCTAAGGAAAGCGAAACCCAAAGCAGCAGTAAACTCACTACGATTTGAGGCATGTAGATAGCAGCGAGCAACGCAACCAGCGCGCCAAGTAGATAATATTTGACGATGAACATTCGACCTCCTTAATCCTTAGCGATGGGATAACGCTTAGCTGGCCATCTCTTCGATATAGTCATTGGCCAACTGCTGTTTTTGTTTATCGGACATCACCTTGCCTGCCATTTGGAAAAAGCGTTGCTCTTCCTCTTCCAGATGGTGCAGTACCTTGTGGCGCAGTGTTTTCATGTGCGTAAGCCAAGCGGGCGAGCTCCACGCGGTGTCATCCAACTGAGCGATCACTTTGTCGATGGCGTGGTGCTCGGCAATACCGTGACGTGTCATATCGATCGTCTTATCGCTCTCAATCAGCGGTGCGTAAAAGTAACGCTCTTCAGCGGCGGCATGTTGCTCAAGCTCGTGCTTTAGGTCACGATAAAACTCTCGACGAGTTGGGGAATCTCCGGATGTTTCCATCAGTGCATCCAGCAAAAGGCGCTGTTTTTCATGACTTTCTTTTAGCACATCGAATATGTTCTTCATCTCTGACTCCTTATCGGATTAAGAATAGTTGGTAAAACAAAGGGCGGTTATCACGCCGCCCTTTTTTGCTGTTGATGGATGAGGTGAACGCTTAACAATCTTTGTCTTCCGCGTTCAGATTCTCTTTAAGGTTTTCACAACCATCTTCAATGGCGTTTTGCGCTTCTTCCGCAGTCTCATCCAATTTTTTGCCCGCTTTTTCCATTGGCCCTTCATCACTACACGCCGCTAAAGCAAATACCAAACCAAATACTGCGGCGATACGATAAATAAATGACGTAACTCGCATGCTAACTCCTATCTATTTACGTTTTTCTTTCCAAGTATCACAAATATTATTGATACAATTAATGACAACAGGAACAGATAAAATATCACTTGCGCGACAGCTGCGGCGGCACCGGCAATACCACTAAATCCGAGCACCGCTGAAACGAGAGCCAAAGCAAGGAAAATAAACATCCAACGAACCATGGTGTTGTCTCCTTATTTTTTAAAGTGAAAGCTCAATATTAGTTATTACTGAACAACTTCAAGCTTATCGACAACCTTATTTACATCGTTGGTATTATTTGCAATCGATAATGCCAGATCATGCTCGGCATCTGAGTTCACTTTACCGGTTAAGGTTACGGTTTTATTTTCTGTGGTGACATCAATGTCTGTACCACTAACGCTGGTATCCATCAGTAAACGAGTTTTCACAATAGTAGTAATTTTTGAATCCGTTAATGCAGCAAATGCATCAGAATCGGCATCTTGTTTATTTTCACTCACTACCGTTAGCTCGTTATTTACTTTTTTCACACCATCAAGGCCTGAAACCAACTCTTCTGCCAGCGACTTTTCCAAATCGTTATTGACCGAACCTGTCAGCGTAACCACCTGATTTTCAACATCAGTGTTGATATCAAAAGAGTTCAGATTGCTGTTAAGCAGTAAGGTGGTTTCTGCTTTACCATCTAGCCAAGCGTCCATGGATTCTTTTTCCCATTTATCACTGGCTAATACTGCGGTAGATGACGTTGCAAGAACTGAAGTAAGTACAATTTTAGCTGCGATGTTATTCATGGTAATTCTCCTATATTGACGTTGCAGTTCTAATAGAGCAAAGCATGTGCCAAATTTATAAGTAACTATTTTTAAAGCGTTTATTTAAAAACAGCCGTTATATTTAAGATGAGAGAAAAACCATTCGTGAATAATTTACACAGAAGAAATGTAATTTTTAATCATTGAAGAAGAAAAGATAAATAGAGAAGAAATAACATCTCATCCTTTCGTTTATTTTTGTACGCAAAAACCATCAAGAGAGATTAATTTCTAAGGATTAAAATTCCACACAACAAATAAGGAAAGAAAAACGATGTAGATATATAGCTTGCTGTTGATCTCACTATATTAATAACCAACCAGATTTTAAACAGACTTTGACAATATTTTGTCTTGTACAGCTTAAATAATACACGTACATTGTTTCTGTTATAGTGAAGAGGACATTTCTATGTCACTGCCAAGCCTGTTTCTAAGAATACAAGACCCCGCCCTCAAAGAGGCTATCGCTTCTTGTCAGGAATTACATAAGTTCCGTTTGTATGACACAGAAACGGACGATGATTGGATTGATCACTTCGTCGACGTTCAACCGGATGTCGCGATTGTCGAAGTGGCACATTTCACTCACGCTGATTACCAGCGACTTTCCGATATCGAAGCCATTTACGACATGGACTTAATCATCATCAGTTCAGGCGCGCCTAACGAGAACCTCGATAAACTGATGAACCTAGGTGCCATTTTTCACTACAGAAAACCCGTCGATCTCACCATCCTGTCTGATACGCTGACCGAAGTGAGCCAGTATTATCAACACAAGCAGGAGCAAGGACGTAAAGTCGCCACCAGCGATTTGGATCAGTTTGGTTTGCTAGTTGGCTCATCTTCTCCGATGCACCAGCTGTACCGCATGATCCGCCGTGTCGCAAAAACCGAAGCCAACGTATTGATTGTTGGTGAAAGTGGCTCAGGTAAAGAGCTTGTGGCACAAACCATCCATCTCGCCAGCGAGCGCAAGCAGCAACCTTTTATTGCCATCAACTGTGGTGCCATTAGCCCAGAACTGGTCGATAGCGAACTGTTTGGCCACGAAAAAGGCGCATTTACTGGCGCGAACAAAACTCACCAAGGGGTATTTAAGCAAGCGGAAGGCGGCACGCTGTTTTTGGATGAAATTACGGAGATGCCGATCGAGCATCAAGTGAAACTGCTACGTGTGCTAGAAACTGGCGAATACCGCCCAGTGGGCAGTAATACCGTCCACATCGCCAATACCCGCATCGTCGCGGCGACCAACCGCGATCCTAAAGTCGCGATCGAAGAACAATTTCTACGTGAAGACCTATTTTTCAGGCTATCGCACTTCCCGCTAACCGTTCCACCATTGCGCGAACGCGGCGGAGACATCGTCGGATTAGCCAAACACTTTATTGCGCACCGCAACGCTAACGAATCCCAAACGAAGACGATTCTCGACTCGGCAATCCAAAAAATCGCCATGCACGATTGGCCTGGCAACGTTCGAGAACTCAAGCACACCATCGAGCGTGCGTTCATTCTCGCCGACGATACCATTAAAGATGAGCATCTGATTTTCGATACGCCGCCACTAGAAACTGGCACCCGATTAGAAGATATGGTGCCTGCTGGCGTATCGTTAGAAGAGCTGGAAAAAGCCGCTATTCTCAATACGCTTGAAGAGAATCAAGGCAACAAAACGGAATCGGCTCAGGAGCTGGGTATCAGCGTTAAAACGCTGTACAACAAGCTCGAAAAGTATCAAGACGAGTAAACACACCGCAAATAGCAAAAGAGCACTGAATTGAATTCAGTGCTCTTTTTCATCGTCTCTTTCTATCTTTGCGTGCAGCGCTGGATTACACCCACTGACCTGCCACAAAGCCACTCGACCAGCACCATTGGAAGTTATAGCCACCTAACCAACCGGTAACGTCCATCACTTCTCCGATGAAGTACAGGCCTTTGATGTTTTTACATTCCATGGTTTTAGAAGACAGGTGATCGGTATCTACACCACCCAAAGTCACTTCCGCCGTGCGGTAGCCTTCAGTGCCATTAGGTGCGATTGACCAGTTTTCTAAACGCTCTACCACGCTAGCAAGCTCTTTCGGGTTGAACTGCTTGAGAGGTTTGTCCATCAGCTCTTTACGTTCAATCAGCACTTCCACTAAACGCTTTGGCAGTACTTTTGCTAAGGTATTCTTTAGCGATTGATTTGGATGTTTCTCAAGGCTGCGCTCGAGCAGCAGAGCGATGTCTTCGTTAGGAACTAAGTTGATGGAAACTTTCTGACCCGCTTTCCAAAAAGAGGAAATTTGCAAAACCGAAGGGCCCGATAAGCCGCGGTGAGTAAACAACAGCGCTTCTTTGAACATGGTGCCATCTTCGGCGGTAATTTCCGCAGGCACCGCAATGCCAGACAGTTCAGCAAAATCTTCTTTGTCTTCTTTGTGCAGCGTAAATGGCACAAGTCCCGCCGTGGTTGGGATTACCGGCAGACCAAACTGCTCAGCCACTTTGTAACCAAACGGCGTCGCGCCCAGTTTTGGCATGGAAAGGCCACCGGTCGCAACCACCAAAGATTCGCACTCAACGGGCTCAGTACCCGCGTGCAGACGAAAGCCTTCTTCGGTTTTCTCAATGGTGTGCACATCGCATTGGTAACGCTGTTGAATGTTTGGCATGTCACACTCGGCCAGCAGCATCTTCACGATGTCTTTGGCGGTAAAGGCATCGACACAAAACAATTGGCCGTGGTCGCGCTCTTCAAACTCGATGCCGTGTTTGCTGACCATAGAGATGAAATCCCAGTTGGTGTATTGCGACAGCGCCGATTTCACGAAGTGTGGGTTTTGGCATAGGTAGTTGCTGGCTGATACGTCGTAGTTGGTGAAGTTGCAGCGGCCACCACCAGAGATAAGGATTTTACGTCCTGGCTTTTTGGCATGATCCAGCACAAGCACACTGCGTCCGCGCTTGCCTGCTTCTGCAGCACACATCAAACCCGCGGCTCCCGCGCCAATTACAACAACATCAAATTTCTTACTCATCGGTCGCTCTTAGGCTCTATCCAAAATCCAAAACAATAAAAAAGGATGTGCTTATTTGCACATCCTTGCTTTCTAAGAGCGCCATTCTACCGACAAATGTCGAAAGGGAAAAGCGCTTAAATTCCAAGCATCGCCTAGTAAGGCTTAGCTGGAAAGACCTACAAGATGAAGGCCGCCAGTAGGGTAACACCAAGCAACGCGGTTGATAGCACAAACAACTCACGCACCCGTTCACACTTACCTGTGAATATCTCATCATGGTGATGGTGATACTCTTTGCTTTTTATGTAGTGGAACAAACGCACCTGTTTGGTGACGTTACCGTGAGTGGTGAAGAAACCATTGCCATCCACTTGTTGATACAACAATGGGTGCGCTTCACGCATGATGTAAATAAGAGAACGAAGAGCGGTGAGATAACGGATCATATTGACCCCCGTTACTACCATTAGCGCAAATAAGATTGTGTCTCCACTGATCATCTTTTCCTCCCTACATCTTCAACAATGCTCAAGAGAAAAAGACGATCAATGCTTCGTCTTTTAACCGCTACTTATCGCGTCGAGAACGCTTTACGCAGCTGGAGCACCCATGATTGAAGATGAACCTTCTTTCGCCATTTGAGCTAGATCTTTGTCGATGAAGAACAACGCTTTGCCGTCCTCACCAACCAATTCGATCTTATCTAAAATCCCTTTAAACAACTTCTCTTCTTCGTGCTGTTCTGACACGTACCACTGTAGGAAGTTAAACGTTGAGTAATCTTGGCTTGTAAATGCAACATGCGCCAATTTATTGATTTTTTCCGTGATCATTTGCTCATGTTCGTAGGTTTCACGGAAAACATCACCTAGGCTTGCGAAATCATGTTTTGGTGCTTCAATCGCGCCTAGGATAGGCATTGAGCCAGTTTCACTCACATACGTGAACAGGCGTTGCATGTGCTCCATCTCTTCTACGGCGTGTGCACGTAAAAATTCAGCCGCACCTTCAAAACCTTTGTCTTCACACCAAGCACTCATTTGTAAGTATAGATTGGATGAGAAAAATTCTAGGTTAATTTGCTCATTCAATTGTTCGACCATAGTTTGAGACAGCATGTTAACTCCTATTTATGTGCATGCGTTTTACACCACTATAACATGATTACTGAGACAAGACTTTGTACCTACAATAATGATATGAGATCACTTCGGCAAAATTTCTCAAGGGTTAGTGCTAATCTGAAACTATACCCAAGTGACTTCATAAATATCGAAGTCAGGGCCTTGGCACTGAGGTCAGTTCGAGGTTGCTTAGGTATACGACCTTACAAGGAGATAGCAATATGAGTTACAAACACATACTTGTGGCAGTCGACCTTTCAGACGACAGTAAAGTGTTGATTAAGAAAGCCGTATCACTGGCTAAACCTCTGGATGCGAAAGTCTCTTTTATTCACATCGACGTGAATTACGCAGAGCTCTACACCGGGCTTATCGATATCAACATGGCAGAAGCGCAACATCAAGCGATGGAAGCGTCTCGTACCCAATTGGCAAACTTTGCGGAGTACGCTCAATACCCAATCACTCATACTTTAGTCGGCAGTGGTGATTTAAGTAACGAGTTGTGCGACACCATCAAAGATTACAGTATCGATTTAGTGGTTTGTGGTCATCACCAAGATTTCTGGAGCAAGATTCTCTCTTCAACTCGTCAACTGATTAACTGTTCACCAGTCGATATGCTGGTCGTACCGCTAAAAGACTGATTGGCGCGACGTTAAAACTTGGTTAGACTGCGGGCACATTTGTTGTTGATAAAGATTCTCATCTATGGCTTATCTATCCGCAGTTACCCTGCTTTGGGCATTTTCATTCAGCCTGATCGGCGTTTACCTTGCTGGTCAGGTTGATTCTTGGTTCTCCGTGTTCATGCGTGTGGCACTGGCCAGCGTTGTATTCATTCCTTTCCTTAAATTCCGCGGCGTAAGCAAATCTCTGATCGCGAAACTGATGATCGTCGGCGGCTTTCAGCTCGGTTTGATGTACTGCTTCTACTACCAGTCTTTCTTACTCCTTTCTGTTCCAGAAGTGTTGCTGTTCACTGTATTCACACCGATTTATGTAACGCTGATTTACGACTTCCTGAAAGGTCGTTTTTCGCCTTGGTATTTAGTCACTGCGCTGATCGCAGTCGCGGGTGCGGCATGGATCAAATTCGCTGGCATTAACGAAAACTTCCTAATGGGCTTTTTGGTCGTACAAGGGGCAAACCTCTGTTTTGCCATCGGTCAGGTGGGCTACAAATACATCATGGAAAGTGAGCCCGTCGATTTACCACAGCACACCGTGTTTGGTTACTTCTACTTGGGTGCGCTTTGTGTAGCAACCGTGGCTTTCGCGCTCATGGGCAACCTCGACAAACTGCCAACCACCGCAACCCAATGGGGCATTTTGACCTACCTTGGTTTGATTGCATCAGGCTTTGGTTACTTTGCGTGGAACAAAGGGGCAACCTTAGTGAATGCCGGCGCGTTAGCGGTAATGAACAACGCGTTAGTGCCAGCAGGCCTGATTGTGAACATCGTAATTTGGAACCGAGACGTCGACATCGTGCGCCTCGCGATTGGCGGCGCGATCATCATGCTATCGCTATGGATTAACGAAACGTGGGTGAAAAAACGCGTTGAAATGAGCTACGCCAATAAGTAGCGCGCCTTTCTCAACACATATTCCATCAATAAAAAACGCTCTCCAACTGGAGAGCGTTTTTTTTAATTCAATTAATGCACTTTGGCTTGCGAGCTTGCGCCCATCAACGCATTCGGCGGCGTTGGTAACAACACTTCCAACTTCGCATTGCGGGCTTCCAGTTTGCGTTGACGCTTGAGCAACTTCTGCTGCTTTTTTGCCACTTTTAGCAGCTTTTTCTGCTGTTTGTAGTGTTTTTTCAGTGCCTTTTTCGCTTTCTTAAGCGCTTTTTTATCGGCCAAATCAAACAGTGCAGGAGCCGCCATCGACACTGGTGTCACCACTTTCGCAGCTTGTTTCTTCTCTTTCACTCGCTCGACCACACGTTTCACGATCGCCGCCTTTTCTGCGCTGTGTTTTGGCGTGACGGAGATGGATTGTGCAGGCAGCGCTTCAGCTAACAGACCGCATGCTTGTTGCTCGTTTAACGGCTTGTCTTGGCATTTTTGTGGAGGAATTGCGGCAGGCTTACACAATGAGTCTTTAGAAGCGGAAGAGCGTGCACAAGAGCGACAAACGAACTTAGGTGCGACGACCAAACGGTGAATGTCACCCAAGTTGGCCGCAATTTGTTTGCGGTTCATCTTACATAAGCGTTTAGACATTCGACTACTCCAGCTTCCCAATTATCGACAGCATCACAACAAGTGAAATAATAATAATTCTTAGTTAGATATACAGTCAGAGTGTCGAATTAGCAAGTGAAAACTATCAATAGTGTGCAGGAAAGAATGGCAGCGTCACAGCACTTGGTTCAATGCTGTGACGAGAAGTTTTTGCGAGTCAGGAGGTTATGCCATCGAGGCTTTGACGTAGACGTCGAAACGGTTCTTTTTGGTTTCAATCGCCATACTTGGCTTTTGCTCGTTCAGCCAATTCGCGTAGTCCGGGCGCTTAACCACCACGCGTTTCGTTGCCAAGGCCAGAGCAGGTTCGAGCAATCCATCGGCATCCAAATCCGCTCCCACCAAAGATTGGAAGACGCGCATCTCTTTTTTCACCAACGCGGATTTCTTTTTGTTTTCTGGGTGTGGGTACATCGGGTCGAGATACACCACATCCGGTTTCACAAACTCGCTGTCTTGCGCCAGTTGATCCAGCGCGTCATGGCTGGAGGCATGAATCAGCGACATACGCTCAGATACCCACGAGCCGATTTCTGGGTCTTGTTTCGCGCGAGCCAAACCGTCATCCAACAAGGCCGCCACGACTGGGTGACGCTCGACCATCTGCACTTTACAACCTAGCGATGCGAGCACAAACGCATCGCGACCAAGGCCTGCCGTGCCGTCTAACACGGTTGGGGTCGCACCTTTGTTCAAGCCTGCGGCTTTTGCGATCGCTTGCCCTTTACCGCCACCGAATTTACGGCGATGACCCACCGCGCCACCAATCAAATCGACAAAAATCGCACCGAGCTTAGGCTCATCGACTTTACGCAGCTCTAAACGCTCCGCAGTCAGCACCAAAGCAAAGTCGCTCTCGTCAGTGTGAGAAAGCTGCCAACGCGCAGCCAGTTCGTCGAGATGAGATTGTTGAGACGGGTCTTCACAGATCAATTGCAGTTGCAAAAGGAGGCTCCAATAAAAATCGAGGTAACTGGCGCTGAGTGTATACCCAAGTTACCTCTAAAAGCTAGATTGGCGGCGAGATGCCAAGGTTAAAGCGAAGAGAGATTCTCGACCAGTTCAGCCAACGGTTTCGGGTGACCAATGCCATAACCTTGCCCGTAATCCACACCAAGGTCGATCAAGTGCTGCATGACTTGTTCGTTTTCGACAAATTCCGCCACCGTAACTTTGCCAAGCTGCTTCGCCAAATCGTTAATGGAGCGAACCATCACTCGGTCCATTTCATTCACGTCGATATCTCGCACGAAAAGACCATCAATTTTCACGATATCTACAGGAAGTTTCTTCAAGTAACCAAAAGACGACAAGCCCGAACCAAAATCGTCCAGCGCAATCATACAGCCGAGCGATTTGGCTCTGGTGAAAAAGTCGATGGCTTGATCTAAATTGCCCATGGCCGCCGTCTCTGTGATTTCTAAACAGATTTTTTCGCACGGCATGGTCGAGTTTTTCAATCGTTCGAAGAGAAAATCGATAAATTCCTGATTCCCCATGGATTGACCAGAAAGGTTAATCGAGCAACGCCCCAACTTTTCCACTACGTCTGGTCGCTGTTCAAACCATTCAAGCGCTTGGTTGATCACCTGCTTATCAATCCAATGCGCAATGTTATAACGCTCGGAGGCGGGAATGAAAATCGCCGGAGAGACGTAGTTACCCTGCGCGTCACGAATACGCACCAAAATCTCGAAATACATCAGCGACTCTGGCGACTGCAAATTCATCACTCGTTGAGCAAACAGCTCCAAGCGCTGATTGGACAACGCCTCGTGCACCAAGTTGACGCTCTGCATTTCCATCTGGCGACGCTGCAACTCTTCATTATCTAAGCTGAACAGATTGTAACGGTTACGCCCCTGCTCTTTCGCCGCATGGCACGCCGAATCTGCTTGCGCGTGCACCATTTGCGGCGTTTCTGCCGTGTGATCGATGATACGAATGCCGACCGAGCAACTGATGAATAAGCGTGTATCTTCCCAGATAAACAGGTGCTCGCCCAATGTCGAGATAATCACCTTCGCAATATTGATTGCGCCATACTCATCGCAATCTTTCAGTAGCACCGCGAATTCATCGCCGCCCATTCGCGCAAGCACGGAATTGTATGGCAGCACCTCTTCCAACATGCTGGCGCAAAATTGAATCGCGGCATCGCCCGCATCGTGCCCAACGGTGTCATTAAGCACTTTCAACTGGTCGAGATCGAGGTACAACATCGCATGCACTCGGCGGTGGCTATCCACTTCACGCAGCGCAGTTTTCAACTCCAACTCAAAGTGGTTGCGGTTGTATGTCCCCGTCAATAAGTCATAACGCGCCTGATACTCTAACTTCTCAGCCAAAAGCTTGGTCTCTGAAATGTCTTCACCCACAATCAGCAACTGATCGGAATCGTTGAGCGGTCGAATGTTTTCGCGTACCCAAACACTGTGCCCGTCAGCATGGCGATACTCGATTTCACGTCGCCATACATCATGAACTTGATGACTCGGTTGCAACAACACCTGGCGTGGGAACAGCGCTTTGTCATCAAGATAGAACTCTCGCAGGCGATGGCCGAGCATCTCAATCGGCTCGTAGCCCAATAACAGTTGCGCGAATCGGTTCACTTCTTGGATGCGGTTATGACTGTCGAGCGTCACCATCATCACGGGCTGCTGCTCGTAGTAATTACGCAAGCTCGACTCACGCTGATAGAGCTTATCTTCCATCAACTTACGGCTGGTGATATCACGCGCCTCAAACAGATACTGCTTTTGTTTGCCCACCTGCTGGGAAAATGGCTTTAAGGAAATTTCGAGCACCATAGAGCCGTGCTCTTTGCTCCAGATTTCGGCTTCAAATGTCGAAACTTGTTGCTGCGGTGCATCAAAATAATCGGCGATCGCGTGGCGTGCTTGCTCACTCCAGTTTTGATGTAACCAAAGTGGCTTATCTAAGCGTAATTCCTGATGATAGAGCAAAGATTGCAGACGATCGTTGCCAGATTTAAGCAAACCATGTTTATCCAAAATCCCCATGTACTGCATACTTTGGTCAAAAATGGACTCTAAAATCGCCTGGCTTTCACGAGCAGCTGTCTCGCTGCGACGAATGCGTTGCAAGTAGTAGCTCAGTAGCAAAATAGCCACCAGCATCAACACGAACAAACTGCCAAACAAGCGAATTTCTTTGGCGAAACGCTCCGAAAATTCCATCGGCTTATTAAAAAAGACCGCCGAGGATTCTTGCTCTGCGCCCAACCCCCAGCGCACGACCGCTTGGTAATCGAGCTTGATTTCAGAATCGCCATTCACCACCGGAGGTAATGGTTCTTGTGGGTGGTCGAGCACCTGTTCTAGTAATCTAGCCGCTTCAACACCTTGGCGATAACCGCTTTGAATCACGCCGCCCACCGCGCCATGACCCAATCCTACATCGTGCACCATAAACAATGGCGCGTTGGAGGCCTTGTTGATCTGAATCCAGTCACGCTCGCTGCCGACCACACCATCTTTGTCGCGGTAGTAAGTCCAAAACAGCACCACATTTTCTTTATTGAGTTGAGCGATTTTTTTCTTCAATGCTTCGACATTGTCAGGGACAAGTTGAGTGATCTTGTTGCGATAACGGTCATGTTGTTGGATAAAATCGTCAATCTCGTCGCGAAGTATTGCACCAGTCACCGAATGGTCACTGATGATGTAAATCTGCTTGTTGTCTGGATGCAAACGCTCGATCAGCGCTAAGTTCGCTTCTAAATCGACGTTCTCAATCACGCCGGTTGCGTTAAGTGATTGATGAAAGGAAGGACGGTAATTGTTGATGCCACAGAAAATCACTGGCGTGTCTTTGATCAACGGCGCCAAGTGTTGCATCAATTCCAATGCATTGTTGTCCGTCACCAAAATGGCATCAAAACGCTCATCGCTCAACTTGGTGCGATAGAGTGATTCGAGCTGGGTAAAAAACTGCTCGCTCTGGTTGCGCTTGGAATCCAAGTATAAGACGCGCATGTCCATCTCGCGGTCATCGAGTTGTTGATCGATCCCGCGCTGAATGGAATCCGTCCAAAAGAATCCTTGGTGATAAGAATGGACGACAAGCACCTTCGGCTCTTGAGCAAGTGTCAGTTCACTCCAGGCACATGCACTCCAGAATAAGGCGACCAAAATCAGAAAACGCTGCACATTCTCTCCATAGCATCGGAGTTAACCCGCAGTTACCCCTGCCAAACCTTGTGAATCGTGTCCGCTGTGAGTATAAAAGAGACGTAACTCTCATACCCAACGGAAATAATAGTATGAATGCGAGCCTGCCGAAACTCGACGACCTTGACCGCGCAATCTTAAAAACACTAATGGCAGACGCCAGAACGCCTTACGCCGAAATGGCTAAGCAGTTCGATGTCAGCCCTGCCACCATTCATGTGCGTATCGAGAAAATGAAATCGGCTGACATAATCGAGGGTACGGAGGTGATCGTAAATACCAAGAAGCTCGGCTACGATGTGTGTTGCTTTATTGGTATTAACCTTAACGCGGCGCGTGACTACCATTCCGCGTTAGAAAAACTCAATGCTCTCGATGAGGTAGTGGAAGCTTACTACACCACAGGCGCGTATAACATATTCGTCAAATTGATGTGCAAATCGATTGAAGAACTGCAATTTGTGCTGATTGATAAGCTGCAAGCCATTGATGAGGTTCAGTCCACGGAGACATTGATATCGTTGCAAAACCCGATCAACCGCAACGTGAATCCGTAAAATTTTTTATAAAAAATGTACAAAAAAGGCCAACCGAACGGTTGGCCTTGGTGTTTTTTGCTCAATTTACGCCGCAATACCCGAATGGCGCAGCAGTGCATCGATTTGTGGTTCACGACCACGGAAGCGCTTAAACAGCTCCATTGGCTCTTCACTGCCACCCATTTCTAGAATGTTGTTCAGGAAGCTTTGACCCGTCTCTTTGTTGAAGATACCTTCTTCTTCAAAACGAGAGAATGCGTCTGACGACAACACTTCTGCCCATAGGTAGCTGTAGTAACCCGCGCTGTAACCACCAGCGAAGATGTGACCGAAGCTGTGTGAGAAACGCGCCCACTCAACCGCTGGAACGACCGCCACTTTCTCTTTCACTTCTGCCAAGGTTTCCAGCACACGCGCACCCACTTCTGGGTCATATTCGGTGTGAAGCGTGAAGTCGAACAAACCGAATTCTAGCTGACGCAAAATCCCCATCGCAGATTGGAAGTTTTTCGCCGCGAGCATTTTGTCTAGCATCACTTTGGGTAGCGGCTCGCCCGTTTCGTAGTGACCAGAAATGAACGCCAGCGCGTCTTCTTCCCAACACCAGTTTTCTAAGAACTGACTTGGTAGCTCAACCGCATCCCAAGGTACGCCATTAATGCCTGATACCGCGCCTGTTTCTACCTGCGTCAGCATGTGGTGGATGCCGTGACCAAATTCATGGAAAAGTGTCACAACTTCATCGTGCGTAAACAGTGCTGGCTTGTCACCCACTGGACGGTTGAAGTTACAGGTTAGGTACGCAACCGGCGTTTGCAGTTCGCCAGATAGCGTAATACGACGACCACGACAGTCATCCATCCACGCGCCGCCACGTTTGTGTTCACGAGCGTAGAGATCTAGGTAGAAGCTGCCACGGAGTGTGCCTTCAGCGTCAAAGATGTCGAAGAAACGCACAGATTCGTGCCAAGTGTCTACGCCTTCACGCTCAGTAACGGTCATGCCAAACACGCGGTTTAGCACTTCAAACAGACCGCTCACGACTTTTGACTCTGGGAAGTATGGGCGCAGCTCTTCGTCCGAGATTTGGAACAAGTGCTGTTTTTGCTTCTCGCTGTAGTAAGCGATATCCCACACGTTCAGCTCTTCAACGCCAAATTCGCCCTTAGTAAACTGACGCAACTCTTCAATTTCGCGCTCACCCTGCGGTTTCGCACGTGTCGCTAAGTCATTTAGGAAGCCAAGCACTTGAGCCGGAGTTTCTGCCATTTTCGTCGCCAACGACTTCTCACTGAAGGTGTTGAAGCCCAGCATACGTGCGATTTCATGACGCAGTTTTAGCTGCTCAGTAATGATTTCTGAGTTGTCCCATTTGCCTGCGTTTGGACCACGATCAGAAGCGCGCGTCACGTACGCTTCGTACACTTCTTTACGCAACTCTTGGTTGTCGCAGTACGTCATGACTGGTAGGTAAGATGGGATATCCAGCGTGATCAGGTAGCCATCGAGCTCTTTTGCTTCTGCGGCAGCTTTCGCTGCTGCCAACGCCGATTCTGGCATACCCGCGAGGTCTTTCTCATCCGTGATGTGCTTGGTCCAACCCATGGTGGCATCCAGCACATTGTTGGAGAATTTAGAGCTCAGCTCAGACATGCGTTTGCTGATCTCGCCGTAACGGTGCTGCTCGTCTGATGGCAAGCCGATGCCCGACAATTCGAAGTCACGTAGCGCATCGGTGATGGTTTTCTGCTGGGCACGCGTTAGCGTTGCAAATTCTTCGCTCGCTTTGATGGTTTTGTACGCTTCGTACAGGCCTTTGTGCTGACCAACCCAAGTGCCGTATTCCGACAAAATTGGTAGGCAGCTTTCGTACGCTTCACGCAGAGCTTCGCTGTTCACCACAGAGTTCATGTGACCAACTGGCGACCAAATGCGGCTCAGACGGTCATCAATTTCTTCTAGAGGAGCAATCACATTTTCCCAAGTTGGGTTGGTGTTGTCTTTTAGCACCTCTTCAACTTTGGCGCGACAATCTGCAATCGCCTGCTCGACAGCAGGTTTAATGTGTTCTGGTTTGATTTGCGAAAACGGAGGTAGGTCCGTAAACGTTAGAAGTGGATTAGACATGAATAATTCCTTTTGTGTTTTGGCTCTATGACTGCCCATAAAATAGGCGGACCCAATGCACAAGTAAGCCGACAACATGGATTGGGGGAGCTCCGTTCCCTTTCTCTATGCTGCGATGACCGGATGATCAACGAGAGCTTGCTCTGTCCTTGAGTCTTATTCTGCCTAAGTGGCAGAGCACTCTATTGGAGCACTGCGATCCCACTTAGGTTCAATATGTTTAGTAAGTATGGGTGACTTAAAGAGATTTCAATAGTGAGTGCATTTTAAGTCGCGCAAAATCAAACGGAGATTCTGCATCTGCAAGGATGTTGGGTATAATGCCCTCAACACACCGAAAATTTATTGTATCTGAAATCACAGACCACACTCAGCCAAAGAGTGTTTCGAGAGTTTAATTTGTTAAGTTACCGCCACAGCTTCCACGCTGGCAACCATGCCGACGTGGTCAAACACATCGTTCAAAGCCTCATTCTTGATGCGCTGAAACAAAAAGATAAGCCATTCGTTTATCACGATACCCACTCGGGTGTGGGCCGTTACGATCTGACTCACGAATGGTCTGAGAAAACGGGCGAATACAAACAAGGCATCGCGCGTATTTGGGATAACCCAAATATTCCTGAAGACATCAAAAGCTACATCGATGCCATCAAAGCACTCAACAACGGCGATAAGCTGCGTTACTACCCAGGCTCACCGCGTGTGGCGCGTGCGCAAATCCGCCCACAAGACCGCATGGTGCTGACAGAGCTGCACCCAGCCGATCATCCATTGCTGGAGCAAGAATTCCATCGCGACCGCCAAGTGAGCATCTACAAAGAAGATGGCTTTAAGCGTCTAAAAGGCAGCCTACCACCGCAAGAACGTCGTGGCTTGGTACTGATTGACCCGCCATACGAGCTAGCTAAAGAGTACCGCGATGTGGTGCAAGCGATTTACCAAAGCCACAAACGTTGGGCAACGGGCATCTACGCGATTTGGTACCCAGTGGTAAACCGTCACGACATCGAAGACATGATTGAAGGTCTAGAGAGCCTCGGCATTCGCAAGATTCTGCAAATCGAATTGGGTGTCGCACCCGATACCAACGAGCGCGGCATGACGGCATCCGGCATGATTGTGATTAACCCACCGTGGAAACTGGAAAGCCAGATGAAAGAGATTCTGCCATTCCTGCAAGACGCGATCGCACCAGCCACCGGCCACTGGAAAGTGGACTGGATTGTGCCAGAGTAAGCACTTCTGCACCAAAACCTCTCAGCGCAACGACATTCTCGTTGCGCTTTTTTATGCTCTCAAACCCGCCGTCTGATCGCGCTTATTCTTCTTTTTATACCTCTCATCGCTATTTGTCATAAGCAATGTCACTTTTTCCCATTTAGGAATTCGTTACATTCGATTTATGATAGTGGGATAACGGTGGCATTGAGTTCAGGCAAGGTCATCCCAATCTATCTATGTACCAGATAAAATTTATAAGCTCTTGGAGAAAGTAATGGCGACTCATTTTGACTATATCTGTATCGGTGGCGGCAGTGGCGGCATCGCATCTGCAAACCGTGCGGCGATGTACGGCGCGAAAGTTGCGCTAATCGAAGCTCAAGATCTCGGCGGTACCTGTGTAAACGTAGGTTGTGTACCGAAGAAAGTGATGTGGCACGGCGCACAAATCGCAGAAGCAATGAACCTGTACGCAGAAGATTACGGTTTTGATGTCGACGTGAAAGGTTTCGACTGGAGCAAACTGGTTGAGAGCCGTCAGGCGTACATTGGTCGTATTCACCAATCTTACGATCGCGTTCTTGGCAACAATAAAGTAAACGTGATTAAAGGCTTTGCTAAGTTTGTTGACGAGAAAACCGTAGAAGTAAACGGTGAACATTATACTGCGGATCACATTCTGATCGCGGTTGGTGGTCGTCCTACTATTCCAAACATTCCAGGCGCTGAATACGGCATCGATTCAAACGGCTTCTTCGACCTAGCAGAGCAACCAAAACGCGTTGCGGTTGTGGGCGCAGGCTACATCGCAGTTGAAATTGCTGGCGTACTGCACGCACTAGGTACAGAAACGCACCTGTTCGTACGTAAAGAGTCACCACTGCGTAGCTTCGATCCTATGATCATCGATACGTTGGTTGAAGTAATGGAAGCAGAAGGCCCAACACTGCATACCCATTCTGTACCAAAAGAAGTGGTAAAAGAAGCCGATGGCAGCCTAACTCTGCACCTAGAAAACGGTGAGAGCCAAAACGTTGACCAACTGATTTGGGCAATCGGTCGTCACCCAGCAACAGACGCAATCAACCTAGCGTCAACCGGCGTTGCAACGAACGAAAAAGGCTACATTAAGGTAGACGAATACCAAGAAACCAACGTGAAAGGCATCTACTGTGTGGGTGACATCATGGAAGGCGGTATCGAGCTAACACCAGTAGCAGTGAAAGCGGGTCGTCAACTTTCTGAGCGTTTGTTCAACAACAAACCAAACGCGAAGATGGACTACGATTTGGTACCAACTGTGGTATTTAGCCATCCACCAATCGGCACTATCGGTCTTACAACGCAAGAAGCGGAAGAGAAGTACGGCAAAGACAACATCAAAGTCTACACATCTGGCTTTACGGCGATGTACACCGCCGTTACTAAGCACCGTCAACCATGTAAGATGAAGCTTGTATGTGCGGGCGAAGAAGAAACGGTTGTTGGTCTACACGGCATCGGTTTCACGGTAGATGAAATGATCCAAGGCTTCGGCGTAGCAATGAAGATGGGCGCAACCAAAGCAGACTTCGACTCGGTTGTGGCTATCCACCCAACGGGCTCTGAAGAGTTTGTAACGATGCGTTAATTGCGCGCTAATCGCATTGCTGATTTCAGCGAATCATTTGAAAAGGTCATCTTAGGATGACCTTTTTTTGTTTGCTCATGCTTAACTCGCATTCTCCAATAACGTGCGAATAAACTCGGCTTTGATAGCACTCTCCTGCTTACCGTCATGAATCAGACATAAGTCTGCACGCAGTGACTCTTTCAGCTTGATAAAACGAATCCCATGCCAATGATGCTGAGAAAACGTCGACGGCACCAACGTCACGGTATTGCTGTTTGCTACATATGCCATCAAGGTGCTTGGCTCCACCACTTGTTTGCCAATATGGGGTGAAAAGCCTTCTTGCAGACAGGCATTGATGATGAAGTTTGCCGAGGCAGAATTCGCCAAACTCATAAACGCAAACTCACACGCCTTTAAATCTTGGAGCCGCAGCAAAGATTTGCTGGCTAACTCATGTTGCTCCGACACCGCCACCACAAACACATCTTTGCCCAAAGATACCGACTGATACGGATAAATGTTGAGTGCATCGGCAAAACGCACAATGCCCACGTCGATTTTCTTCTCACTCAGATGCTTCTTTTGCGTCTCTGGGTTAAGGTCAAAAATGTCGGCGTGATAAGTGTCATGCTCAGCATGGAAGCGCTGTAACAGACGATCAAATCCGCCCCAAAATGCGCTACTTACCACACCAACTCGCAAAATGTTTCTCTGGTTCAAGCCCACTTGCTGCACTTGATTGAGCGAGACATCCAAGGTCTGAAAAATCAGTTGGCATTTGGACTCCAACAATCGCCCGGCCTCCGTCAGCATGACGTTTCTTGAATCACGTTCAAACAGTTTGACGTTAAGCTCTTCTTCCAACTCTTTGATGCGATTGCTCAACGGCGAATTGGTGATATTGAGGTTCTCGGCGGCCTTAGTGAAATGCTTGGTTTGTGCGACCTCGTAAAAGTAACGCAGCATCTTCAGCGTCACGCGCTCAAATGGTTCTGACTTCATGCATTGAGTCCTAGCGAATTTCATCATCCTCTTTTTAAGGATGATAGTAACGAATAAAGCAAAGATAACCAGCGCAGAAAGTCACACAATGGAATCAACACACAACCAGAAGGTGACTAACATGAATCACGATCCAGTAATCGACGCGCTACAAACCATTCGTGAACGCAAACCAAACTTCCAACCTAAAGCGGCGTTTATTTTAGGCTCAGGCTTAGGCGTATTGGCAGACGAACTACAAGACAAAGTGGTCATTCCATACGAAGAGCTCGAAGGCTTTCCGGTTAGCACCGTGCAAGGCCACTCTGGTGAGTTGGTACTTGGTACCATGGGCGGCGTAGACGTAGTGTGCATGAAAGGTCGCGGTCACTACTACGAACACGGCTCAATGAAGGTCATGACCACGCCCGTGCGCACCTTTAAAAAGCTGGGCTGTGAGTTTTTGCTCGTCACCAACGCGGCAGGCTCCCTTCGCCCTGAGCGTATTGATGTCGGTTCTCTGGTGGTATTTCATGACCACATCAACACCATGCCTGAATCGCCAATGATCGGTCCGAATGATGAAGAGTACGGCCCGAGATTCTTCAGCCTCGCCAATGCGTACGACAAAGACCTGCGCGCAGAAGCGTTTGAAGTCGGAAAAGCCAATGGCATTCACCTGAATGAAGGCGTGTTTGTCTCTTACACAGGCCCCAACTTTGAGACCGCAGCCGAAATCCGCATGATGCAAATCATCGGTGGTGATGTCGTGGGCATGTCGGTCGTGCCAGAAGTGATTTCTGCGGCGCATTGCGGCTTACCCGTATTGGCAGTGTGTGCGATCACCAACATGGCAGAAGGCTTGGGAGATGTAGAATTGTCTCACGCTCAAACATTGAAGTGCGCGAAGCTAGCCGAAGCAGATTTCATTCGCTTCATTAAGCGCTTTATGAAGCATCACTTCTAAAGCCGTTTCATTCCCAAAAGCAAAAGGGTCATCAAGTAACTTGATGACCCTTTTTCGTATCACTTTTTCTAACGTTCGGGGGTATTTCGGAGCCGTTTGTGCGTTTTACTTAACTGCGCGAACCAATTCAGCAATACCTTCCCAATCGCCGTTGTCCATCATTGCGGTTGGCACCATCCACGTACCGCCACAAGCTACAACCGATTTCAGCGCTAGGTAATCTTCCACATTGGATGGGCTTACGCCACCTGTTGGCATGAATTCCACTGGGTAAACCGCCGTCAGTGCTTTCAGCATGTTTACACCGCCTGATGGCTCAGCAGGGAAGAACTTCAACGTACGCAGACCCATTTCCATCGCTTGCTCAACCAAGCTTGGGTTGTTTACACCTGGTACGATAGTCACGCCACGTTGCTGACAGTATTTCACTGTGGTTGGGTTGAAACCTGGGCTAACGATAAAGTCCACGCCCGCTTCGATCGCGATATCCACTTGTTCTGTGGTCAGAACGGTGCCCGCGCCAATCAACAGCTCTGGGTACGCTTCACGCATGATGCGAATCGACTCCGCCGCCGCTTCTGTGCGGAATGTTACTTCAGCACATGGTAAACCGTTTTCTACCAACACTTTTGCCAGTGGCAGAGCGTGTGCTACGTCGTTGATTGCGATAACTGGGACGATTTTGATTTCTCTTAATCGTTGTTCAAGTGTTGTCATGGGGAACCTCTAAAGAATAAAGCTTAATGTTGCGACGATAATAAACGCGATACCGCCAAGTAACGTTTCCATTACCGTCCAAGTTTTTAATGTGGTTTTCTCATCCATCTCAAGCAGACGAGAGACCAACCAGAAACCAGAGTCATTGAAGTGAGACAGTACCGTTGCACCACCCGCAATCGCGATTACGATAAAGCAAAGGTCTAGTTCACTCAAACCTGTTGATGCAGCCACAACTGGCGCGATAAGAGCCGCCGTAGTGGTTAGCGCTACAGTTGCCGAGCCTTGAGCAACACGTAGACAGGTTGAAATCACAAACGCCGCCACAATCACAGGCATACCTGTGTCTGTAAGAACGTCAGCCAGTGCATCACCGATGCCGCTTGAGCGCAGTACGCCGCCAAACATGCCACCAGCACCCGTTACTAGGATAACGCCACAGATTGGAGCCAATGACTCACCACACAATTTTTCTAGTTTTGCCATGCCGTAGTCTTTGGCAAACACAGCCAGACAGACAACCAAAGTAATCAGCAACGCGACTGGGGTTTTACCTAGCATACGTAGGAACTCAACCAGTGCCGTTTTGCCATCAATCAAACCTGCAACCGCCAGTGTGTTCAATACCGTATCCAAACAGATTAGCAGGACTGGCAGCACAAGGATGGTCATAACCGTGCCAAATTTTGGTGCGTTGCGCTCATCCACCATCGCTTCGCCATTAAAGAAGGCTTTAGATAGTGGGATATCGAATTTTTTGCCCGCGTACAAACCAAATAGGTAAGCGCCAAGGTACCAAGTTGGAATAGCAACCAAAATACCCACCACCAATAGCAGACCGATGTTTGCGCCAAGGAATTCTGCCGCTGCAACCGGACCTGGGTGTGGTGGAACAAACGCGTGCATAACCGCGAAAGCACCGGCTGCAGGCAACGCGTATTTAATTGGTGAGCCACCAAAACGAGCCGCCACACTTAGGATGATTGGCATCATCACTACAAGGCCAGCATCGAAGAAGATTGGGAAGCCAAACAGTAATGAAGCGACGCCCAAAGCAAATGGTGCGCGCTCTTTACCAAAGCGACCAATCAAAGTGTCTGCCAGCACTTTCGCACCGCCAGTCACTTCAAGAATTTTACCGATCATCGCACCAAGACCAACCAGCAATGCCACGGAAGCCAGTGTGCCGCCGAAGCCGCCCATCATGGTCGATACGACTTTCTCAGAAGGAACGCCAGTGGCGATTGCTGTGCCTAAACTCACCATAGTAAGGGAAGCAAAAGCATGGACTTTCAGTTTAATGATCAGAACGAGTAACGCTGCAATGGCAAGGCCTGCAATCGTCAGTAGGAACGTAGGATCTGGGGCTTGGGTTAATTGCTCCATAGGTTCACCTTTAAGAATTATTGTTTGTGTTATGGTTCACATTTATTTCAGTTACCGGTAACATGTTACCGATAACATGAATAAGATAAACCCATATTTTAAAGTGAATTCAAAAATTGAGATCACGCGCAAATTTGGTTATGAGGATAAGTTATGGCTGGTAGTAGTGTCATCGTTATGGGCGTTTGTGCTAGTGGTAAAAGCACAATTGGTGAGCATCTAGCGAAAAAGCTAGGGCGTAAATTCATTGATGGTGATGATCTTCATCCACGAGCGAACATTCAGAAAATGGCATCGGGCCAGCCTCTGAACGATGATGATCGCAAGCCATGGCTAGAACGCATTCGTGATGCGGCGTACAGCCTAGAAAGCAAAAACGAACACGGCATTATTGTCTGTTCAGCACTGAAAAAGATTTACCGCGATCAGATCCGCGAAGGCAACGACAACGTGACCTTCCTGTTCCTTGATGGCGATATGGAGTTGATCCTTAATCGCATGCGTATGCGCAAAGGCCACTTCATGAAAGAAAACATGGTGAAGAGCCAATTCGAGACGCTAGAGCGCCCAGACAACGAGCCTCAAACTCTGATCGTCAGTATCGACGGAGACATCAGCGACGTGGTGGAACGCTCTGCCGCTGAGCTAATCAAAATGCAAGCGATCGAGGTGGCGTAATGACTCACTCTGTTGTTCTTGAGGTCACACAACGTTTGACCGAGCGCAGCCGTGAAGCGCGCGCTGCGTTTCTTGCTCGCACCGAAGTGCAAGCCGAAGCTGGCAAAGGCCGTGTTGGTTTATCTTGTGGTAACTTAGCCCATGCAGTCGCCGCTTCTTGCTCTTCTGAAAAGAAAAATATTCTCGATTTTACTCATGCCAATGTCGCGCTGATCAGCGCCTACAACGACATGTTGAGCGCCCACCAGCCGTACCAAGACTACCCAGCGCAAATCAAACAAGTACTGGCGGACTACGGCCATACAGCGCAAGTCGCAGGTTGTGTGCCAGCGATGTGCGATGGGGTGACTCAAGGTCAAGCAGGCATGGATATGTCGCTGTTTTCGCGAGACTTAATTGCGCAATCAACGGCGTTGTCTTTGAGCCACAATGTCTTTGATGCCACATTACTGCTTGGTATCTGTGACAAAATTGCCCCGGGGCAACTGATGGGCGCGCTGTCTTACGCGCATCTACCGACTGCGTTTGTACCAGCGGGTCTGATGGCAACAGGCATCAGCAACGAAGAGAAAGTCGACGTGCGCCAAAAATACGCAGCGGGAGAAGTCGGCAAAGACGCTCTGCTGGATATGGAGTGTCGCGCTTACCACTCTGCGGGTACATGCACGTTTTACGGCACCGCCAACACCAACCAGTTGGTGTTCGAAGCCATGGGCTTGATGCTGCCAGGTTCGGCATTCATTCATCCCCATACCCAACTGCGTAAAGCGTTAACCGATCACGCGGCTCTGAAAATCGCCTCAATGACGGCGGGTTCTGCACACTTCCGTCCGTTGGCAGAAGTGGTCACAGAAAAGAGCTTGGTCAACGGCATCATCGCTCTACTTGCATCTGGCGGCAGCACCAATCACACCATTCATATGATCGCCGTGGCGCGTGCTGCTGGCATCTTGCTCACGTGGCAAGACATCAGCGATCTTTCGGATGTGGTTCCTTTGTTAGCTCGCGTTTACCCGAACGGCCCAGCCGATATGAACGCGTTCCAAGACGCGGGTGGCGTGCCAGCGTTATTGCACCGCTTGAACGAATCCGAACTTTTGCATCGCGATGTGAAACCCGTGTTTGGTGAATTTGAAGACCAAATGACGCTGCCGAGCCTTGTCGATGGCCAACTGACTTGGACGCCGTGCCAAGGCAGCCAAGACGGTGACGTGATCGCCAAACCAGACGCCACTTTCCAAAACACCGGCGGCACTCGCGTACTGACTGGCAACTTGGGCAAAGCCGTGGTGAAAGTGTCTGCGGTGAAAGAAGAGCAACGCGTGATTGTGGCACCAGCGATCGTATTCCAATGCCAACACGAAGTGGAAGCCGCGTACAAACGTGGCGAGCTGAACAAAGATTGCATCGTTGTGGTCACACACAACGGCCCAGCGGCAAACGGCATGCCTGAACTGCACAAGCTGATGCCAATTTTAGGTAACGTGCAAAAAGCGGGCTTTAAAGTGGCGCTGGTTACTGACGGTCGCTTATCTGGCGCGTCAGGTAAAATTCCGTCTGCGATTCATGTTTCTCCAGAAGCCATTCGTGGTGGCGCGATTGGTTTGGTGCGCAACGGCGATTTGATTCGTCTGGATTGCCAAACGGGTGAACTGAACAACTTAAGCGATACCACTGGTCGCGAGTTGATTCATTTCGACACCGAATCTACCCAACAAACATGGGGACGAGGCTTGTTTAGCGTGATCCGCCAAAACGTCTCTAGCGCAGAAGAAGGCGCAAGCTTCATTGTTTAAACCAGAAAAACCAAAAGAGCGGAGTTTGATACTCCGCTCTTTGTATTTGTCTTCGTTGTTTTTGTTTAGCTTGATTAAGCGGTTTTCATCACTACGACCGCAGCAATCACCACAAAGATACCAAACCAGCCGATTGGCTTGAGTTTCTGCTTAAACAGCAAGGCTCCACCCACTGCGGTACCCAAGATACCGATCGCGCCCCAAGAGGCGTAAGCAATGGCTAAGTCGATCTCTTTAACCGCTTGTGCCAACAGCGTGAATGCTGTCAGTACCAACACAATCGCCGCAATACCCCAGCCTTTGTATTTAAAACCTTTTGAGCGTGTCAGTGCCATATTGGCCATGATATCGACCAAGGCAGCCATCACGACAAATCCAAATGACATCGTAAAAAATTGACTCATGATTCGCACCTTGTACTAGCAGAAAATGAACGTTCTTTTGCCGGTTTATCGGCGTTTTTCTCAGCGTTAGGTTGATCGTGTGATTCCCCTAAAGTCACACACACAATGCCGACAACGGCTAACATCAAACCAAACAGCTCTTGATGGTTTAAGTTGGCATCAAAGGCGATGATCGACACCACGGTGATCAACGAGATACCCAACCCTTCCCAGACAGCGTATGCCACACCGATCGATATTTTCTTCGCGGCAAACGCGAGAAAGTAGTAAGAGATTGCGATCAGCACATACATTACGATGTAGCCCCACCACCCGTGCCCTTGTCCAATAAGAGACATCGTGCTGGTGCCAGCCACTTCGGCAACGATGGCGAGCAATAAAAATAGACGTGCAACTAGCATGATTAATCCTCCATCAGAAATTAAAAAAATGCATAACGGAGAATGGTGAATGTCGCGTACCTGTATCGACATTCAAAAAGTTAAAAAGATAAAAATGAGCCACTTCTCCTGACTATTTGAGATAAGGTTAGCGCTGGGTAGGAAAAAGAGACAGGTAATTGAGATATTCATTTTTGAATATCTTAAGAAGTAAGTTGTCTATGTAATCACACAATATTGTCAAGGTTAAAGTACCTGATCTCTCATTCAGCCGATGCCATAAAGTGACGTCACTGCGTAAAAATCAGCGGCGTATTGAGGGTTTGTCGCACCACTTTATGCAGGTGTCTGTGCAAAGGATGGTTGCGGTTGGTTTGAAGGAAACCGCCAGAGACCACAAACTGACTGAACTCACGGTTGACGAGTGGCATTGCGTAAGACGCCAGTTCCGGCATCAACAATGCCGAGCTTTGACTGGCATACATAATCGCGTCGGTTTCTTGCAGCATTTGGCAAGCCACGCGCAAATTATAGGATTTCAATAACACCACGGGCTCATAGCCCATACGGCGATACTCGGACTCCACAGTACAAAGCGGTTTATATGACGCGGGCGCAGGCAAAGAAACAAGGGGCAGCTTGGAGACCGTGTCCCAATCATTGCTGACTTTCGACAAGGTCGGATGGTTTTTACGCGCCAAAATCACTCGTTTTTCAACGAATAACGGGCGCATGTAAATGTCTTTCGACAGTTCGGTCTCTTGGTCAAGAATGCAGTAATCGTGCTCACCTTCGAGCATTTCATCGTGCGAATAACTGTTCCAACTGGAAAAGGCAAAGTGCGCTTTAGGGAACGCTCGATGACAGCCAGTTAGCAATCGCTGCCCTTGTTCATCCATCAAATAAGGGTCGGTTACAATCGCGATCTGCCCTTGATATTGCTGAGGGTCGAATACTTCAAACTCTTGCACCACTTTTTCCAGTGGTGCAATCATGTTATCGAATTCGGCGGCAAGGCGAATCGCCATGGGAGATGGCTCTACCCCATGCGCTTTACGCACAAATAGCGGGTCATCAAACACTTGCTTCAGCTTCATTACGCCGCGGCTGGCGCTCGGTTGAGAAATGCCAAGCTGCATTGCGGCCAGCTTGATGCTGCGGTTTTCCACCACGGCTTTTAATAAACGCATTAAGTTGAGATCCAATGCATCCAGCTGATGTGCCATACCCTAACCTGCCAATACCATTGATGAGCGAATACGAAGAGCGGTTAACTGCGAGTTAAACACTCTCTCCTGAAGTGATCTGATAACCCATATCAAACACTTTTTCTTCTTGCGCTTCACCTTTCAGACGCGCAATTAAAAGCTCTGCACTCTTTACACCAATTTGGAAACGCGGCGTATCAACGCTGGTCAGCTTCGGACTGATGGTCTGACCGATATCTAAGGCGTTATAACCCACCACCGCTAATTGCTGCGGGACTTGAATGCCACGCTGCTGCGCACTCAGCATAGTACCAATTGCGATGTCATCGTTGGTACAGAACACCCCGTCGAGCGTTGGGTACGTTTCCAGTGCGCGTTCAAGCAAATCATGCGCAAGGGAGAAACTGGAGTGCACGCCAGTTAACACATGTTTGGGTTCGAGTCCGGCTTCATTCATCGCACGATCATAACCTTGCATACGCAGTTTGGTACGCGTGTCCAAACGCGCACCGAAATAAACAATGGTGCGTTTACCAGCGTCCAACATACGTTTCACCGCGTTGTACGAAGCGTCTTCATGATCCAAGCCCACAGCCATATCAATCGGTTGTGGCGGCAATTCCATGGTTTCGACCACCGGAACGCCAGCGTTTTTGATCATCTGCAACGTGCGTGGAGTGTGGTGACTTTCAGTCAAAATCAACCCATCCACTTGGTAGGAAAGCAAAGAGGCGATTTTGCGCTCTTCCTCCAACTCATCGTAGCTAAAGTGTGCCAGTAGTGTTTCGTAGCCGTTAGCCTTACTGACCGTCTCTATGCCCTGAACAAAGGAAGCAAAAATTTGGTTGGACAGAGAAGGAAGTAAGATGCCGATGGCTTTGCTGGAGGACTTAGACAACATCGCGGGGGCGCGATTTTCGATGTACCCCATCTCCTCGATTGCCGCGGCAATTTTCACGCGGGTCTTCTCAGCCACCGATTCTGGATTGCGCATATAGCGCGAAACCGTCATCTTTGTTACGCCAACTTGGTCTGCGACATCCTGCAATGTCGTTCGTGTTTTTTTATTCTGTTGAGCCATAAATATGTGATTTATCAATAATGTTACATGTAACATTATGACGAATACACAGGATGCCGACAAGCCACCAAAAGCCAAACATAATATCCACAATAAAATCATGCACTTATTGTTACAGAGTTGTTTTTAAAGAAACACTCGCAAAACGAATAAATAAATGACATTAATATTGAGTTTCTTATAAAATAGCGCACGTAAAACAATAAGATATCAGGCACTGTGCAGTTAGGCTCCAGCGAAACCCAAGTTTATTATCATCTTCTTGATCTGGACGACTCTCAAAAGCAGCAATACCTCCAAGAATTGCAACAGAGTCAACCTGAGCTATACACTCAACTCGCGTCCCTTTTAGCCCATGAAGCCCCAGAAGAGCGATTAACGCAATTGCTTTACTTTGGCGCTCATCAAGCGACCAACAGCGAGATCGACCTTAGTGGCGAAGTGATCAGTAAGTATCGCCTAACTCATGAGTTGGGACGTGGTGGTATGGGCGTCGTTTATGCCGCGCAACGCGCAGATGAGACCTTCGAGCAAGATCTTGCGATCAAATTCATCCAAAGCAATTTAAGTAATGTGCTCGGACAACGGGCACTTTTCGATGAAGCGCAGCTACTAGCACGTTTAAATCACCCTTATATTGCGAAAGTCTTTGACGGCGGCCTGCATGACGACTCGGTTTACATCGTCATGGAGCGCGTGTTTGGCCAAACATTGGATGATTATCTTGCCGAAGTCACACTGACAGACCGCGAGAAGCTCACGCTGTTTAAGCAGATTTGTCAGGCAATGGAACACGCGCATCACCACCACGTGTTACACGCCGATCTCAAGCCTGAAAATATCCTGATTGACCCAAATAAACGACCGAAATTGCTCGATTTCAACCTGACGCAGAAAGTGCAAAACAGCGGTGGCGAATCCCCACCCGCATTAATTGCGTTTAGCCAAAACTTTGCCAGTCCAGAACAACAGACTGGTCAGTTTCTGACGGCACAAAGCGATGTGTACTCTCTGGGTAAAATTCTCGCGATGATGTTTCCGTCACCGCGCGTTTGGTCTGATGTTTACTGGGTCATTAGACGCGCGACACGCTCTGCCGCAAAACTGCGCTATTCAGACGTTCGAGCACTAAGAATTGATATTGAGCGCATGCTTGAGCGGCGCCCAATCGAACAAAAAAAACATTGGCCGTTGTACAGCGCATTGCGTTTAGTACAGCGCCGTCCGCTGGCTGCAGCATTATCTGCCATTCTGGTTTTATCCGGCGTGCTATTTGGTAATGCATTGATTCAAAAGAATATCCAACTGCAACAAGAGAAGAAGATTGCAGAAGATATGATGTACGAACTGACTCGCCTCATCTTCCATGCGAAGGGGCAGAACGTCGAACATCTTTCGGTGAACTCCATGATGGAGCTAACACGAAGGCGGATACTCTCTAACCCAGATATCCCCAAACATATAAAACAAAAAATGTTGTTGGCGATGATGACACCGGTGCCAGAGAAGCACCTAACTACACCAATGAGTTGTCAGCCAAATTGTGCGTCTAAGGACAGCACCAACCAATAAGGCTTAAAACAAGATGTATACACGTTCAGTGGTATTTTGGCTGTCTGCATTGACGGCTACGTCCACTTTGGCGGCAGATGCTTCTGCAGCCACTTCACACCCGCCAGCTTCAACCTTGAAGCAAGGCTACTTTATCGACTCTCCAGTGACTGGCCTGTATTACAAAACCAGTTCCAATATCACGGGAGTCACTCAGCAAGGCGCATTTCATTACCAACCAGGTGATGTGATCAGCTTCTTCCTCGGTAACGATGACAAAGGTTATCTGCTAACAACCTTATCGAGCCAAGAAGTGCTTACGCCAACGATGGCAACCACCAAACCCAGTCGCAGCATCAATATGACGCGTCTGCTGCTTTCTCTCGACAGCACGCCTGAGAATCGTGAGGAAATTGTCTTAGCCAACCGTGTGTTGTCTGATCCTCGCTTTCAAAGCCAGCTCAAGAGTCTCGATCTCAATTATCTGGATGACGCTAAACGACATCTCAACCTCGACTGGGTTTCTGTCGATGAGGCGATTGATCACTTGAACGAAAGCCAGCAGTACATTGAGGAAAACTTTGCCTCTGATGAGATCATCTTTGAACCTCGCGGTATCACGTTCAAAAACATCGTGATCAAAAAGAAAGATTGGCAGGGCCGCGCTTGTGCCTACGATCTGCGCTATAAACATCACCCCAAATATCGCCCCCCTTTTGGTGAAACCCGATTCACCATCACCAAAGATTCGTTAATTGAACACCCGAGTGTTGGCGACCATTTTCAAGGTTGCTTCATATCACCGAATCACCAAATTACTGAAGATATTGTCGAGCCGATTAGCAAGTTTTCGGATTGGTTTAACCTTGTTGGTTGCTCTATCACAGGATGCACCCGCAACGACTTGAACGGCTTCTCTCTCGAAGACTTTGACGATGAAGGCGACTGGAAATATCGCTCAGTCGCGATGAATTTTGACCCAAGCACTGAGCTCTTTATGGAGAAAGTACAAGGTCTCGGGCGTAACAAACACATCCAACACAGCAACCGCACTGAAATGCTGTGGTTTTCCTACCCTAACACCAACGAGCACGACATCGACTACCTCGGCGTGTGGCAGCAAACCCAATACCACCAGCAATCCATGACACAATCGTGTCTGTTAATGCGCCCCCAACAAGTGATGCGATTGCCACGCAGCGCCGAGACCTGCCCAACCGATGCAAGCCTATACACCCAAGATGTCACCCGCGAGTTTGCCGATATGTGGTGGGTAAACAATGACGAACCGAAAGCCAATTTGGCGCAAATGAACATCATGGTGCGCTGGTCAACCACTCCGGCAGAAATCAACTACACCACTTGGGAGTACTTACCGGCGGGAGCCAACTGGGAGCAAGGCATTTTGTATCGCTACCAACAGAACGTTAGTCGTAACCGAGATGGTTCTGATCATATTGAAACGCATACGATTTCTGAATTTGTCAAAGTGAGCGAGGAGGTATAACCATGGCAACGACTTCAGCCCTAACCCACATTATTCAGCAGTGGCAGTCTGGTAATAAACAAGCCGAAAGCGAGCTGTACCAATTCGCCTATTTGCAACTGCGTAAAATCGCCCAACAAGAACGTGAGCGCAACGCCGAAAAATACGGCACCGACAACATGGTATTGGCAGACAGCGTCAACAGCACCACCGCATTGATTCATGATGCTTACCTAAAGATGTCAAACTGCGACATGAGTGAAATCGCGACCAAGCGTGATTTTTTCTTAATGGCCGCTAAAGTCATGCGCCAAATATTGATCGACAACGCTCGCTCACACCAAGCGCAAAAACGCCAGCACATCACGCTGATGAAGGACGAAGAAGACCGCTTTGAGCAGTTGATCATCATGGACAAAGCCTTAGATAGCTTTAGCACACGCTACCCGCGTCAATCGAGCGCCTTAAAACTCAAATACCTGATGGGCATGAAGAACCAGGAGATCAGCGAACTGCTAGAGTGCAGCGCAAGCCTAATCGAAAAAGACCTCAAGTTCTCACGCAGCTGGCTGCAATCAAGAATGGCACACGCATAAATCATGACCAAGAAACTGTGGATTATCGGCGCGATCGGCGCCGGTTTATTGGGTGTTTACTTGTTAAGTGACGAGAGCAGCATGGCGTCTGCGGCCAGCTCTTTAAATAGCTCTCCTGTCGATAAAAGAAAAAGCCAACATCACTATGGTGAACGTACGTCGTTAATTGAGGTGAAGCAGGCGCTCACAACATCGGCGTTGGATGGCTCGAGCTCTCTCGATTTAGATGCAGTGCTTAATGCCACCCCATTCGATCAACAAAACGTCGCCGAGAACCCTTTCGATACGTTTGACGGTTACTACCCTTACGATCTGACGGCGGTGACACCACAACCCAAGGTTGATGCGGCGAACAACAGCAAACCCATCATCAACCTATCGGTCGAACAGCAACTGCAAACCATCATTTATGGTTGGGAGCTGACGCAGAACAAGCCGATCAGCAATTCGTTAAGTCTGAACCAATTATTTGAAGACCCAGATGGTGACTTGCTCACCACTCGGATCTGGTTAGAAAACGCCAATGGTCTTCAGGTGCTCAACCAAGGCCAAATCGTGGTACAAGGTGCGCCAGAAGAAATCGACCAAACCACTTACTTAGCCGTGGCTGCTCGTGACAATCATCATGGTCAAGAAGATTACGCCTGGGTCACGACCCGTTTTGAATTGCCAGTCGTTAAAGAAGAGCAAAACAACACCGACCATCCTTTGGTCGGTGACATTGTGTATCGCCTCGAAACCACACAAAACCTTGGCGGTATCGCGTACGCGTATGAAGTGGTGTATTGCGAAGCGTTTCAGTTTGAAAACGAAGAAGTGTACTTTGCCGCCTCCAACAACAAGCGGTTATGCCCAGAAAAGGGAGCACTAAAAAAAGTGGGCCATTATAAAATCAGTGATGACTCGTTGATTGTTAGCGCAAATGGTGCTCGTCAAATCTGGACCACCAAAAAGGTGTACCCATCTCAGGTTCATAAAGAGACTCAGAACTATTTCACCACCGTGTTTGATGGCAAACAATTCGAAAGCTATACCATGCAAAAGAACAAGCAATCGATGGAAAAACGCATCAACGCACCGACAGGACGATATTTATACCAGATATCCTTTTTTGACTATTTGCTACCTCGCCCAAACGGCGATTATCTCGTGGCTGAAATTGGCAATTATATTTATCACCATGGAACTCAAGTCATTGGTCCTCATGGTGAAAGCATCGATTCCGATCTCAACTTACGCACTTACAATCCAAACTTGTATTGTGCTGATGTCGCCATCTGGTACGGCAGCCATGTCATTGCTGGTCAAGGAGACTATCAGGTCGACATCATCTCCGATCCTAACCCCTACGATCCGACTTACCTAATTGACTGCTACGAATACATTAGTAACCCCACGACCAGACAACAATCGTTAGCATTTGATCTGAGCTACTCGCCTTACGACGAACTACTTGATGGCGAGGTGTACAGCTACATTTTGCGTCCAAAGCCTGAACTGGCTGATCGCGTTGAAGAATTTAAAATCAATATGATTTATCACAGCCCAAAGCCGTTACGCTCAAGCAACAAAAAATAACCACTTAAAATACATAATGTTATTTTGACCATTAAATCACTAAAAACAAAAAGTGGAACCGTGATCAAAGTCTCATTTCCTTCCTCATCGACAAAAAACTCAAATAAATTTTACGGGTTTTATGCGGTTTTTCGTGTCTTGAACACTTACTCAATAGTGATTAAAAAGACACAACTTTCTTAAATCTCACTAGTGAGATTTAAGAAAAACAACAATAAAAAAAGCGACTTTCTCATTCGGAAACGAACAAGGACAAATGAATAATGAATAAGGTGAGTTTATTAGCAGCGTCAGTGGCTATCGCTCTTACAGGCTGTGGCGGTTCAGATAGCGGTTCAAGCAGTGCAAGCAACGGTGTTGTGATCACAGGTTTTGACGGCTACTTCAAAAATGCAGTTGTTTTTGAAGACACGAACAACAACGGTCAATGGGACACTCAAGAATCTATTCTTGGTCTGACCGATGAGAAAGGTCAGCTTACACTGGCCGCTAAACCAGAAAAAACCTTAGCACTGCAAACTCTCGTTCCAAACGGTGCGAAACAGAAACAACTTATCGCCTTGGATGCCAAGAAATACGCTGGCACCTACACCGTAGATATGGACCACCCAAGCCAAGCTATGGCGCACGAAATCGTATTCCGCGCACCATCATCGTCTAACGTGATCTCACCTATCACGGACCTTGTGGCGATTGAAATGGCAAAAGACCCTTCAATTACTGAAGAAGACGCGAAAGCAAACGTAAACAAAGCATTGGGAGGCTCAGAGGAAGCTCCGATTGATCTGTACAGTGACTTTGTTGAAGGTGCGACAAAAAACGCCGAACTACATAAAACCGCTCAGATTCTGACAGAATCTAAAGCGCAAAACCCAACAAATTACGAGAAGAAAGCGACTGAGTTTGCTCAAGCGGCAAACCAAGAAGTGGATCGTCTTGTCGCGTCTGGCGAAAACATCAATGACCCAAGCCTACGTCCAGTCATCACTGATAGCACGCCAAATAGCGACAACTTAGCGCCTGAAACGGTAGTCAACAACAAGCTAACCGTCAACGAAACCGTAGAAGACGCAGCTGAAGATAAATTGGATAAGCTACCAAAAATCGTAAAAGGTGCCGCATTTGATGGCGTTGAGCTAAACATCGAAGGTCTTTTCAAAGACAAAGACCAAAGCCTTGTGAGCACAAAACTGACGCATAATTTAGCGGGCACAGGCATTGAAGTTGAGCAAGTTGGTAACCTAATTGTTCTACACCCAACCGCGATCGTAGAAAAATCCGGTGATTTTGAGATTGTTCTAACGGCGCAGGACAAAAACTCTAACGGGGATGTGCTATCAACTGTGAGCACAGTATTCGAAATCGAAATCGAATCTGCAAACTTACCACCAATGGTTGTTGAAGCAGAGCAAGCTCGCCTGCAATCCATTGTTGATGGCTGGTACCTACAACAGGGCGAACTGTTTGAACAAACGCTCGATATTTCTGGTTTGTTCCAAGATAAAGACGGTCAGATCACCGACTACTCAGCGGACTACGTAGGCATTGAAGGCCTATCAGCAATTGAAGATGGCAATGCGATTGTCACCATTAAAGGCACACCGACAAAAGCTGGTGAATCTGGTGCAGCACTTACCATTAGCGCAACAGATGGTCATACCGCGGTGCAGATTGCACTCAGCATGCCAGAAGTAAAAGAAGGCGTTACGCCACCACCAGTAGTACCGACTTTGGGCTTCACGCAAGCGCACTTCAACGGTCAAGAATGGAAAATGGGTAGCTTTGCGCAAAAAGATGGTGAAATTGGCTATGCCATGTTGATGCAGGACTCTGAGGGCCTACTATTCTGCTGGGGTTCAAACCACGATGAGATGAACCAAGAGTACAAAGCGAACATCAGCGACGTCCTAGAAAACACATGGGAACACGATGCCTACGCCATTCTTGCAGATCTTGACCAACAAACCGGTTACGCGGAATACAACAACAAAGACTGTGAAGACGTCGAGCTAAAAGACGGCAAGCTATACAACAGCTACGGCGAAGAGTATGAAATGCTGTACCAGCACAAAACCGGGAATAACGGCACTCAGATTATCGTTAAAATCTCAGATGATGAACTGTTCTGGATGGATTCAAGCAACACACCGTTTGCGGAATCACTTTCGGTTGCAGAACACATCAAGCATGGCACGGTAGAGCATGACTTGATGGTAGAAAGTAAAGGCAAAGACGACGACAAAATCCTGAAATACTCTTCAGGTACATACGAATACGACGCTGACACTTACAATTACTCGTCGTTCATGCCGACCGGCTTCCAAACGCCAGGAAACTGGGAAATCAAGGATGATGAAGGTCGTGAACTGCTGATTCTAGAAGAAACGGGCTCACAATCAGATTACAAAACTCGTCATCGTTACATCAACCGTGATTTTGGTGATTTCTACATCGGTATTCATTGGAGTAAAGAGCAAAACGGTCATGAATCAGCGCCGGAATATGGCCTGTACTCTCACAACAAAGAAGTAATGACAAGCATCGCGGCTTCACTACCAATTTTGGAGCCAGGTGACGATGACTAAAGCAACCATCGTCAACCCTTGTTGCGACAGTGTGCATTTACGTAGAAGACGTCGAACCTTCTGGGAACGATTTGTCGGTATCAAAGAAGTGTACATTTGCTCAAACTGTCACAAAGAAACACCTCTCAAGTAGCAACAATATTTGAGACCGCAAAAAAGCCCCGCATCGCGGGGCTCTCTTCGTTTTGACAAGCATGTTTCGTCCTAAAATGTATGAATACATTAAGGATGAACAACCGCTACTTCACACACATCACATTCAACAACGACGTGCCGGTTAACTGATTTGGTTCTCGATCGGCAAACAAGCCTTTCTTATCTTTACCCCAATACGGCAATTGCAGCGGCCATTTGTTCTTCTCCATCACACCAGAATCTCGCAACGCTTTAAATTCAGTCGCCGTGGCGAGCGACATGCCCAACTGCTGACAAATCTGTTGCGAGCTTTCGTAGTTGAGTCGATTCCACGGCTTACCATATTCCATATAAAACTGATTATCTAACAGGTAAGGCACGACATACGTTTTGCCATGTAGAGACGCTCGCAAGCGCACTTCCACCTCTCCATTGCCTTTTACGCTCAGTGCTGGTTTTGCTTTCGCAACCGGTTTTGTTGTCGTGCTCGGTTTCGGCTCTTTGGCCGTAACTGGCTGCGCTGTTGTTTTTGTCGCAGAAGCTTTAAACGCCTCGGTATCTGGACGACTGGCCACGACTGGCGCAACAGGCTTCGGTGCGACGTTTGGTTTGGCGACAGGAGCCGGCTTTGATGACGACTGCGTTTGCTTCACGGTGTTGTCACTCCCTTTGCCAACCACACGAATAAATGCCTCGCGATAGTTCGACAAGGTTTTGACTCCTCGCAAATCAGCAGACGCTTTAGAAAATTCTGTATAAGGCCCAATAAGACAACGATAGCCCTTTGTTTCGGGCTTCATCCAAACATCGGTGGTGATTTTGCTGTAAATGGGTTTGGCTTTGGCAAGTGGCATTGGTTTAGGCAGCAAGCCACATTGAATCCAATAGAAATCATTGCCTCCTTGCGGCACTTTCTTTCCCCAAACACCCTGACCGATTGGGCAACTTTTCTCTAGCATCGGCAGTTCTTTGTCGCTCGCTTGAGTCGCCTGACAAAGAAAGTCATCGGCCAATACCGGAGCTGAAAATTGGGCGCACAGCAATAGCCCTCCTAAGCTGAGGCCTGATTGGACAATGCGTGATGAGAGGTGTGCCTTCTTCATTTCCATACGCTTCACTCTGAAGTAGTGGGTAAGGTCATTATGGCGGCAAAGCGCCAAAAAAATGTGAATAAAGAATAACTAGCAAAAAAAGAGCCGGAATTGCATCCGGCTCTCAGTTTAGGAAGGAAATGAGCGATTTAACAATGCTCTATGTCTAAATTCTTAACCTTTGTACAGTTTCGGGTTAAATACATCACGTAACCAGTCACCCAGAAGGTTAATAACCAGTACCAAAGTAACTAGCACAATACCTGGGAAGGCTGTAATCCACCAAGCACCAGAGAAGATGTAGTTAAAGCCGATGCTGATCAACGCGCCCAAAGATGGTTGGTCAACTGGCAGACCCAAACCTAGGAATGACAGCGCCGCTTCCGACATGATGGCGTTGGCCACCTGAACGGTTGAGATAACCAAGATTGGTGACAAACAGTTCGGCAAAATATGGCGGAACATGATGCGTGGAGCTTTAAAGCCCATCACGCGTGCCGCTTCTACGTATTCTTTCTTCTTCTCTGCCAGTACCGATGCACGAATCGTACGCGCGTACTGTGGCCATTCAGCCACACCGATGATCACCACCAGCATCACGACCGCATATTGGCTGTAAAAATCGCTGCCAAAGCTGGCTTTGAAAATGGCCGAGACGATGATCGCTACCATCATGGTTGAAAACGACAACTGCACATCTGCAAAACGCATCAAGAAGCTATCGATACGACCGCCGAAGTAGCCTGCCGACAAACCAATGATGATGCCCAGTACAAGCTGTAGACCGACCGCTAGAAAACCGATCGTCAGCGACAAACGAGAGCCGTAAAGAATGGTCGATAAAATATCACGGCCTTGCTCATCCGTACCGAGCACAAAGCGTTCTTCACCGCCGTCCATCCAAGATGGTGGTAATTCTGAATCCATGATATCGATAGATGTCAGATCGTACGGGTCAGTTGGTGCCAGAATTGGCGCCGCCAGTGCTAGCACCAAGAACATCAAAAACACCGTAAAACTCGCCATCGCCACTTTGTCGCGCTTGAAGTAGTACAAGAAATCCGAGTTTTTAAAGCGCTCCCACGCAGATGGAACGGCTGAAGGAGCAGCAGGAGTATTGGTTTGGCTCATGATTAAGCTCCTTTTCCAGTTAGGTTCACAGTTGGGTTGATGATGCCGTACAGCAAGTCAACGATGGTATTGGTTACCACGAAGATCAGACCAACAAAGATTACGTAGGCTGTGATTAGCGGTGTATCAACACGGTTAATCGCCTCTAGGAAAAGGAAGCCAGTGCCTGGCCATTGGAATACGGTTTCTGTGAGGATGGTGTAGGCCACCATGGTACCAATTTGCACGCCACCTACCGTCAGTACCGGTAGCATGGTGTTCTTAAGTGCATGTTGGTAATAAATTTTTTGTAAGTTTAGGCCTTTAGCCTTGGCGAACTTGATGTATTCCGAACTCAGTACTTCCAGCATTTCTGAACGAACCAGACGGATAAACAGCGGCAACATGATCGATGCCAGCGCAATACACGGCAAGATCAGGTGCTTGATACCATCAATGGTAAAGAAGCCAGATTCCCAACCGAGCACGTTGACGGTCTCGCCCCGCCCGTAGGAAGGCAGCCAACCAAGCTCTATGGAGAAGACGTACATCAGCATGATCGCCGTCAGGAAGACCGGAATCGAGATGCCGACGCTACTCATCGCCATGACAAACTTGGTGAAGATACTTTTCGGGTGAATCGCGGAGTACACCCCAAGTGGTATCGATAAAACAATAATGATGAGCGTCGCGCCAAACACGAGCTCTAGTGTCGCCACCAGCTTATCAAGAATAACCTCAACCGCTGGGCGCTTGAAAAAGTAGGACGTACCTAAATCACCTTGCAGTGCATTACCGACAAAGCGAGTGTACTTTGTGATAAAGGGATCGTTCAGGCCTAGTTCATCACGCAGCGCTTGACGCTCCGACTCTGAAACCGACTGACCTACAAGCTCACGCAGCGGGTCACCCAGGTTGTCCTGAATGGCAAACGCCACCAAACTGATCACAAACATCACTATCAGTGCCTGAAACAGGCGCTTGACCAGAAACGAAAACATTCCTTGCCCCTTAACTATCCATAGATCTCTAAATTTAGAGAGAAAATTCAGTCTGTAAACTCGCTCAATCCGACTGAAACAAAACTGAGCTGAGTGATGAGCCTCATCAAGCATCCCTTGAGAGAAGCTCATGAAGGAGGGAATACGTCCCCTCCTTCTAACTACATCATGTGATTATTCAACCACTAGGTCGCCGAAGTAAGGCATAACCATTGGGTTCACAATGTCTGCTGCTTTCACGTTAGACTTCGCGCCCCACGCTTCACTTTGCCAGTGTAGCGGTACAAATGCTGCGTCGTTGTAAAGCGTCGCTTCAACGCCTTTTAGCATTTCTGCACGTTTCGCTGGATCCGTTTCCACGTTCGCTGCTTCTACAATTTTGTCCATTTCTGGGTTTGAGTAGTAACCACAGTTGTACTGACCACGACCTGTCTCTTCGTTACGAGTCATTGTTAGGAACTCGTTGAAGTTCGCAGAGTCTTCAGTGTCTGAGTGCCAACCGATCATCAGCATGTCACCCGCACACTTATCAAACTCTGGCCAGTATTGCGCTTTTGGCATGGTTTTCAGATCAACCTTAATACCAATCTTAGACAACATTGCCGCCGCAGCCTGTGCAACTTTTGCATCGTTCACGTAACGGTTGTTTGGCGCAATCATAGTTAGGGCAAAGCCGTTCTCGTAGCCCGCTTCTTTCATCAGCTCTTTAGCTTTCTTCAGATCGTAGCGAGGAACCAGTTTTTCGTTGTGACCAACGTAACCCGCAGGGCTTTGCTGACCAGCAGCTGTCGCGAAGCCTTTCATGATTTTCTTCACGATGCCTTCGTTGTTGATCGCATGCACGATAGCTTGACGAACGCGAACGTCTTTCAACGCTTCATTGCTGTTTTGGTTCATTTGGAACGTGATGATTCGCGTACCAGGTAGTGTCACGAGATCGATGCCTTTCGCATCTTTCACACGTTGGTGATCGTTTGGCGCTACTGGGTGAATCATATCGACGCCACCAGAAAGAAGCGCAGCCACACGAGTCGCGTCTTCTTTGATTGGTACTAGCGTTAGCTTATCAACGTTACCTTTCGACGCTTTATCCCAGTAATCTTTGAAGCGTTCAAATTCCACTTTTACGCCTTGTTCACGTGATGTCACGATGAATGGGCCAGTACCGGAAACGTGAGTCGATGCAAATGAGTTACCGTGCTTCACTAGTTCAGACTTGTCTTTGCCGTCTTCTGTCTTACCTGAGTAGAACTTGCTGTCCATAGGGAAGATGTACGTCGCCGTTTGCAGAACAAGTGGGTATGGACCTTTAGTAACCAAATCGAACGTGTAGTCATCCACTTTTACGATTTTCTCGTACGGGTCGAAGATCGCTTTAAAGTCTGGAGAGCTTTGTAGACGCTCAAATGTCCACACAACATCATCCGCTGTTAGCGAGTTACCAGAGTGGAACTTCACGCCTTCACGCAGTTTGAAGCGTACCGTTGTGTCGTTAACACGTTCCCAGCTTTCTGCTAGACGAGGTTCGAAGTCCATTGTTTGAGTGAAACGAACTAGAGGGTCAAATACCATGTGTGACATTTGCAGTGTACCGCCAGACAATTGCTCATGCGGGTCAAGCGATACTGGGTCAGCAGCGTAGCCAACTTTAATATCTGCTGCTAGCGCATTAAAACTAAGGCCCGCAGCCATTAGCGCCACTGCTAATTTGCTTTTCATGGTTTTCATTTGCATAACTCCTTCATGCGGGGATCCGGATCCCTTGTTATTGTGTTTGCGTCTTTATAATGACTAAAGATCAGCCAAGCGAAATACTTGGTTTATGCCGTTTTGATTTCTTCTCGCAAGCCCGTAAATTCAGGCATCAGAGAGATCAATTTTTTGCTGTATTCGTGCTGTGGAGCAGTAAAGAGCTGCTCGGTAGGCGCGACTTCCAATAACGTGCCCATCTGCATTACACCTACTCGGTCACACATCTGACGAATCACCGGTAAATCGTGACTGATAAACAACATCGTTAGGTTCAGTTCACTTTGCAGATCTTTTAGCAAGTTCAGAATTTGTGCCTGTACCGACACATCCAACGCTGATGTCGGTTCATCACAAATCAAAAGTCGAGGACGAGTGGCCAGAGCGCGCGCAATCGAAATACGCTGACGCTGACCACCAGAGAATTCATGAGGATATTTCACGCCAGCCATGCGACCCAAACCAACATGATCAAGCAAATCATTTACGATTTGACGTGTTTCTGCTTCATTCTTGGTGAGTTTATGGAAACGAATTGGCTCGGCAATAATGTCTGCCACCTTCATACGAGGGTTCATAGACGTGTATGGGTTTTGGAACACCATCTGCATTTGACGTCGCATCGGACGACGCTCTTTTTCCGACTTCATCGCCGTGAGATCGATGCCTTCAAATTTCACTTGGCCAGAGTTTGGCTCATACAAGCCAGCAATCACGCGCGCGATGGTCGACTTACCCGAACCTGACTCACCCACCAGACCAAACGTCTCACCTTCGTGCACCTCAAAACTCACATTGTTCGATGCCTGCACGTATTCACGGCGGCTTTCAAACAAAGAGTCCTTAGTCACAAACCTTAAGTTGACGTTTTTCACATCCAACAACGGGCCAGTGTACTCACGCTGATCTTGGCTTTGACCCAGCCAGTGGTTCTTGATGTCCAGCGACTTCATTTCTGTCGCTTCTTCGATGTAACTCACCAGAGGGAAACGATCGAGCTTTCTGTCTGAGCGAGGAACCGCCGAAATCAAGCTGCGCGTGTATGGGTGATCTGGGTTACCCAACACTTTTGCCGTTGGCCCAAACTCAACAAGATCACCACGGTACATCACCGCCACGCGGTCTGTAACGTTTGAAACCACACCCATGTCGTGCGTAACCAACATACAACCAACATTGTTCTGGATACACAACTCACGGATAAGATTCAGGATTTGGTCTTGGATTGATACGTCCAGTGCCGTGGTTGGCTCATCGGCGATGATCAGATCTGGCTCACCAGCCAAAGCGATCGCGATAACCACACGCTGACGCATACCACCAGAAAACTGGTGAGGATACTGTTTAAGACGGTTTTCAGGCTGAGGGATGCCGACTTGCTGCATCAGAGACAACGCGCGTTGATACGCCTCGTCGTCAGACACTTTCATGTTGGCATGAATGGTTTCTTTTAGCTGCTGCTCAACCGTAAACAAAGGGTTAAGAGAGGTCATAGGGTCTTGGAAGATAAAACCAATCTTCGAGCCACGCACCTTACGCATCGCTTCTGGTGTTAAGCCAGAGATTTTTTCACCATCCAAAAAGACATCGCCACTGGCAACGCGTCCCGGAGGGCTCAGCAAATCGATAACGGCGTTACCAACGGTGGACTTACCCGCACCGGATTCGCCAACAACACCCACGATTTCACCTCGTTCAATATTAAACGAAAGTGATTTCACGGCCGCGTGAACGCCGTGTCGGGATGGATACTCAATACGAAGGTTTTTCACCTCTAATAGTGACATTTCAGACCTCTACTGCCTTGTCTGTGGTATCGAATCGCACTGGGAAAGCCCGTGCCATTCATCACCTGAATGAATCCGTTCAAATTCAGAATAATACTCTGAAATCTTAATGCGGAAACAATTTGGCAAAAATCACACAAAAAAGCAACAATTAAAGTATATTCCGCCGTAAAAACATTGAATACACGCACAATGAGCGAATAAAAATGCATTAACAAGTATTTAACCACTTTCATATCACCCCATTTTTGTGCGCCATGCACCATTAAAACTAGAAAAATGCTCTAAATATAGGCACAACATCACCTCACACCATAACCACACTATTCATGTGTGATCATTAACATTTACCAAACAATATATCGTACCAAAAGCGATTTTTCGGCATAAAATGTTACTAACAAAATAGTCGGCAAACATAAAAAACCAAAGTTAACCGGCTTCACCTAAGGCTAAAACGTGAGCACCACAACAAAACAGAGGAAACCTCCTCAAAGTTGCGATTATGCGCCCGTTATGCGGTTTAATGATTAAGCCAAAAGAACAGCATCACTTAAGCGTAAACGAAACTGCACAATTTGCTGACGGATTGCCTCTTTACGATGCGATTTAGAGTGGGATAATAGGCTTTCGACGCCAGTGACTAATGACTAAGTAGTGAATGAAAGGAGCCCCTGTGCTTAAAGCGATTTTTTTTGATATGGACGAGACGTTATGTGGCACATCCCAAGCAGACAAAGCTGCAGGGCAAAAATTTGCTGCCTGGATTCAACAAACGTATCCACAAGTCTCTGATCCTCAAGCATTCTTACAACGCTACTTGCAAGGGGTATATAAAAAGCTCAACGCAGAGTTTCCCCAGCTGGTTGCTCTTCTTCCAGACGAAAATGCTTTTCGCTGTGGTCTGCTCCAAACGATTTTGGCGGAGGACGGCATCCACATCGATGCAGAGCAAGCTCAGCAAGCACAACACTATTTTGATTCAGCACGTATGGGCGCGTTCACTTTCTTCCCTGGCGTAAAAGAAATGCTGACGGATCTACGTAAGCACTACAAACTTGTTGTGATCACTAACGGTCCAATTTTCTCGCAGCACCCCAAATTGAAAGCAACACAAATGGATGAATGGGTGGACCATATTATTGTGGGTGGCGAAGAGCCAGAAGAAAAACCAGCGGCCAGCATATTCCAAAAAGCCTTGAATCTTGTCGACGTCAAACCAGAAGAAGCCTTACACATCGGTGACTCTTTAGCGGCAGACATCGCAGGCGCAAACAACATGGGTATTTTGAGTGTGTGGGTGAATGCGACTGGCGCAAGTAATCCAACAGAGATAACGCCGAACTTTGAAATCCGAGAAACCGTCGAGCTAAAAGAAATCCTGAAAACACTCGCCCAATAACAACAGCGAATTAAGAAAACCACAACCCCAGACATTGAGCTGGGGTTTATTTTATCTGCGCGAAAAGCTCTGGGATCATGGGTGGTCTAAAGCACCAAAAGCTGTACCAACCTTACAATTCGAACGCAAAGCGAGATTCTGCTGATAGAAATCTTCTGGCTAGCCACTATCAGCTAATATGACGGAAAATAGAGTGGTTAAAATGCAAAAAAGCCCCAGTCTTTCGACTGAGGCTTTAAATAGTGGTCGGTGAAGAGGGATTCGAACCCCCGACCCTCTGGTCCCAAACCAGATGCGCTACCAAGCTGCGCTATTCACCGAGCATGTATTCTTTATAGAAAGAATGGGGTGGCTAACGAGACTTGAACTCGCGACAACCGGAATCACAATCCGGGGCTCTACCAACTGAGCTATAGCCACCATCAAATTTTTATGTTCACCGCTACTTATGTAGCCATAAACTAGATAGTGGTCGGTGAAGAGGGATTCGAACCCCCGACCCTCTGGTCCCAAACCAGATGCGCTACCAAGCTGCGCTATTCACCGACTTATGTTTTATCCTGATTCAACATCAAGATGGGAAGCAATGCTACCGTATTCTATCCAAAAAGGAAAGAATGGGGTGGCTAACGAGACTTGAACTCGCGACAACCGGAATCACAATCCGGGGCTCTACCAACTGAGCTATAGCCACCATTGAGTTTTACCGACTTTTCCTCCGGGGTATGGTACGCCCGAAAGGATTCGAACCTTCGACCTTTGGCTCCGGAGGCCAACGCTCTATCCAACTGAGCTACGGGCGCATGCCCTATCGGCGGAGTGGAATAATACGGATATCACACTATGCCGTCTAGTACTTTTTTTACTTTTTTTATCGTTTGGTCTCTTTTTCGACAGTTATCTGCCTTTAAAGTGTATTTTTGATGTGATTCACGCCCTGTCATGGATAACTTGTTGTTTATTGCAACAAGTTATCGGGATATAATCACCCATTATTTACATTGATTTAACAGCTGCAACCAAGTTGTTTAATCATTTTATGCCATCGGAGAGATTTCGAATGATTTTCTCGACGCGGTATCAATACTCTAACTATATAAATAGGTAAGTCACTTACCTCGGGAATGTGAAGTGGGTTTAATGGATATGTCTCGACAAATGATTAGCGTTTTGTTCGCTGCCTTAACTTTCTCTACGGCAGCTTTAGCTTCTGACATCAGCCAAACTGAATACGATGCGATCGCAGAACGCATCAAACCTGTCGGTGATGTTTATCTAGCAGGTTCAGAGCCTGTGAAGGAAGAACCAACCGGTCCACGTGATGGCGCCAAAGTTTACGGTACTTTTTGTATTGCTTGTCACGCATCTGGTGTAAACGGCGCGCCAAAATCGGGCAATGCTGACGATTGGGCTCCGCGTATCGCGCAAGGCAAAGACGTGCTAGTGAAGCACGCGCTTGAAGGCTTCAACGCGATGCCAGCAAAAGGTACATGTATGGACTGTTCTGATGATGAAATCATTGCTGCCATCGACCACATGATTGATGGCTTGTAATACAGCGGCGACTCATCTGAATTAAGAAAGGCTTGCCAATCGGCAAGCCTTTTTGTTTGGAGTGAACTTGATTTACCGTGAGATCAAAGAGATCACTTCTTAAACATCGAGCGCAGGTTTGCAATGTGCGCCTGACCTTTTGCCATTCGTTCTTCTTGAGACACAGGCTTTTTGTTCACTTCCCATTCGACATCATCAAACGGCAGCTCATCCAAAAAACGACTTTGAGTCGGCTTGATCAACTCACCAAACTGGCGACGCTCTTTACACATGGTAAACGTCAGCTCTCGCTGTGCGCGGGTGATGCCTACGTACATCAAGCGTCGCTCTTCTTCGACGTTATCTTCATCAATACTGGTTTGATGCGGCAATATGCCCTCTTCCGAACCAATCAAATAAACGTAAGGAAACTCTAGGCCTTTTGATGCGTGTAATGTCATCAATTGAACGGCATCGCTGTCTTCGTCTTCTTCGCCGCGTTCCATCATGTCACGCAAGGTCAAACGTTGAACCACTTCTTTCAGCGTTTTCTCTTCTTGGTCGTAATTGTCACCTTCTAAGTCAGCCACAATCCAAGAGTAGAGATCCGAAACGTTCTTCATGCGCATTTCAGCGGCTTTCGGGCTGGCTGAGGTTTCGTACAGCCAATCTTCGTAATGAATGTCACGAACCAAGGAACGAACAGCTTCTACTGTGTTACCTCGCTCAGCTTGATCGGCAATCGCCACCAACCATTGTGTAAAGCGACGCAGATTTTCGAGACCACGCCCCGATAGGTGTTGTTCTAATCCCATTTCAAAGCTTGCTTCAAATAGGCTTTTGCCGCGCATATTGGCGTAACTGCCCAATTTTTCTAACGTTACCGGGCCAATTTCGCGTCGCGGCGTGTTCACAATGCGCAGAAATGCGTTGTCATCGTCCGGGTTCACCAACACTCGAAGATACGCCATGATGTCTTTGATTTCGGCACGCGCGAAAAACGATGTACCGCCAGACAGTTTGTACGGTACGCGGTTTTGCATCAGTGATTTTTCAATCAAGCGCGATTGATGGTTACCGCGATACAAAATCGCATAATCTCGATATTCCGTGCGATTTAAGAACTTGTGCGCAATCAACTCACCCGTGACCCTTTCTGCTTCGTGCTCTTCGTTCTTGGCTAGCAACACTTTCAGTTTTTCGCCGTCAGGAATTTCTGAGAACAGTGATTTTTCATACACGTGCGGGTTATTGGCAATCAAAATGTTTGCAGCACGAAGAATTCGACTAGTCGAGCGATAGTTCTGCTCCAGCTTGATCAGACGCAGATTCGGGTAATCTTGCCCGAGCAGCACCAAGTTTTGCGGTTTGGCACCACGCCACGAATAAATCGATTGGTCATCATCACCCACGACGGTCAAGCGACCGCGCTCACCCACAATCAATTTGACCAGTTCATACTGACTGGTGTTGGTATCTTGGTATTCATCAACCAATAGATAGCGGATGCGATTTTGCCAACGCTGACGCACGTCTTCATTATTACGCAGCAGCAATACCGGCAGCAAGATCAGGTCGTCAAAATCGAGCGCGTTGTACGCCTTCATCTGCTTCTGGTACATCTCAAAACAAAAAGCGAACAGCTGTTGTTGCTCGCCTTTCGCCATCGCTTTGGCTTGCTCTGGCGTTAACATGTCGTTTTTCCAGTTGGAGATCGTACTCAATAGTTGTTTGAGTAGGTCTTTATCACCGTCGAGTTGCTTTTCCGTCAACTCTTTCAACAGCGCCATCTGGTCTTGATCATCAAACAACGAAAAGCCCGCTTTTAACCCAAGCTGCTTGTACTCACGTTTGATGATATTCAAACCCAAGGTATGGAAAGTAGAAACCATCAAACCTTTCGACTCGGCTTTACCCAAGGTTTGACCAACACGCTCTTTCATTTCGCGCGCGGCTTTGTTGGTAAAGGTCACGGCCGCGATGTTTCTTGCTTTGTAGCCACATTGCTGAACCAAGTAAGCAATTTTATTAGTAATTACGCGCGTTTTACCTGAGCCTGCGCCGGCAAGCACTAGGCATGGACCAGACACGTATTTTACGGCTTCATCTTGTCTAGGGTTCAGCTTCATACAAATTCTCTGCGGGTGACAAATGTGGCGCCTATGATAAAGGGGTGGCTCTTTGAATGCTACGGTGATTTTCTCGTAAATTTTACCCCGATTGGTGCAACATTCTGTTGCATAGTAGACCAGACTTTAAGCTATAATGAATGAACGTTCATTCACTGGTAGTAGGATTATGACGGACAACCCTGCTGTAGATAAACGCGATCAAATACTTGCCGCTGCGGAACAGTTAATTGCAGAGTCTGGCTTTCAAGGGCTTTCTATGCAAAAGCTGGCTAACGAAGCGGGTGTCGCCGCCGGGACGATTTATCGCTATTTCTCAGACAAAGAACATCTATTGGAAGAAGTGCGTCTTAACGTAGCCAAACGCATTGCCTCTGCAGTGCAAGCGGGCGTTAATGACGACATGCCATTGAAGGAACGCTATCGAACCATGTGGCTCAACATCTGGAATTTGGCGGGTTCCAACTTAAACGCCATCAGTAATCGAGTTCAATATGATTCGTTACCTTGCACAACAAGAAACAAGACGTGGGAACTTGAGCGAAAAATGTTTGCCCAAGTAGATCGCCTTTTCAACCAGGGCAAAGAAGAAGGGGTTTTTAAGCCTCTCGATAACGAAGTGCTCTCTGGATTAAGCTTTGAAGCAAGCGTCGCGCTTGCGAGAAAACATGCTTTGGGATTTTATCAATTGGACGACGATGCGCTGGAAGCAGCCATTGAAGCCAGTTGGGATGCAATTATTAAACACTAACTTGGAGTTCTTAATAGAATGAAAAAGTGGATTTTGATGCTATCAATTGTTTTATTACTTTTTGGTAGTGTAGTGACATACAGGCTAATTGATATCAAGCAAAAAATGGACGCTTTCGCTAGCCGCCCTGAACCTGAGTTCCCAGTAACCGTTACGGAAGTAAAAGCGGTGGATTGGGTACCAGTGATCGAGGCTATCGGTTTTATCGAGCCAAACCAAGGGGTGACGGTAGCGAACGAAACGAGCGGTGTTATCGACAAGATCGCTTTTGAATCAGGGACTCAAGTTGAAGCTGGCCAGCCTCTCGTTCTGCTTGATTCTGAAGTAGAAAAAGCGAACTTGAAGAGTTCACAAGCGAAACTTCCTGCAGCAGAAGCGAAATACAAACGTTACCAAGGTCTGTTTAAGAAAGGTTCTATTTCTAAAGAAGCTTACGATGAAGCTGAAGCAAACTACTACTCGCTTAAAGCAGATATCGAGAGTTTAAAAGCAACCATCGATCGTCGTGAAATCAAAGCGCCATTTGCAGGTGTAGTTGGTATCCGTAACGTTTATCTTGGTCAATACATCCAAGCTGGTAGCGATATTGTTCGCCTAGAAGATAGCAGCGTAATGCGTCTGCGCTTTACCGTGCCTCAAACAGACATCTCGCGTATCAAACTTGACCAAGAAGTGGATATTTTTGTAGATGCCTACCCAGATCAGCCATTCAAAGGCTCAATTTCTGCCATTGAACCTGCGGTAAATGTACAAAGTGGTCTGATCCAAGTACAAGCTGACATTCCAAACAGCGATGGCAAACTTCGCAGCGGTATGTTCGCACGTGCAAACATCATCATGCCGAAATTGGCAAACCAAGTGACGCTACCTCAAACAGCAATCACCTTCACTTTGTACGGCGATAACGTCTACATCGTGACAGAAGAAGAGGGTGAAAAGCGCGTGAAGCAACACGTAGTTAAAGTGGGCGAACGTACTAAAGACATCGCACACATCTTGGAAGGCGTGAAACCTGGTGATGTGGTAGTTACTTCGGGTCAAGTCCGTTTAAGCAACCACGCAAAAGTTAGCATTGTTGAAAGCAATGCCATTACTCCACCTGCTGAAACACCAATGCTTTAATTGGAGGCATCATGCGCTTTACTGATGTTTTTATAAAACGTCCAGTTTTAGCGGTATCGATCAGCTTTTTGATTGCACTACTTGGTTTGCAAGCAGTGTTCAAAATGCAGGTTCGTGAATACCCTGAAATGACAAATACGGTGGTTACCGTAACCACCAGTTACTACGGTGCAAGTGCCAACTTAATCCAAGGCTTTATTACTCAGCCTTTGGAGCAAGCAGTAGCACAAGCCGACAACATTGATTACATGACTTCTCAATCGGTACTGGGTAAATCGACCATTACCATAAACATGAAGTTAAACACGGACCCAAATGCAGCGTTGTCTGACATTCTGGCAAAAACCAACTCGGTACGTTCACAGCTTCCAAAAGAAGCCGAAGACCCAACCGTAACCATGTCGACTGGTTCGACTACGGCGGTACTGTACATAGGTTTTACGAGTGACGAATTATCTTCAAGTCAGATCACTGACTACCTTGAACGTGTAATCAACCCGCAGTTGTTCACCGTAAACGGTGTGTCCAAAGTTGATCTCTATGGTGGTATGAAATACGCACTACGTGTATGGCTAGATCCTGCCAAAATGGGCGCTTTGAAGCTGACTGCAACCGATGTGATGAGCGTTTTGAACGCCAATAACTACCAATCCGCAACAGGTCAAGCGACTGGCGAGTTCGTGCTTTACAACGGTAGCGCAGATACTCAGGTATCAAACGTTGCTGAACTTGAAGCCTTAGTTGTGAAAACTGGTGAAGGGGATGTGATTCGCCTAGGTGATATCGCTAAAGTAACGCTAGAGAAGAGTCACGACGTTTACCGCGCAAGTGCAAACGGTCAAGAAGCTGTGGTTGCGGCGATCAACGCAGCGCCAAGTGCTAACCCGATCAACATCGCGGCAGACGTGCTTGATCTATTGCCTCAACTTGAGCGCAACCTACCAAGCAACATCAAAATGAACGTGATGTACGACTCTACGATTGCGATCAACGAATCGATTCACGAAGTGGTGAAAACCATCCTGGAAGCAGCGGTCATAGTACTTGTGGTTATCACGCTGTTCCTAGGCTCGTTCCGTGCGGTAATCATTCCTATCGTGACTATTCCACTCTCTTTGATTGGTGTGGCGATGGTGATGCAAGCAATGGGTTTCTCTTGGAACTTGATGACGCTACTGGCGATGGTTCTAGCCATTGGCTTGGTGGTGGATGACGCGATCGTGGTACTAGAAAACGTTGACCGTCACATCAAAGAAGGTGAATCCCCATTCCGTGCAGCGATCATTGGTACGCGTGAAATTGCGGTTCCGGTTATCGCAATGACATTGACACTAGGTGCGGTGTACGCGCCAATCGCATTAATGGGTGGTATCACAGGTTCATTGTTCAAAGAGTTCGCTTTGACACTGGCAGGTTCGGTATTCGTATCCGGCATCATCGCTTTGACACTATCACCAATGATGTGTTCGAAAATGCTGAAGGCGAACGAAAAACCAAGCAAGTTTGAACAAAAAGTTCACCATATCCTTGATGGTATGACGACTCGTTACGAGGGCATACTGAGATCGGTAATGGCTAATCGTCCGGTTGTGATTGTATTTGCCATTATTGTATTTGCGAGCTTACCTATCTTGTTCAAGTTCATTCCTAGTGAACTTGCACCTTCGGAAGACAAAGGTGTAGTTGTACTTATGGGTACCGCACCTTCGAACGCGAACTTGGATTACATCCAAAACACCATGAACGATGTAAACAAGATTCTGTCAGCTCAACCAGAGGTGGAATACGCGCAGGTGTTTACCGGTGTGCCTAACTCGAACCAAGCGTTTGGTCTAGCAACGCTGAAACCTTGGAGCGAACGTGAAGCCAGCCAAGCCGAATTGAAAGAGCGTGTGGGTGCCTTAGTGCAAGGAGTACCTGGCATGGCCGTCACTGCATTCGAAATGCCTGAACTACCAGGTGCGGGGTCTGGTCTGCCTATCCAGTTCGTGATTACAACACCAAACAACTTTGAAAGCTTGTTTACCGTTGCAAGTGACGTTCTTTCGGAAGTAGCAAGCAGTCCAATGTTCGTCTATTCCGATCTCGATCTGAAATATGATTCAGCAACCATGAAGATCAAGATCGATAAGGATAAAGCAGGCGCTTACGGTGTGACGATGCAAGACATCGGTATCACGCTAAGCACTATGATGGCTGACGGTTATGTTAACCGTATCGACCTTAACGGCCGCTCGTACGAAGTTATTCCACAAGTTGAACGTAAGTGGCGCTTAAATCCAGAGTCAATGAAGCACTACTACGTACGCTCCGTTGATGGCAAAGCGGTTCCATTGGGTAGCCTGATCACCATTGATGTCGTGGCAGAGCCTCGCTCTCTGCCACATTTCAACCAATTAAACTCAGCGACTGTGGGTGCAGTTCCGACTCCTGGTGTAGCCATGGGTGATGCCATTAATTGGTTTGAAGATATCGCACAAAACAAACTGCCAGCAGGTTACAACCATGATTACATGGGTGAAGCACGTCAGTTCGTGACGGAAGGTAGCGCGCTATACGCAACGTTTGGTCTTGCGTTAGCCATCATCTTCTTGGTTCTCGCGATTCAATTTGAATCACTTCGTGACCCTATCGTTATCATGGTATCGGTACCGCTAGCGGTGTGTGGTGCGTTGATCGCCTTGGCTTGGGGCACAGCCTCGATGAACATCTACTCGCAGGTCGGTCTGATCACGTTGGTCGGTCTGATCACCAAACACGGTATCTTGATCTGTGAAGTAGCAAAAGAAGAGCAGCTGCACAACAAACTGTCTCGAATCGATGCAGTAATGGAGGCGGCGAAAGTGCGTCTTCGTCCAATTCTGATGACCACTGCGGCGATGATTGCCGGCCTTATCCCACTCATGTACGCAACGGGTGCAGGCGCAGAGCAGCGCTTTAGTATCGGTATCGTAATCGTGGCTGGTTTGGCACTTGGTACGTTGTTCACGCTATTCGTACTACCTGTGATTTACAGCTACCTAGCTGAAAAACACAAACCACTGCCAGTTTTTGTTGAAGATAAAGACTTGGAAAAGTTAGCTCGAGTTGATGAAGCGAAAGCAGCGCACCGCGAACTAGCAGAAAACAAATAAGCTCAAGAAGCGAAGAAAAAGGTCACTTCGGTGGCCTTTTTTATTGCTGCTCTCTTTTTTACCATCTAAATGGCGACTTTCCCGTATCATTTACTTAGAATGTCGGCAAATCAAAAGGAGTTTTAGCCACTATGTTTGACCCAAAGAAATTAGAGCAAATTGCTAAACAAATTCATGACTCAATGCCAGCACCAGTAAAAGAGCTAGGCGCAGACGTTGAGCAAAAAGTTCGCCAAGTAATCCAAGGCCAACTAAATAAGCTAGATGTGGTAAGCCGCGAAGAATTTGATGTTCAAACTCAAGTTTTACTACGCACGCGTCAAAAGCTGACAGAAATGGAAAAGAAATTAGCCGAGCTTGAAGAAAAGCTAGCTGATAAATAAGCCCCTAAACACTCCTTCGACAGGAGCGTTTTTCTTATCAGCACATGGACAAATCGACTAAAAACGAAAAGGCTTGGTCAACGGAGACCAAGCCTTTTAATTAGATGTCGTGTTTTTTGTATTTATCGACTCCAATCTGTCTGGAGTTCATTTAATATCTTCAATGCTGTGCAGCGAAGAGAATTAGCCACCAACCGCGATGCGCTTCATATCCGTCATGTAGCCACGTAGTTCTTCGCCAATGTATTCCACTGGGTGATTACGGATAGTCTCGTTCACTGCGATAAGAGTCGCGTTATCCACTTGGTTAGACGTTTCGCCTAAACCTTTACCAATAACCTCTGTACCAACAGAAGGCATGAATTTCTCACGTAATAAAGGCGTTGCTACGTTAGCAAATAGGTAGTTACCATATTCAGCCGTATCAGAGATAACCACGTTCATCTCATATAGACGCTTACGTGCGATAGTATTAGCAATCAACGGAAGTTCATGTAGAGACTCGTAGTACGCTGATTCATCGATGATTCCAGAAGCTGTCATCGCTTCAAATGCCAGTTCAACCCCAGCACGAACCATTGCAATCATTAGAATGCCGTTGTCAAAGTACTCTTGCTCAGAAATCTCAACGTCCGTTTCTGGGTAATTTTCAAATGCAGTTTCACCAGTTTCTGCACGCCATCCTAGAAGATTTTTATCATCATTTGCCCAGTCAGCCATCATGGTGCTAGAGAAATGACCAGAAATAATGTCGTCCATGTGCTTGTTATAAAGTGGACGCATTAGGTCTTTTAATTCTTCAGAAAGCTCGAACGCCTTGATTTTCGCTGGATTAGATAGACGGTCCATCATGTGAGTGATGCCACCGAATTTCAGAGCTTCCGTAATGGTTTCCCAACCGTACTGCAGTAGCTTACCTGCATAACCCGGATCAATGCCTTCAGCAATCATCTTCTCGTAACATACGATAGACCCCGCTTGTAGCATGCCACATAGAATGGTTTGCTCACCCATTAGGTCTGATTTCACCTCAGCGACAAAAGAAGACTCAAGACAACCCGCACGGTGACCACCTGTTGCTGCAGCCCAAGCTTTCGCGATATCCCAACCTTCACCTTTTGGATCATTCTCTGGATGAACCGCGATTAGGGTAGGAACACCAAAACCACGTTTGTATTCTTCACGAACCTCTGTACCAGGACACTTAGGAGCAACCATGACAACGGTCAGATCTTTACGAATCTGCATGCCTTCTTCCACAACATTGAAACCGTGAGAGTAACCTAGTGCAGCGCCTTCTTTCATTAGTGGCATCACCGTCTCAACAACGTTAGTGTGCTGTTTGTCTGGCGTTAAGTTAACAACCAGATCGGCTTGAGGAATTAGCGTTTCGTAGCTACCAACTTCAAAGCCATTATCTTTGGCGTTTTTAAACGATTGACGCTGTTCATCGATCGCAGCTTGACGTAGTGCGTAAGACACATCAAGACCAGAATCGCGCATGTTCAGGCCTTGGTTTAGACCTTGAGCACCACAGCCCACAATGACCACTTTTTTACCTTTCAGGTAATCCGCTTCAGATACAAATTCTTCACGGTCCATAAAGCGACAACGACCAAGTTGATCCAATTGCTCGCGCAAGTTTAGGGTATTGAAATAGTTAGCCATCTGGGCGCTCCTTAAACATTCTTCCATAAAGGTCGGTAACCGTCTTACCGAATAACTTCATACTAAAACAGACATAACGTTGCTTAAAGTGATATATTCACAATTACTTATTGCAATTTATGCAACATGGAAATAAAGATTTAATGAATATCAAAAGCCTGCAACTTTTCATTCATCTCTGTGAGAGTAAAAGTTTTGCCAAAACCGCTGCAGCCATGCACATCAGTCCTTCTGCCCTCAGTCGACAAATACAAAAGTTGGAAGAAGAAACAAATCAACAGCTGTTTGTTCGCGATAATCGCAGTGTAGAGCTGACAACCCAAGGCAAAAAATTAATGCCTGTCGCGTTAAAAATTCTTAGTGAATGGCAACAGTATCAAAACCATATAAAAGGAACCGAAGGCGAGCTAAAGGGGGAAATCCGTCTCTTTTGTTCGGTGACCGCCAGCTACAGCCATTTACCAGAGTTAATTTCCGATTTTCGTCTTCAGCATCCTTTTATTGAATTTAAGCTATCAACCGGTGACCCAGCTCAAGCAATCGACAAAATACTAGCAGATGAAGCCGATATTGCCATCTCAGCCAAATCGGAGCAGATGCCAAACAAAATCGCGTTTGAAACGATCAGTGAAATCCCTCTGTCTGTCATCGCTCCTGTCGGTGTCAGTTCATTTGCTGAGGAATTGCAAAAGGAGCAGCCAGATTGGTCAATCATTCCATTCATTCTTCCGGAAGCAGGCACAGCAAGGGACAGGGCTAATACTTGGCTCAAAAAAATGAAAATAAAACCGAATATCTACGCGCAAACGTCTGGACATGAGGCCATCGTAAGCATGGTTGCATTGGGATGTGGGGTGGGTATCGCACCGGATGTCGTAATCAACAACAGTCCAGTAAGGGAAAAGATTAATCGCTTAAAAGTATTGCCAATTAAGCCATTTGAACTTGGCGTCTGTTGCACCAAAAACCAGTTAGAAAACCCATTAGTGAAAGCTTTTTGGAAGGTAGCGGAGAGCAAATACATTGCACCTTAATAATAGGTATATGGATTCGAATTACTTGGGTTATTTTTTATAACCCTAATTTTCAGAACTCTGAAATGCAAAAAAGCCCACTCTTTCGAGTGGGCTTCTTCAAATTAAAAGCCTGGCGATGTCCTACTCTCACATGGGGAAGCCCCACACTACCATCGGCGCTATTTCGTTTCACTTCTGAGTTCGGAATGGAGTCAGGTGGGTCCAAAACGCTATGGTCGCCAAGCAAATTCTTTAATTCGGAAAGCTGTTTCTGTGTTCTCTACACATTCAATTCTGTTCTTGTTTCGAGTCCATCAAAACCCCTTGGGTGTTGTATGGTTAAGCCTCACGGGCAATTAGTATCAGTTAGCTCAATGCCTCACAGCACTTACACACCTGACCTATCAACGTCGTAGTCTCCGACAACCCTTTAG